>CAYFPX010000161.1:0-19421 GCA_964344945.1 uncultured Enterobacterales bacterium
GATCGTGACCTCGTCGCCGTCGGTGAGGCCATCGCCGTCGGTGTCGGAGTCGAGCGGATCGGTGCCGTAGACATCGGACTCGTCGCCGTCGAGCAGGCCATCGCTGTCGGTGTCGTTGTTGGTCGGGTCGGTGCCGAAGGCGTTGATCTCGGCGTCGTCGACCAGGCCGTCGCCGTCGGTGTCGGTGCTGGTCGGGTCGGTGCCGTAGACGTTGACCTCGTCGCCGTCGGACAGGGTGTCGCCGTCGGTGTCGGTGCTCAGCGGGTCGGAGCCCAGGGAGACCTCGGAGCCGTCGTCGAGGCCGTCGCCGTCGGTGTCGGCGCTGTTCGGGTCCGTGCCCAGGACCGCCTCTTCGGCGTCGGAGAGGCCGTCGCCGTCGGTGTCGCCGCTGGGGGTGTCGTCGCTGGCGTCGAGGGGATCGGTGCCGACCAGGACCTCTTCGGCGTCGTCCACGCCGCCGGCGTCGGTGTCGGCGCTCAGGGGATCGGTCCCGTAGACCTTGACCTCGTCGAAGTCGGTGAGGCCGTCCAGGTCGGTGTCCTCGTGGGTCGGGTCGGTGCCGGCGGCGATCTCCTCGGCGTCGTTGAGGCCGTCGGCGTCGGCGTCGGCGTCCAGCGGGTTGGTGCCGTAGGTGACCACCTCGTCGTAGTCGCTGAGGCCGTCGTCGTCGGTGTCCGGGTCGCCCGGGTCGGTGCCCGCGGTGAGCTCGTCCGGGTCCTCGAGGCCGTCGGCGTCGACGTCGGCGCTGGTCGGGTCGGTGAGTGCGGACTCGTACTCCTCGAAGTCGGTCAGGCCGTCGCCGTCGGTGTCGACGTTGTTGGGGTCGGTGCCGATGGTGGCCTCGACGTCGTCGTCCAGGCCGTCTCCGTCCGTGTCGACGCCGCTGGTGAGATCGTCGGTCGCGTCCAGGGGATCGGTGCCGTCGGTGTTGACCTCCGTGCCGTCGTCGATGCCGCCGTTGTCGGTGTCGGCGTCGTTCGGGTCGGTCCCGTGGATGTTGAACTCGTCGCCGTCGGAGAGGGTGTCGCCGTCGGTGTCGGAGTTCAGCGGGTCGGTCCCGGTGGTGCCGACTTCGACGCCGTCGGAGAGGCCGTCGAGATCGGTGTCCGCGTTGTCCGGGTCGGTGCCGTAGGTCTCGAGCTCCACGCGGGTGGTGAGGCCGTCGAAGTCCGGGTCGGCGGTGTCGTAGTCGTCGGCGGCGGCGTTGGCGTCGGTGCCGTCGACCAGGATCTCCTGGCCGTCGTCGGTGCCGCCGCCGTCGGTGTCGGCCAGGTCCGGCGCGGTGCTGTAGGTGTTGACCTCGTCGCCGTCGCTGAGGCCGTCGCCGTCGGTGTCGGCCGTGAGCGGGTCGGTGCCCCAGGTGACGAGCTCGTCCGGGTCGTCCAGGCCGTCCAGATCGGTGTCGGAGCTGGTCGGGTCGGTGCCGTAGAGGATCACCTCGTCGTAGTCGCTGAGCGTGTCGGCGTCGGTGTCGTCGGAGTTGGGGTCCGAGCCGTGGGTGTTGACCTCGTCGCCGTCGTCGAGGCCGTCGGCGTCGGAGTCCAGCACCAGCGGGTCGGTGTAGTGGACCGTGAGCTCGTCGCCGTCGCTCAGGCCGTCGCCGTCGGTGTCGGGGTCGTTGGGGTCGGTGCCGAGCAGGGCCTCGTCGGCGTCCGAGAGGCCGTCGGCGTCGCTGTCGGTGGTGGAGGAGCTGGAGTCGTCGGTGGGGTCCAGCGGGTCGGTGCCGTCGACCAGGACCTCGACCCCGTCGCTGGCGCCACCGCCGTCGGTGTCGGCGAGCAGCGGATCGGTGCCGTAGGTGCTGACCTCCTCGCCGTCCTCGAGGGAGTCGGCGTCGGAGTCCGCGGTGTTCGGGTCGGTGCCCAGCGCGGCCTCTTCCGCGTCCGTCAGGCCGTCGGAGTCGGTGTCGGTGTACTGGGCCAGGTCGTCGGTGGCGACGGTGGGATCGGTCAGGTCGGTGAGCACTTCGTCGCCGTCGGAGCTGCCGCCGCCGTCGGTGTCGGTGTTCAGCGGATCGGTGCCGTAGACGTTGACCTCGTCGCCGTCGGAGAGGCTGTCGCCGTCGGTGTCGGGAGCGAGGGGATCGGTCCCCCAGGTGAGCACCTCGGCGCCGTCGCTCAGCCCGTCGCCGTCGGTGTCGGCGTTGGTGGCGGTGGTGCCGGTGGTCAGCTCCTCGCTGTCGCTCAGGCCGTCGCCGTCGGTGTCGTCGAGGGTCGGGTCGGTCCCGTAGATGTTGACCTCGTCGCCGTCGCTCAGGCCGTCCAGGTCGGTGTCGGTGGACAGCGGATCGGTGCCGTAGTCGTTGACCTCGTTGCCATCGCCCAGGCCGTCGCCGTCGGTGTCGGCGTTGTTGGGGTCGGTGCCGATCAAGGTCTCGGTGGAGTCATCGAGCCCATCGAGGTCGGTGTCGGTGGTGCCGCCGTCGTCGCTGGCATCCAAGGGGTCGGTGCCGTCGATCAGGACCTCGACCCCGTCGGTGGCGCCTCCGCCGTCGGTGTCGTCCAGGGTCGGGTCGGTGCCGTAGGCGTTGACCTCGGTGCCGTCGTCGAGGCCGTCGCCGTCGGTGTCGGGGTTCTGCGGATCGGTGCCCAGGGTGTCCTCAGCGCCGTCGTCGAGGCCGTCGCCGTCGGTGTCGGCCAGGGTGGGATCGCTCGTGCCGAGCAGGACCTCGGTGTCGTCGAAGAGGCCGTCGTTGTCGGTGTCCTTGTCGTTCGGGTCGGTGCCGTAGAGGTTGACCTCGTCGCCATCGGTGAGGTTGTCGTTGTCGGAGTCGCTGGACAGCGGGTCGGTGCCGTAGACCGAGACCTCGTCGCCGTCCGACAGGCCGTCCAGGTCGGTGTCCGTGTTGTTCGGATCGGTGCCGAGGGTGCTCTCGGCGGAGTCGGACAGCCCGTCGCCGTCGGTGTCGCTGCTGACGACGTCGTCGGTCGGGTCCTGCGGGTCGGTCCCGACGGTGACCTCCTCGAGGTCCTCGACGCCACCGCCGTCGGTGTCGGCCAGGCTGGGGTCGGTGCCGTAGAGCACGATCTCGTCGAAGTCCGTGAGGCCGTCGGCGTCGGTGTCGGTGCTCAGCGGATCGGTGTTGTAGAGGTCGACCTCGGGGCCGTCCTCCAGGCCGTCGCCGTCGGTGTCCGGGTTCAGGGGATCGGTGCCGGCGGTCTTCTCGGCGCCGTCGTTCAGCGTGTCGGCGTCGGAGTCGGGGTTGTCGGGGTCGGTGCCGTCGGTCAGCTCGGTCGGGTCGTCGACGCCATCGGCATCCGGATCGGCGCTGGTCGGGTCGGTGCCCGTGGTGGCGTACTCCTCGTAGTCCGTGAGGCCATCGCCGTCGGTGTCGACGCTGTAGGGATCGGTGCCGAGCACGAGCTCGACGTCGTCGTCCAGGCCGTCGCCGTCGCTGTCGACGCCGCTGGTGAGGTCATCGGTGGCGTCGTTCGGGTCGGTGCCGTCGGTGATGACCTCGGTGTAGTCGTCGACGCCGCCGTTGTCGGAGTCGGCGTCGTTGGGATCGGAGCCCCAGACGGTGACCTCGGTGCCGTCGGCCAGGCCGTCGGCGTCGGAGTCGGCGTTGGTCGGGTCGGTGAGGTAGAGGTCCACCTCGTCCCCGTCGCTCAGCGAGTCGTTGTCGGTGTCGGAGTCGGCGGGATCCGTCCCGGCCGCGAGCTCCTCACGGGTGGTCAGGCCGTCGGCGTCGTCGTCGGCGGTGTCGAAGTCGTCGGTGGGGTCGGCGTTGTCGGTGCCATCGGCGATCTCGACGTCGTCGTTGGTGCCGCCGAAGTCGCTGTCGACCGCGAGGGGATCGGTGCCGTAGAGGCTCAGCTCGTCGCCGTCGCTGAGGTTGTCGCCGTCGGTGTCCGGGTCGGCCGGGTCGGTGCCGTAGACATCGACCTCGTCACCGTCGCTGAGGCCGTCGCCGTCCGGGTCGGCGTCCAGCGGGTCGGTGCCGGTGTTGGTGATCTCCCGGTAGTCGTTGATGCCGTCGGAGTCCGTGTCCGAGAGAGTGGGGTCGGTGCCGTAGAGGGTGACCTCGTCGCCGTCGGTGAGCTGGTCGGCATCCGTGTCGTCGTTCAGCGGCTCGGTGCCGTAGACCAGGACCTCGTCGCCGTCGCTCAGGCCGTCGGCGTCGGAGTCGCTGTTGTTGGGGTCGGTGCCGTGCACGGACTCCAGGCTGCTCGAGAGCCCGTCGCCGTCGGCATCGCCGCCGCCGTCGTCGCTGGCGTCGAGGGGGTCGGTGCCCTCGAGGGTGACCTCGACGCCGTCTGCGGTGCCGCCGCCGTCGGTGTCGGCGGAGAGCGGGTCGGTCCCGTAGACGTTGAGCTCGTCGCCGTCGGAGAGGGTGTCGCCATCGGTGTCGGTGCTGGTCGGGTCGGTGAGGTGGGTGAGGACCTCGTCGCCGTCGCCGAGGCCGTCGCCGTCGGTGTCGGTGGACAGCGGATCGGTGCCGTAGTCGTTGGCCTCCTGGCCGTCGTCCAGGCCGTCGCCGTCGGTGTCGGCGGTGTTCGGGTCGGTGCCGAGCGCCGTCTCCTCGGTGTCGGTGAGGCCATCGCCGTCGGTGTCGAGGATGGTGTTGATGTCGTCGGTGGCGTCCAGCGGGTCGGTGAGGTCGACCAGGACCTCGGCGCCGTCGGTGGCGCCGCCGCCGTCGCTGTCCGGGTTGTTCGGGTCGGTGCCGTAGGTGTTGTACTCGTCGCCGTCGCTCAGGCCGTCGCCGTCGGTGTCGGCGTCCAGGGGGTCGGTGCCGACGACGTTGACCTCGCCGTTGTCGCCCAGGCCGTCGCCGTCGGTGTCGCCCAGGGTCGGGTCGGTGCCGAGCAAGGCCTCCTCGGAGTCGGTGAGGCCGTCGCCGTCGGTGTCGGTGGTGCCGCTCGAGCCGGAGCCGTCGTCGGTGCCATCGTTGGGATCGGTGCCGTCGATCAGGACCTCGACGCCGTCCTCCACGCCGCCGGCGTCGGTGTCCGCGGACGCAGGGTCCGTGCCGTAGAAGGTGACCTCGTCACCGTCGGTGAGGCCGTCGCCGTCGCTGTCCGTCTGACCGGGGTCCGTGCCGTAGGTGTTGACCTCGGCGCCGTCATCCAGGCCGTCGCCGTCGGAGTCGGCGGTCAGGGGATCGGTCTGGTGGTCGACGATCTCGGTGCGGTCGTTGAGGCTGTCGCCGTCGGTGTCCTTGTCGTTCGGGTCGGTGCCGTAGGTGTTCACCTCCTCCCCGTCCGTCAGGCCGTCGTTGTCGCTGTCCGCCGAGGCCGGATCGGTGCCGTGAGTGACGACCTCGTCGCCGTCCTCGAGGAGGTCGGCGTCGCTGTCGGTGCTGTTCGGATCGGTGCCGTAGGTGATCACCTCGGCGCCGTCGCTCAGGCCGTCCAGGTCGGAGTCGGAGGAGAGCGGATCGGTCAGGTGGGTGTTGACCTCGTCGCCGTCGCTGAGGCCGTCGGCGTCGGTGTCCGTGCTGTTCGGGTCGGTGCCGAGCGCGGTCTCCTGGGAGTCCGTGAGGCCGTCGCCGTCGGTGTCGGTGGTGGCGGTGAGGTCGTCGCTCGGATCGTTGGGGTCGGTGGCGTCGACCGTGACCTCGACACCGTCGCTGGTGCCGCCGCCATCGGAGTCGGCGGCGTTGGGGTCGGTGCTGTAGAGCGTGACCTCGTCGCCATCGCTGAGGCCGTCGGCGTCGCTGTCGTCGTTGTTCGGATCGGTGAGGTAGACGTTGACCTCGTCGCCGTCGGCCAGGCCGTCCGCGTCGGTGTCGTTGTTCGAGGCGTCGGTGCCGTAGACCAGGACCTCGTCGCCGTCGGACAGCGAGTCGCCGTCGGAGTCCGCGAGGTTCACATCGGTCAGGTAGACGTTGATCTCTTCGCCGTCCTCGAGCCCGTCGTTGTCGCTGTCTGCGTCGAGGGGGTCGGAGCCGTAGAGGTTGACCTCGTCGCCGTCGTAGAGGAAGTCGCCGTCGGTGTCCGCATTGAGCGGATCGGTGCCGATGGCGCCCTCCTCGTCGTCGGTCAGGCCGTCGCCGTCGGAGTCGGCGCCGCTGGTGACGTCGTCGGTGCCGTCGAGCGGATCGGTGCCGTCGGAGACCTCCTTGCCATCGCCGGCGCCGCCAGCGTCGGTGTCGTAGGTCAGCGGGTCGGTGCCGTAGACGTTGAGCTCGTCGCTGTCCGACAGGTTGTCGCTGTCGGTGTCCGGGCTGGCCGGGTCGGTGCCGTGGGTGGTGACCTCGGTGCCGTCGTCGAGGCCGTCGCCGTCGGAGTCGGTGCTGTTGGGGTCGGTGCCGTAGGTGTAGACCTCGGCGCCGTCGCTGAGGCCGTCGCCGTCGGTGTCGGCGGTCAGCGGGTCGGACCCGATGCTGAATTCGGTGCCGTCGGTGACCCCGTCGCCGTCGGTGTCGGGGTTGGAAGGGTCGGTGCCCTGGACGATCTCATCGGCGTCGCCCAGCCCGTCGCCGTCGCCGTCCGGGTCGTTCGGGTCCGTGCCGTAGGTGATGACCTCGTCGTAGTCGGACAGGGAGTCCGAGTCCGAGTCCGCGAACCGCGGCTTGGTGCCGTAGACGATGACCTCGTCGTAGTCGTTGAGGCCGTCGTTGTCGGAGTCGGCGTCGTTGGCGTCGGAGCCGTGGATGGTGACCTCGTCGCCGTCGCTGAGGCCGTCGCCGTCGGTGTCGGCGTTGTTCGGGTCCGTGTAGTAGTGGTTGACCTCTTCGCCGTCGTTCAGGCCGTCGGCGTCGGTGTCGTAGGTGAGGGGGTCCGTGCCGAGGTCGGAGCGGACCTCTTCGGAGTCCTCGATGTTGTCGCCGTCCTGGTCGCCCAGGTTGTCGCTGAGGCGGTCGAACCAGGTCTCGACGCAGCTGCCGGTGCAGCCGGCGACGTCCTGGTCGGGGTTGGCGCTGGTGGCGCCCGCGCCGAGCACGAAGCTGGCGTCGTCGAGACTGGTGAGGCCGGTGTAGGTGGTGAGGTCGGACCAGGAGACCTGGAGCATCACCCAGTGGGTGTTGTCCGCGGCGCTGCAGCCGGTCTGGCCGCTGTCGAGCACGGCGGCCGCGCCGGTGGCGGTGCTGGTGTCGGCCGCCGGGGCGGACCAGGAGGTCAGGTCGCTCTCGGCGGTGTCGTTCTGGAAGTCCGCGCTGCCGGTGGTGTTCTCCGAGAGGATCACGGTGGCGCTGGCGCCGTCGAGCCACAGGGCGTAGTCGTAGGACTCGTTCGCCAGGTCCCAGTCGGTCTCGATCAAGACGGACCAGGTCGCCGCGTCCCAGGCCGTGCCGCCCGTGGTCGGATCGTGGTCGATCAACAGGGCGAAGGTGACGTCGATGCCGTCGTCGTAGACCGCGGCCGTGGGTGTGCCGAAGTCCCACTTGTCGATGTCCTGGGCGCTGGTGCTGTCGCCGCAGCTGTCGTCGACATCGGCGGCGTCCACCTGGAGGGCGCTCAGGTCTGTGGACGTGGGCCAGGCCCAGGCGTTCGTAGCCAAGGCCAGGAGGAAGGTGGAAGGGCCCATCTTGGACCTCCAATGGGGCGGGTGCCAGAGAGGCCCAGTCTACGCCAAGCCGGCCGGCCACGCAGGTGCCCAGAGCGCCCAGAGCGCCCACAGCGCCCACAGCGCCCACAGCGCCCACAGCGCACACGCGGACGAACGTCCGTACTCCGGACCTTCGTCGGCCTACACGGCGTCTACGCGGACGAAGGTCCGGAGTACGGACGTTCGTCCGCGTCGAGCGCGTCGAGCGCGTCGAGCGCGTCGAGCGCGTCGAGCGCGTCAGAGCGCGTCAGAGCGCGTCAGAGCGCGAGGACGCCCTCGACTTCGGACATCATGCGCAGCCTTCGCTTCGTGACCGGGCTGGAGCCGTCGAGCAGCCGCGCCGTCTCCCGCAGCACCAGGGGCAGGGGCACGAGGCGGACCGAGGGGTCGCTGGTCGGATCCCCGGTGCCGCCGGGGGGCTGCCAGGCGGCCATCACGCCGCTCTGGCCCCCGAGCAGCGCCCTCACCGCGGTGTTGCCGAGGCGGCCGGCGATCATGCGGTCCTGGTAGCTGGGGTTGCCGCCCCGGATCAGGTGTCCGAGCACGGTGCCGCGCACCGTGACGCCGGCCAGCGAAGGATCCAGGCCCGCCTGGAGTTGCTCGACGAGCACGTGGGTCGGGGTCTCCACCCCCTCGGCCTTGAGGATCAGGCACCGGCGCTTGCCGGCGGCGAAGCCCTTGTGGATCGCCTGGAGCAGGCCCTCGACCAGGTCCCCGGAACCGCGGCCCTGCTCCCGGAAGACCACGGCGTCGGCCCCCGCGGCGACCCCGCCGGCCATGGCCAGGTAGCCGCAGTCCCGGCCCATCACCTCGACCACGAAGACCCGCCGGTGGGCCCGGGCGGTGTCCGAGATCCGGTCGCAGGCCTCGACGATGGTGTTCAGGGCGGTGTCCACGCCGATCGCCAGGGCCGTGCAGCCGATGTCGTTGTCGATGCTGGCGGGCAGCCCGGCGACGGGCACGTCCTGCTCGGTGGCCAGGGCCAGGGCACCGGTCAGGGACCCGTTGCCGCCGATGACGACCAGGCCGTCGAAGCCCTGGAGGTGACCCGCCGCAGTCGCGCGGCCGGCGCGCCGGCGGAAGCGCTCGGAGCGGGCGCTGCCCAGGACCGTGCCCCCCGTGTGGCCGGCGGTGTCCAGGTCCCGGGGACCGAGCGGGCGGAACCGCCCGTCGATCAGCCCCTCGTAGCCATTCTCCACCCCCACGACCTCGGCGCCCAGCTCGGTCGCGACCCGCAGGATCGCGCGAAGCGCAGCGTTCATGCCGGGGGCATCTCCCCCCGAGGTGAGCACGGCGAGGCGAGGCATGGGCGGGACTCCCGAGGTGGTCGGGTGCAGGCTACAGGAACCCATGGGCGTGACCCGTCGCCAGGTCCTGGCCGCCTCCGCCGCCGCGGCCCTCGCCTCGGCTGGCGGGCTGGCGGTGACGGCGAGCCGCTGGTGGGACCGGCCGGCCGAGGCGGGCTTCGACTTCCTCTCCGATGACGAAGCCGCCGTGGTCGAGGCCTGGGCCGACTGCCTCTTCCCGCCGGGTGGCGTGCCGCCGCTGGCGGGCGCGGACGCCGGCCTGAGCGGGTACTTCGACGCGATGCTCGGCGGCCTGCCGCCGCCCAAGGCCAAGCAGCTCAAGCTGCTCCTGCACGCCCTGGACAGCCTGGCCCTGGCGGAGACCGGCACCGCGCTGACCGCCCTGCCCCGGGCGGAGCGCTGGCGGTTGGCTCGGGGGTGGCTCACCTCGTCGATCGCCGAGCTGCGCGGCGCGACCGTGGCCTTCAGCACCCTGCTGGGCTGCGGCTACACCACCCACCCGGACGCCGCGGAGGTCTTCGGCACCTGGTACGGCTGCGGGTACGGCCGATGACCCCCACCATCCTGCCGCCCCCGGACGCCCTGGGCTTCGACGACGTGGCCCCCGGCGGGCGCACCTACCACTGCGACGCCGTGGTCGTCGGCGCCGGTCCCGGCGGTGCGGCGGTCGCGCGGGAGCTCTCCGCGGCGGGCCTGTCCGTCGTGATCCTGGAGGAGGGCCCGCCCCGCAGCCGCTTCCGCCCGAACCACGTACACACCGCCCGCTTCCACATGCAGGAGGGCGGCACCATGCTGGCCAAGGGCACCGCCATGTTCCCGGTGATGGCCGGGCGCGGGGTGGGCGGCGGCTCCCTGGTGAACAGCGCGATCTGCCTGCGGGCGCCGGACCCGGTGCTCCAGGGCTGGTCCGAGCGCTTCGACAGCGACGCCTACGGTCCGGCCGCGGTGGCCCGGGTCTACGACGAGCTCGAAGCGATGCTCGGCGTGGGGCCCGCCAGCGACGCCATCGCCGGGGAGAACAACCGGGTGATCGTGCGGGGAGCGAAGGCCCTGGGCCTGCCCGGCGGCCTGGTCAACCGCAACACCCCGACCTGCGCCGGCTGCGGCCTGTGCAACTTCGGCTGTCCGGTGGGCGGCAAGAACTCCGTCGACCGCAACCTGCTGCCCCTGGCGGTGAACGACGGCGCCATCGTCCAGGCCGACTGCCGGGTCCAGCACGTGCTGGTCGAGGGCGGCCGGGCCGTCGGAGTGGTCGGGCGCGTGGCCCACCCCGACACCCGGGAGATGGGCCCCGAGGTCCAGGTCCTGGCCGGCCGGGTCGTGCTCTCGGCGGGGGCCATCGGCACCCCACGGCTCTTGCACCACTGCGGCCTCGCGGACCAGCTGGGCCCGGTGGGCGTCGGGCTGCACGTGCACCCGGGCAGCGCCATGATGGGCCTCCACGACGACGAGATCATGCTGTGGCGCGGCGCCACCCAGGGCGCCTGGGTCCACGACCCGGACCAGCCGGGCCTGCTGCTGGAGTCCCTCTCCGCCCAGCCCGAGGTGCTGGCCCTGCAGCTCCTGCAGCACCTCGACGACCTGAAGGCCGCCTTCGCCCTGGGCCCTCGCCTGAGCGCGATGGCCTGCCAGGTACACGACGAGGGCTCCGGCACGGTGGGCTGCGACGACGCCGGCCGCGCGGACATCCGCTACACCCACGCCGACGCCGACCTGGACAAGCTCAAGCGGGGCCTGGTGCTGTCGGCGAAGGTCCTGCTCGCCGGCGGCGCCCGGGAGGTGGTCTCCGTCGCCCAGGGCACCGGCCGCTACACCGACCCCGAGGCCCTGGCCACCGACCTGGCGCCGCTGCCCCTGAGCGCCTTCGACCTCTACAGCAGCCACCCCATGGCCAGCTGTCGCATGGGCCCGGACGGCGTGGTGGGGCTGGACGGCGCCTGCCACGGGCTGCCGGGCCTGCACATCGCCGATGCCTCGGTCTTCCCCACCGCGCTCGGGGTCAATCCTCAGCTCACGACCATGGCGGTGGCCACCCTGATCGGGCGGGCGATGGTGGCCGGCGCATGATCCCCTGGATCCTGGCCCTGGCGTGTTCGTCGGCTCCGGGCCCGGGGGTGGAGGCGGCGGACCCGGCGCGGGTCGGCCAGGCGGCGCGGCTCGGCGTGATTCCGCGGGCCGCGCTGAGCCCGATCGAGGGGCGGGCCGCGAAGGGCGACGGCTACTTCATCCGGCCGGTCTCGCTCCAGGTCTACGAAGGCCTCCGGGTCTCCGCCGCGCTGTTCTTGCCGGAAGGCGAGGGGCCCCACCCCGGAGTGCTGGTGGCCGTCGGTCACTTCGGCCAGGGCAAGACCGCCGGGGAGAGCCAGGGACCGGCCCACGCGCTCGCCTCTCTGGGGTACGCCGTGCTGGTGGTCGACACGCCGGGCGTCGAGGAGGGCGATCGCCCGGGGCGTCGGATCCACCTGGCCGAAGGCGCCCACGGCCGGGCGCTGCTGGCCGCGGCGGGCACCTCCGCCATGGCCGTGCAGCTCGAGAGCCTGCAGGCCGGCCTGGACTACCTGCTGGGCCGGCCCGACGTCGACCGGGTCGCGGCGACCGGGGCCTCGGGCGGAGCGGTCCAGGCGCTGTACCTGTCGATGGTGGATCCGCGGGTGAAGGCGGTGGTGCTGGCGAGCTTCGTGCCGCTGCCCCGGGAGGAGCGGGCCGGCGGCTGCGCCTGCGACCAGCTCATCGGCTGGCCCGGGCCGGATCCAGCGCTCTACGCGGCGGTGCGGGTCCCGACCCTGTCGCTCAGCGAGCTGGAGCAGCCCCGGCCGAAGGGCCTGGCCCGGTCCGCGGACTTCGAGGTGGCGCCGGGCCCCCACAGCTACACGCCTGCGATGATCCAGCGGGCGGCGGACTGGCTCGCCGGGGAGCTGGACCATCGTAAGGGCCGGATCCCGGACCCCCTGCCCCACCTGCCGGGGGAGGTCCTGGCCTCGAAGAGCGTGGGCGAGGCGACCTGGGCCGACCTGGTCGCGGGGTTCGAGGTGCCCCTGTGGACCCCCGAGCCCTGGCGGGACGTCGCCTGGCTCGGCCGCTGCGAGGGCGAGGGCCCGCCGGTGGTGATGGGGGGTGCGGAGCCCCCGGACATCGCCGCCGTGAAGGCCGCGGGCCTCAAGGCCTGCCCGATCACGGTCGAGGACGACGAAGCGGGCCTGGCGGCCGCCATCGTCAACGGCCGGGCCTACGCCGACCGCTACACCGGTGCCTTGAAGGCCGCGGCGGCGCAGCACGACGCGATCGGACTCTACGCCGTGCGCGGCTGGGGCACCGCTGCCCGCGCCGCGGGCCTGCCTTGGGTGCTCCGGGACCCGCTGACCCTGGCCACCGTCGACGAGGCCCGGGACGTGCCCTGGGTGCACGCGCCGGGGATCTGGTGGAACGGGGACCCGTGGGCGGGGGCGCTCGCCAGCGGGGCCGACCCCGGCACACTCGCGCACGCCCTGTCCCTGCGCACACCCGGACAAGGACCAGGTCCCCCCTGAACGCAACACAGGCGCCTCAGGTCCGCCCTGGGCGCAACAATTCGGGGCGACTGGCCCTCCTCTTGCCCCGAATCCGGGCGGAATTGGGGCAAGAAGGGCCCGTCTCGGGCGCGATTGTTGCGCCCAGGTGGGACCTGAGCCCGCCGTGTTGCATTCGCGGGGGACCTGCACCCTCCGCCCACCGCGGTCAGTCCGGCCCAGCGCCCTCCCCCGGCGCGATCCCCAGCACGTGCTGGTCCAGCCACGCCCGGTCCCAGGCCATCTTCGCCGCCCGGAAGGTCGGCGTGCCGAGACCGTGGCCCTGGCCCGGGTAGACCAGCAGCTCCACGGGCACGTCCAGGTAGACCTTGAGCGCGCGGTACAGCGCCCGGGAGTGGGCCACCGGCGTGCGCGGGTCGTGCTCGCCGACATGGATGATCGTGGGGGTGGTGATCGCCCCGGCGGCGAACAGAGGCGACGCCGCCAGGACCTCGTCGGGCACGTCCCAGGGCAGGCCGGTCATGTAGTTGATCACGTGTCCGGGGGTGTCCTCGATGGCCCACTGCATGGTCTGGTCGAAGACCCCGGCGCCGGAGCTGGCCGCCTTGAAGCGGTCGGTCCGGGTGATGAGGCAGTTGGTCAGGTAGCCGCCGTTGCTCCATCCCATCACCGCCAGGCGGTCCGGGTCGGCAATGCCCTCGGCGACCACGTGGTCGACGCCGCTCAGGATGTCCTGGACCTCGACGTCGTTCTCCCGGCCGATCAGCTCGGTGAGGAAGGCATCCCCGTAGCCGGTGGAGCCCCGGTAGTTGGGGTGGAAGACCGCCCAGCCCCGAGCGGCGTAGAGCCCGTGCCCCCGCATGGACAGGCGCATCGCATAGGGCTCCGCCCAGGTCGGGCCACCGTGGAGCTGGACCAGGGTGGGCAGCGGGTCGCCGCCCGGCTGCCAGTCCGGCGGGAGCTCGAGCACGCCCTCGATCACCTCGCCGTCCGGGGCGGCCCAGGAGACCAGCCGCAGCTGGGGCAGCCGCCAGTCCTCGGTGTGGGGATTCACATCCGTCAGCTGCCGTTGCCTGCCCCGCTTGTCCCTCAGCCAGATGTCGCTGAAGCGCTCCGGGTCGTTGCGCACCCAGGCCAGCGAGCGCCCGTCGGGGGCGAAGGCGTAGTCCCAGGCGACCACATCCCCCGGCGTGTACAGCTCCCGCTCGCCCTGAGCGCCCCCTTCGACCTCCCGGAGGCACTCGACGTGGATCCGAGCCCGGGCCTGGTTGCGGTAGCAGAGGTCCCGGGACCCGGGCCGCCAGCGCAGCTGGGACGGCGTGAGCTCGCCGCCCCGGTCCACCCGCCAGGTGCGCTCGTGGCCCCCTTCCCCGAACTCGGCGACCAGGATCTCCACCGGGTAGCCGTCGAAGTCCACGCCGAAGGCCAGGGCCCGGGAGTCGTCGGACCAGGCGGGCCCGCCCAGCCAGCCGTAGGGGGACGGCGCTTCGTCCCGCCAGAGGGTGTCGGGCAGGGTGGTCAGCTCGCCGCTCGCGGTCTCCAGGATCTCGACATTCGTCCAGCCTTCGCCCCACAGCAGCGCCGTGTCGGGCTGGGTGATCAGCGCGATCCGGCCGTTGTCCGGGGCCACCGCGTAGTGGATCACCACCCGGGCCTCGTCGAAGAGCAGCTCGTCCCGCCAGGTCTCCAGGTCCAGGCGGTGCAGCTCGGTGCGCTGGCCGGCGCCGTGGGCGTAGTCGACCGTGCTCCACTGGCTCCGCAGGCCGCTGAAGGCGTCCTCGTCGGTGCGGTCGTCGGTCCGCAGGTAGTAGAGGTAGCGACCCTCGGCACCCAGGCGGTAGCGGTGAGCCCCGCCCTTCGCCGAGGTGACTGGCTGGGGCACCCCGCCCTCGGCCGGCATGCGCCAGACCTGGCCTGTGCCGTCGGCCGGCGGGTGCTCGGCCCCCGCTTGCTTCCGGCCCGACGAGAAGTAGAGCCACTCGCCGTCCGGGCTCCACTGGGGCCCGCCGTCGGAGGTGTCGGCAAAGGTGAGCCGGGTGTCCCCGCCGCTGGCCAGGTCGTGCACCCAGAGGCTGGAGCGACGGCCGTCCGAGGGCTGGTCCCAGCGGCTGACGACGTAGGCCACCTGCTGGCCGTCCGGGGAGAAGGTGAGCCCGCCCGGCCAGTGCAGGGTGAACAGGTCCTCGTCGACCAGGTCGTGGGTCGGGGCCGCGAGCGCGGTGGAGAGCAGCAGGAGCACGGGGAACCTCCAGGGCCCGTCCCCTACCCCGCCGCGTTGGTCGGGGGTGACATCGGTCTGTCATCGACAGCCCCCCCAGCACGGGCCATGCCAAGGAGGTCGTCCTCAATCGCACTTCGCCCCTCTCAGGCCGACAACTGCAAACTCGCTCAGCCGGGCTCGGCGCACCGGTCTGTCCCGCTTCGCCCAGCGCCGGACCCCATGGAGACCCCATGCAAAGTGGGGCTCAACGTCGACCACGGGCCCGACGGTCAGATCTACACGTCCTTCGGGACCGTGATCACGCCGACCAACATCTCCACGCCCCCCGCGCTACCCGTCGGCGCGACCGGCACGCCAGACACCGACCCCAACGATGTCATCGGTGAGTGGATCGTCCCGGTGATCACGGTCGAGGAGAACACCGCCAGCAGCGCCTTCCAGTGGGCCGTGGTGGAGATCTGGGAGCTCCGCAAGGCATTCTGAGGCGTACCCTGGGAGGCGTGATGTCGACTGGCGATGGCTGGACGCCGGGGCTTGTGGTCTCGGGTGTGGCAGTTGAGGACTGCTGCGACCACGGTGACGACGAGCCCTGGGCCTTCGGGCCCGTGAGAGCACCGGCTCAGAACCCCCCGCCCCACGTCGTCCCCTACCCCACCGCCTGCAACAGCCCCAGGAACTCCGGCGGCACCTCCGCCGGCGCCGCCGCCAGCAGATCGTCGAGTGGGGCACTGCTCAGGGTGTCGATGAACAGCACGCGGGCCCCCAGCTCGCCCTTCTCCGCCAGGTCCAGCAGCGCCCCGAAGGTCTTGCCCGTGTAGGTCGCCTCGAGGGTCAGCCCGGCCTGGTCCAGGGCGATCCGCCGGGCCTGGCGGCTGCCCTCGGTGTCGTGCCCGTACCCGGCCCCGCAGTAGTCGTGGTGCACCAGGAGCTGCTCGGCGTGCAGCGACGGCACCGCGAGGCCCGCGGCCTTCAGGAGCTTTCGGGTCCGGCCCGCCAGGCTGGTCACCGTGCGGTGGCTCGCCATCCAGCGCTCCGTCACCCGGACCGCGTGCAGCTTCACGTCGGCCAGGCCGGCGAGCGCCAGACCCACGAAGAGCCCCGCCGCGGTGCCGGAGGAGCCCGCCGGCACCACCAGGTCCGTCGGCCGCGGCAGCTCCTGCCGCTCGATCTGCTCCGCCAGCTCCAGCGCCGCCTCGACCCAGCCCAGGCAGCCCAGGGGAGAGGATCCACCGGGCCCGATCCAGGTCGGCCACACCCCGTCCTCCCGCCGGGCGGTCCAGAAGGCCCGGATCACCTGCCTGACCACGTCGAGGTTGTTCCGGCAGGGCCACACCCGGTGGGCCAGCGACAGCGACAGGCGCAGGTTCTCCCTCACGTGCTCGCTGTCCGGCTGGGGCACCAACACCGCGTGCACCTTCACCCCCACCCGGGCCCCGAGCAGAGCGCTGGCGATGCAGTGGTGGGAGCCGCCAGCGCCCAGGGTGACCAGGGTGCCGCCCCGGGCCTGGACCACCGGCAGCAGCCAGGCGAGCTTGCGGACCTTGTTGCCGCCGTAGACGGGGTCGGAGAGGTCCTCCCGCTTCACCCAGGCCTGGATGCCCTCGGGCAGCTGCAGGCCGTCCATCGGCTCTACCGGGGTCGGAAAGGTGCCGAGCGCCAGCCGCTGGTGGGTCAAGCGAGGGGCGAGGCGGGTGAGGTCGACGGCCACCTCCCCGCCCTATCGCGAGGCCCCCCGGACACCCCGGATAGACTCCGCCGGCGATGCTCTGCGCCACCCCCCTCGTCCTGGCCGCCCTGAACGGCCCCGGTCCCGTCTTCCACCCCGGGGTGGTCGCGCCGGTTCGCCCCCGGACCGCGCCGGCCCCACCGGCCGCGGGCAAGACGATCTGGGGGAACCCGCTGCCCAACCACCTCTCCTCGGACAACATCACCGTCGGCTGGGAGGGCAGCACCGACTACACCCGACCCGCCGAGCGGGTCCTCGAGGCCGTCGAGACCGCCTGGTCGAACCTGGTCGTGGACCAGGGCTGGCCGGGCCCCCGCTCCTCCGAAGACCACCTGCTCTGGTTCATCCTGGACCCATCGCTCGGGCACACCGGGTACACCACCCTGGCCTTCGACGACGACCACCCCGACGGCGTCCCGGTGGTCTACCTGAACCCGGACTACGCCGCCTACGGGGCCTTCTGGGAGCACCTGGCGGTGCACGAGTTCAACCACATGCTCCAGTACCGCCTGCGGGACTGGGAGAGCGCCTCGGAAGAGGCCTGGTACTGGGAGGCTTCGGCGGAGTGGGGGGCCGAGCTGGGCGTGCCCGAGGTCGACTTCTACGGCGTCCAGGCCGGCTACTACGCCGCGACCCCCGAGCTCCGCTACGACACCATCGACGGCCGCCACGAGTACGGCATGCTGCTGCTCAACGCCTGGCTCGAGGAGCACGTGCTGGGCACAGGCGGCCTGCTCGCGGTGTGGACCGCGGGGAGCGAGCAGTCCCACGACGACTGGCTCACCGTGCTCGAAGACAGCACGGGCCTGGACCACGAGGACCTGTGGGCCGGGTTCACGGCGGCCTACGCCAACCAGGACCTGCGGGAGTCCCCGCTGTACGAGGCGCCGGTGCTCCAGGGAGAGCTCAGCGACGGCGCCTCGGGGCAGCTGGCCCTGCTGGGCACGGACTACTGGACCTGTGCCGAGGACACCCGGGTCACGGTCGAGGGCGACGCGATCCTGGGCGGTGCCGGGGGGACCGGGAGCGCCGTGACCGCGCTGGCCGGCGAGGTCCTCACGGTCACGGCCGTGAAACAGAACGCCGACTACACCCTGGCTCTCGCGGAGCCCACCGACCCCATCGACACCGGGGACTCAGCGGGGCCGTCCGACCCCGGAGAGCCCGGCGAGACCGGCCTCCCCGACGAAGACGCCGTGGCCTGCGGCTGCCGGACCGGCCCCCGATCCGGGTCCGCCTGGGTCTGGCTGGCGGCGCTTGGGGGGCTGATCCTGTCACGCCGGTCGGTGGCGACACCCGCGCACAGGCGGGTATAAGGCGGGCCGCTCACAGGGGTCAGGGCCAATGCTCACCGTCGGCGAAGCCGCACCTTCGTTCCGTGCACAGCCCGTCTTCGGGCTGCCCGTGGACGTCGAGCAGCACACGTCCCGCTACCCCCTGGTCATCGCCTTCGTCTCCAGCCTCGGCAGCCCGCTCACCCGACAGAGCCTGGCGCAGCTGCAGGAGCACTACGCGGACTTCGACGTGCTCGGCATCCAGGTGACGGCCGTGACCCGCTCGGGGCTCGATGTCGCCCGCGACTTCGTGCCGCGGCACCACGTGCTCTACCCGGTGCTCAGCGACCCGGCCGGCGAGCTGTACGAGCGGTACCAGGTGACCAGCCAGGGCTGGCTGACCAAGGTCAAGGCCCTGGACCCGCGATCCGTTCGCAAGGCCATGCAGTCGATCAAGCTCGGGGTTGGCAGGCCCGAGCGTGGCACCACACAGCTCCCTGCGGAGTTCGTCGTGGCTCCCGGGGGGGAGCTGGTGTTTGCCCGGTACGGCACGCACATCGGCGACATCTTGCAGATCGAGCCCCTCCTGACCGCGGCCCGGGAGGCCTGCCGTTGAGCTTCACCCTGGCCCTGGCCGCGTCGAGCATCCTGTCTGGCTGCGTGGCCCGCTCCGCCGAGGACCGCATGCCCCATGCCGTGGCGGTCACGGTGGCCTTCCAGGACGGCGACTACGGCGCCCTGATCGCCGAGTTCGACCGCCCCGGAGAGCCCCCCGAGCTGCGGTACGCCGACGGCCTGTGGGCCTTCGACGGCGAGCGCCTGCTCCAGCTGAGCCCGGCCCCCCGCAGCGGCGATGAGCCCATCTACGACCTGGCCGTGACCGAGCACCTCACGGGTGGTCGCCACGTGCTTGTCCTGGGTCGCAGCCACGAGGAGCTCCGGGTTCGCAGCGTCGCCCACACCGCCGTAGCGCTCGGCACCAGCGACCGACCGAGCTGGATCCGCCTCTCCGATGGCAACAGCGTGCGCCTGGAGCACGAGATCGACATGCACCGCACCGGTCCCGGGCGCGGCTTCTCCTTGATCGAGGACGACGGAGACCTGCACCTGGGCCTGCCACACCGCGACGACGACCTGCCCCTGTTCCGGGAGATCCGCGAAGTGGTGAGCGCGACCTGGCTCACCGAGGTCCCGGACACGGTCTGGGACGCCACCGCCGACTTCTACAAGGTCGTGCGCCTGATCCCCGCGGTGGGCGAGCCCGCTCGGGTCGACGGCGACCTGCAGGAGTGGTCCCGCGACGACGCCCTCGCGGTCGACACCCGGGGCTGTCCGGCGAAGACGGCTGGGCCGGCCCGCGGGACGGCTCCTTCGGCGTGGCGGCGCGGCTGCACCACGGTCGCCTGACCGTCGCCGTCCGGGTCCGCGACGACGACCTGCTCATGGGCAAGGACCGCCTGGAGTTCGACGTGGGCTCCGACGTGCACGTCCTGCCCCTGCGGCCCGCGGGTCCGGTGGATCGCGGCAACTGGAGCGGCCTGGAGGCCGTGTTCACCAATGCGGTGGACTTCGGCACCGGGGTCGAGGCCTCCTTCGACGTCGGCGGCAAGGCCCCCCGCCGCGACGCCCTGCCCCTGGTCGTGCGCTACCTCGACGCCGACACCGACCAGGAGCCCACGGTGCTCGCGACGGCGCCGAGCCTGCGGTCGCTGGCGTTGAACGTGCCCAAGCCACAGGGCAAGTAGTCGGCCCACAGGTGGACTCGGCCCACCGCTGAGTGTCCGGAATTCGGACACCCACGCCCGACCAGACCACTCGCTCGACCTGAGTGTCCGGAATTCGGACACTCACCAGTGTCGGGTAGACCGGGCCGTTGCCGGCCCGGCCCCCCAC
>CAYFPX010000162.1:0-5263 GCA_964344945.1 uncultured Enterobacterales bacterium
CGACGGGAGGACTTGAAAACACCCAGTCAGCCCCCCAGCCACATGCGCCCGCAGGGCCGGGCGCCGGGCGGGCCGGGCACGTCCTGGGACAGGGGCACGACCGAGACCTGGGAGGTCCACCGCGCCGGGGCCGTCCGGGCGGGCTCTGGGGCCGGTGTGCGCTCGTCGCTCACCCCCAGCCGGACCTGCTCCACGATCCCGAGCCCCTCGCCGGCGGTGCGGCGGCGCCAGGATCCGTGCCAGGAGAACGAGGACGCCACGCCCGGAGTGTAGGGCATGGCCCCGGGGTCGGATCGTCCAGCTGAGGCACGGAGTGGCATCATCCGAGCCATGGCCCCCCAGCTCGACGCCCTGCTCGCCCACCTGACCCGCGCCCTCGGGGACCGCCTGGTGGCGGTCTACACCTACGGCTCGGACTTCGCCCGGGGCCCCCAGGCCTCCCGGGGTCGGCTGCTGGTGCTGGTGGACACCCTGGACGCGACCCTGCTCGACGCCGTGCTGCCCGCCAACGCCGCGGCTCGCGCCCAGGGGGTGAAGCTGCGGCTGGACACCGCGAGCCACGTCCTGCGCTGCGCCGACGTGCTTCCGGTCTTCGCCCTGGAGCTCCTGGAGACCCGCCAGCTGGTCCACGGGGCCGACGCCCTCACCATGCTCGCGGTGGAGCCGGAGCACCTGATCCTGCGCTTGGAGCAGGCTCTGCGGGTGGCCCACCGACAGCTGCTCCAGGGCTACCTCCAGGCCCGCGACGACCTGGGCATCGCCCGGGAGCTGCGGGTGCTGATCCGCCGGTTGATGCCGGTGCTGCGCGGCCTGGCGATGGTGCACGGCCTGACCCGGCCGGAGCCCCGGTCCCCCCAGTCCGACGCCACCAGCGTGCTCCATCGCGTGGTGCCCGACGACCTGGACCTGTGGAAGCGGCTGCTGCACTTCGCCGAGTTCCTGGACTCGGTGGACCACTCCGAGCTGGTGACCCTCTACGCCGAGGCGCTCGGCGCCTTCGAGCGGCTCGTGGTGGCGGTCGACCGGCGGGACTGACGCCAGAGGTCCGCCCAGCCCGGCGGCTCGTCGCCCACCGGCAGCTCCACGAACATGCGCTCCCAGAGCCGCAGCGCGAGCGAGGTGGCCAGGATGCTGTGGGGCTCCCAGGCGGTGATCGCCCTGGGATGACCCAGGCCCCAGCGCGCCGTGTCCCGGGGGAAGCGGGGCAGCACCCGGAGCATGCAGGCACGCCCCAGGCTCAGCCAGGCGTCGCTGGCCACCGCGTCGGCCCAGTCCTTCTCCCGGGTCAGGACCTGGGGCGGCAGGTCCCTGGCGAAGGCCCTGCGCAGCAACAGCTTGCCGGGTCGAAGGGCCCTGTCCGCCGACCAGAGCCGCGGCGCGGGCGAGACCGGGAAGTAGCAGGCCGGCACCAGCGCCCGGAAGTGGGCCGGCGACACCCGCAGCACACCGAGCTGCCGGGAGACCCCCTCGCTGCGGGTCACGTCGATGCAGGACAGGCCCCGGGCCAGGGCGTGGCGCTGGAGGGCGAGCGGCAGGGGATCCCGGAGCAGCTCGGGGGCCTGGCGGGCCACGTCGGGCTGCCGGGCGAGCAGGGGGTGCAGGGCCTCGGGGAAGAAGCGGTGGGCGTCCCGGAGCAGCCCGCGGGCCTCCAGGGTGCGCACGAGCAGGGCGTAGAGGCGGGGATGGGGTGCTTCGAGGGCCGGGTGGAGCCGCGCCAGGTGGTCGGGAAGCCGAGCGCCCGTGAAGCGGGCGCTGGGCCAGTGGGCAAGCAGCGCCCCCGGGGCTCGCGCCGCAGAGAGCGCACGGCCCAGCTCGGCCAGGTGGCCCATGTGACTACCGATGCCGAAGCCCGTCAGGTAGCGCTCGCCGCCGAGCCGCCGGACCTCCCGGGCGACCAGCACCATGAAGGCCTTGGGCCAGTGCACCAGGCTCTCGCTGCGCCAGACCTGCTCGGGGATCGCGGCGAGGTAGTCCTCGGTCCCCAGGGGGAAGACGTGGTGGTCGGTGATGCCCAGGTGCTCCGCCACCCGCCGGGCCCAGGGCAGCTCGGTGCCGTGGGTCTCGTCGGCGAATTCGTAGGTGAGCGCCCGGACCTGGTCGGCGCCGAAGGCCTCGACCGCCGCCGCGGCGACGGCGCTCGAGTCGATGCCGCCGGACAGGGCCACGTGCACCGGCCGCGCCGTCCCGGCCCCCGCCACGACGGCTTCGATCAGCGCCTCCCGCAGCTGCGGGCCCAGGACCTCGGGCGGGCCCTCGGCGCCGCGCAGTCCGTCGAGCCCCAGCCAGTGCGGCCGCAGGGGTCCGGGTCCCAGGGTCAGCCCGTGTCCGCAGGGCACCTCGCGCACCCCCGTGTGCAGGCTCTGGGTGCCGAACAGGGTGACGCCCGTGAGCAGGACGTCGTCGACCACGTCGAGACACAGCCCGCCGTCCACCCCGGGGTGACGGAGCAGGGGCCGCACCGAGGTCCCGAACAGCACGCCCTCGGGCAGCTGGGCCCAGTAGAGCCGCTCGCCGCCGGACAGGGAGCGGATCAGGGTCACCGCACCGTCGGCGTCCACCTGCACCGCGCTGTGGTGCCCCTCTGGGATCCCATTGGGATCGGCCTCCCAGGCCCGCAGGCTGCGGTCGGTGACCAGGCCCTCCCAGGTCAGGGAGCGCGGGCCGTGACGGTGCTCCCGGGTGGTCGCGGACCGGTGGAGCCGGAGCCCGCCCTCCCGCAGCCACAGCCCGTGCATCAGCCGCCTCCGGAGCTGCTGCTGCTGGTGCGCGCCGGCTCGATGAACTTCAGGTAGAGCAGGGTCTCCACCGCGGCGGCCGCGAGGCCCAGGTAGGCCAGGCCCCCGGCGCCGTCGGGTGCTTCGCCCTCTTCCCGGGACTCGTTCAGAGGCTGGAGCCAGGCCAGGGCCTCGCTCCGGGCCTCGTCGAAGCGGGTCCGGTCCGACCGCTGCAGGGACAGGGCCCGCTGACGCCAGGCCTCCCCCAGCACGTAGACCGCCCGGGAGTCCTCGCCGACCTGGGGGGCGAGGAGCCGGTTGGGAGGCGCCACCTGGACCACGACGACGAAGCCACTCACCAGGGCCTCGTCCTCCAGGTCGTCGAGGGCATCCCAGCACAGGGACCAGGCCTCGCTGCCGTGGGTGTCCTGGAGCACCTCCCAGGCCCAGGCCACGTACACCCACCGCCCCTCGGCGGCGGCCTGCCCGATCCAGGCCTGCAGGGCCCCCGGGCTCAGGCCGGCCAGCTGGCCGAGACGCAGGCGGGAGTCCCCCACGGTGAGGGGGAAGCGGCGGCGGATCCGGTTGCGCAGGCTGCGAGGTTCGTCGGCGCCACGCAGGAGCAGGCGCCCCAGGCTGACGAGCACCAACCCGATGCCGAGCAGGGTGAAGAACCCGGCGGGGCTCGTGCTGGCGACGGCGAGCCACCGCAGCGGCGGAAGCACCCGCCGGCGATCCGCACCGCCGTCCCGATCGACGATCTCCCCATAGGTCACGATCCGGACCTTGGAGCCGTTCTTCTTCCGGAGGATCTTCCAGTACTCGCCCCGGTCGTCGGTGTGCACCGTGCGGCAGAAGGCTCGGGCGCTGTCGTCCCACACCACGCAGAGCTGGCTGGACTTCAGGGACCAGCGCCCTGTCTCCTCCTCGTCGCGGCCGCTGCGGACCTGGACGAAGGTCCCGTCGGGGTCGTACTGGCGGGTGAAGTGGTAGCGGTCCTTGTGGTGGTAGCCGCTGACCGAGGCCTCGCTGATCAGCTGCTCGACCTCGACGCCGGTCAGTGTCCGGCTGTAGCCGCACCCCACCAGCCAGAGGCACGCGAGCAGGACGGACAGGGGGCGGATCACGTGCGTATGATCGCCAGCGCCGCGGTCCCCGCAACCCGGACCCGGCGGAGGACTGCATGGCCCGCTCCCGCACCCTGCCCCGCGCCCGACGCTCCGACGCCCACAGCGACCGCGCCCAGCACACCCTGCGCTGGGTCCTCGCCCACGAGCCGCCGGTGGTCTTCGAGGACGCCGCCCACGTCTTCGTACACGAGGTGCGGGAGCGCACGAGCGGAGACATCTCGGTGCAGGTGCTCGGAGCACAGGACTTCCTGGCCGCCACCGGTCACAGCCACCTCTCCCGCAGCGAGCTCGTGCGGGGGCTGCAGCGCGGCGACGTGGAGATGGCCCACTGCTACGTGTCGGCCCTGGGCGCCTGGTCGCGGGACCTCTGGGCCCTGGAGCTCCCGTACCTCTTCGACGACTACACCCACGCGGAGCGCGTGCTCGACGGCTCCGTCGGCACCACGCTCCTGGAGGGGCTGCTGCCCCACGGCCTGCGAGGGCTGGCCTTCGCCTACAGCGGTGGCTTCCGCATCGTGCCAACCGCCGGACGCGCCCTGCGAACCACCGCGGACTTCGCCGGCCTGTGCCTGCGCACCAGCGGCAACCCGGTGCCAGAGGCCTTCTACGGCGGGCTCGGCGCGACCGCGCTCGGCGCCGACCTGGACGCCATCGAAGAGCTGGCCGCCGCCGGGCGCATCGACGGCTGCGAGCTCACCTACGTGCGCTACAAGGCCGCGGGCCTGGACCGGGTCCTCGACACGGTCAACGAGACCCACCACAGCCTCTTCACCACGATGACCGCCGTGAACGAGCGCTGGTTCCAGGGCCTCAGCGATCCCCAGCAGGCGGCCCTGCACGACGCCGCCCGCGAGGCCTGCCGCTTGGAGCGGGAGGTCTCGATCCGCGAGGAGAGCACCACCCGGGCCCTGTGCGAGTCCCAGGGCCTCCAGGTGGTGCGCATGGGCGATGCCGACCGGGCGGCCCTGCGGGAGCACGGGCTGGCGGTGCGGGCGGCGCTGGCGCCGGAGCTCGGTGGGGAGCTGGTGCCGGCGATCCGCGACCAGGCCTGAGCGGCTGGCCGTGCAACCCGAGTAGCTTCCCGAGCATCCTCCCCCCGCCCCCGTGGAGAGCCCCGATGCGCACCTCGCTCACCCCACTGCTGCTGCTGGTGCTCACCGCCTGCGGCGACGACACCACCGGCAACTCCACCACCACGGACTCCGGCACCGCCGACTCCGGCACGACCGCGGAGGCCGACGCGGACACCGACACCGACGCGGACACCGACACCGACACCGACACCGACACCGACACCCCCCCCACCGACGACCTCGACCAGGACGGCTACACCACCACCGACGGCGACTGCAACGACGAGGACGCCTCGGTCAACCCCGGCGCCACCGAGGTCTGGTACGACGGCGTCGACCAGGACTG
>CAYFPX010000162.1:5359-19363 GCA_964344945.1 uncultured Enterobacterales bacterium
AGACCTACTACGACGGCGTCGACAGCAACTGCGACCCCACCGACGAGTACGACGCCGACGGCGACGGCCACGACAGCGACGCCTACAGCGGCGGCGACTGCGACGACGACGACGCCGCCATCAACCCGGACGCCACCGAGATCGACGACGACGGCATCGACCAGGACTGCGACGGCAGCGACGGCGGCACCAGCACCAGCACCCCGTGCACCGGCAAGACCATCGGCACCAGCATCGGCGAGTGCGGGGAGGACTTCAGCCTGCAGGACCACAGCGGCGCCTGGGACGCCCTGTGGAACTACTACGGCGACGTCATCCTGCTGGACCTGTCGGCCATGTGGTGACCCACCTGTCGTTCGCGGGCCGCGGACCTCCAGACCCTCCACGACGACTACAGCGCCGCGGGCCTCACCGTCATCACCGCGCTGTTCGAGGACTTCTCGTACAACCCGGCGGACACGACCGACGCCAGCGACTGGGTGAGCACCTACAGCCTGACCCACCCGGTGTGGGCCGACGGCTCCTACACCGCCTACGGCCTGTACTTCCAGGGCTACCAGCCGAGCTACGTCCTCTTCGACCGGGACATGGTGATCCAGTACGCGGCCACGGGCAGCTCCAAGGGCACCCTGGAGACCGAGATCAACAAGTACCTCTGATCGACCGGGTCACTCCCCGGCGAAGGTCGCGTCGATCCGGCGCTTCAGGTCGATCCACACAGCCGCGTCGCCGTCGGGCAGCTCGATCCCGCGGCCGGCTGCCGTGGCCCCGAGCATGCGGGCATCGCGAGCCAGCAGGGACAGGTCCGAGCGCTGCTGGTCGCTCAGGCCCTCGCCCTTCACGCTCCAGTCCTCGAGGGCCTGACCCAACAGCTCGAGGGCGCGGGAGGCGGTCTGGGCCTTGGCCCGGGCGACCTGGTGGTCGGCGTCGTCGAGCAGCACGATCAGCTCGGGGGCCGGCGTGAGGTCCGGAGCCGGCTGGTAGATCACCAGGGCTGCCAGGCCCAGGAAGAACACCGCGGTGCCGATCACGGCCTTGGTCTGGCGAGAGGGCATGGTCGGGAGTGTACGACCGGCGGTCCGGAGTCCCTCGGCGCACTCCGACACCGGCGCCCGCCAGCACAGCGGCTGCGACCCCCTGCCACACCCCCTGTGGGAACTCCCACAGCCGGACCTCGCGGAACCCCACCACAGGACGATCCGGGGGTGGCACGGGATCTGCTTCCGAGGGTGGCGAACCACCGAGGACCTCCCATGAACCCCGGCCGCCCTCCCCTCGACAGCCGCGTCGACTCCGCCCGCCTCCTCGCCCCCGCCCTGGCCGAGCTCGCGGGGGTCCGCCCGGTGTTCCTGACCGTCGGCGACAGCGCCCTGCCCCTGGCGCGCTCGCTGGCCCGGACCTTCGGCGTGCTGCGCATCTACCGCACGGGCCTGGACTCCCTCGGCAGCGGCGTGCGCGGCGCCCTGGGACACTTCCGCGGCCGGTCCAACGACGGCCTGCTCGGCTTCGGCGCCCCGACCGCCGGCGACGCCGCCCAGAACCTCCGGGACCACGCCGAGGACGCCCACCACGAGCCCCACCTCGCCGCCCCGAAGCTGAAGGACCGGGTGGTGGTCCTGGTGGACGACGGCACCACCGGAGACCAGGTCCTGCGCCGGAACATCGAGGACCTCCGAAACCAGGCGCCGGCTCGGCTGCTCCTGGTCTCCCCGGTGCTGCCGGAAGCGACGGCGAGCTGGCTCGACTCCGAAGTCGACCGCATCGTGGCCCTGCACCTGCCCGAGGAGTTCGGCACCCCCGCCGACTGGTACGCCGAGGAGTCGAAGCCCACCGAGGTGCCGGTGCAGGTGCCGTTCCGGAACGTCTGGGATGCCGCAGCCCAGCTGCTGCCGCTGCTGCAGCCCTGGCGCAGCCTGCATCCCCTGGTGGTGGCCCTGGACGACCACGCCGCCGCGGTGGCGGAGGTCGTGGCCGCCAGCCTGGGCACCGAAGGACACATCCACCATCCGGAGGAGCCCCGCGCACCCCGGATCCGGGAGTCCCTCGAAGGCTTCCGCCGCCGCGGCAGCCACAGCATGCTCGAGTGGCGGGACACCCGGCTGAGCTCGCTCAACGAGCGCCTCGCCGAGACCCTGCACGGCCTGACGAGCGGCCTGGATCACACCCTGCCGCCGGTCGCCGGCCGGACGGTGATGCTGGTCGACGACGGCGTCACCAGCGACGCCGTGATCCAGGCGGCCATCGCCGAGCTCAAGGACCGGGAGGCCGCCCACATCCTGCTCGTGGCCCCCGTCCTGCCCCTGGACACCGCCCAGCGCCTCTCGTCGGAGGTGGACGCCGTGATCGCCCTCTACATCCCACGGGAGTTCGGCCGGCCCGAGGACTGGTACGACGCCCTCTAGCCCCCTGTCACTGAGCGGATCCACACACGGGGTGTGTGAAAATCAACACCCCGTAAAACCGCACCACAAGCCGATCGACGCACTCCTCCTCGTCACAGGCCGATCGCCAGAGCTGGCACGGCCGATGCAAATCGGTGCCGACATGACGTCCCTCCACAGCGCCTCCCTCGCCGCCTTGCTGCTGGCCGGCTGTGCCCTCGGCGGTGGCCCCGGCGAGGACTTCGACGACCCTGAACGGGCGTGGGCCCCGGACCCGGCCTCGGCCGTCGAGCCCTACCCGGTCCAGGTCCACACGCCACCTTCCCTGGGCGTGCTGGACACCACGCACACCGACGTGAACGGGGCGCCCCTGGGCATTCCCTGCGCGACGTGCCACGGCGAGGGCGCCGACCAGGCCCTGGTGGCCTCCCTGGAGGACCCCCAGGACTTCCACGGCAGCCTGGTGCACGAGCACGGCGAGCTCAGCTGCGAGAGCTGCCACGACAGCGACCGCAGCAAGCTGCACAGGGCCGACGGATCGCTGCTGGCGATGTCCGAAGCCATGGACCTGTGTGCCCAGTGCCACGGGGTCCAGAAGCGCGACTACGACCACGCCACCCACGGCGGCATGTCCGGGTACTGGGACAGGCGGCAGGGCCCGCAGGTCCGCAACCACTGCCTGGACTGCCACGATCCCCACGCGCCGGCCACGCCGGTGGTCGCTCCCGTCCACCCCCCTCGGGACCGCTTCTTCGGCGGCGGAGGAGACCACTGATGGCCGGCCTGCCCCGACGCACGGCCCTGAAGGGCCTCGGCGCCACCCTCGGCGCCGCCGCATTCGCCAAGGCGATCGCCCCGCTCACCGAGTGGACCGATGAGCTGGACCTCGAGGGCTTCCTGCAGAAGCACTACAAGGAGCTCACCCGCTCCGAGATGGACCAGGTCATCGCTCGCCACGAGCGCAAGGCCCTCGAGGAGTACGGCGCGCCCGTGAACATCGAGGACGTCCGCCCCCAGCGCGGCGTCGAGTTCGCCTACGCCCTGAACCTGTCCATCTGCGTGGGCTGCCGGCGCTGTGCCGAGGCCTGCCACGTGGAGAACAACCACGACCGGACGTCGAACAACTCGTACATCCGCGTCCTGGAGATGACCAAGGGGTCGCTGGACCTGGAGTCCGGCACCGCCGACTACGACCACCCGGTCCCGGCGTCGGACAAGTTCTACCTGCCGGTCCAGTGCCACCAGTGCGACAACGCCCCGTGCGTGAAGGTCTGCCCGGTCGAGGCCACCTGGAAGGAGGCCGACGGCATCGTGGTCGTGGACTACGACTGGTGCATCGGCTGCCGCTACTGCGAAGCCGCCTGCCCGTACCACGCCCGCCGGTTCAACTGGGAGAAGCCCCGGGTCCCTGCGGCCGAGGTCAACCCGAACCAGGCCATGCTCTCCAACCGCATCCGCCCCCAGGGCGTGGTGGAGAAGTGCACGTTCTGCCTGCACCGCACCCGCAAGGGTCGGCTGCCGGCGTGCCTCGAGGCCTGTCCCACCGGCGCCCGGGTCTTCGGCAACCTGCTCGATCCGCAGTCGGAGATCCGCTGGGTCCTCGACAACAAGCGCGTCTTCGTCCTCAAGGAGGACGCCGGCACGCTGCCCCGCTTCTTCTACTTCTTCGACGAGTAGCCCCATGGCACGACCCGATCCGTTCGCGAGTGGTGGCCACGTGCAGAGCTACCCCCGGTTCCTCCTGCGGTCCGTGGGCGTCTCCACCGACGGCAATCCGCTCTTCTACACCTGGATGACCGTGCTCACGGCGATCATGCTGGTGGGCGTCTCCGCCTGGGTCCAGCAGACCGTGGACGGCATGGCCGTCACCGGCATGTCCGACCACGTCTCGTGGGGGCTCTACATCGCCAACTTCACGTTCATGGTCGGCCTGGCGGCCGGCGCCGTGACCATGGTGATCCCGGCCTACATCTTCCACGACCGGGACATGCACGACGTGGTCATGGTCGGCGAGATCCTGGCCGTCGCCGCCATCACGATGGCCTTGCTGTTCGTGAACGTGGACCTGGGCCGGATCGACCGCTTCTGGCACATCATCCCGGGCCTCGGCCGGTTCAACTGGCCCATCTCCATGCTCACCTGGGACGTCATCGCCCTCGGTGGCTACCTGCTGCTCAACGCGCACGTGGCCGGGTACCTGATGTACCAGAAGTACCTGGGCCGCAAGCCGCGCAGGCGCTGGTACGTCCCCTTCGTGATGGTCTCGATCGTGTGGGCCATCTCCATCCACACGGTCACGGCCTTCCTGTACTCGGGCCTCGGCTCCCGGCCGTTCTGGAACTCGGCTCTGCTGGCGCCGCGGTTCATCGCCAGCGCCTTCGTCAGCGGTCCGGCGTTCGTCATCGTGGCCCTGCAGCTGCTCAACCGCATGTCCGGCTTCCCGGTCGCCCGGAACGCCCTGGACATCCTGCTGAACATCCTGCGCATCGCCGTGCTGGTGAACCTGTTCATGCTCGGCAGCGAGCTCTTCACCGAGTTCTACACCAGCGGCAGCCACACCGCGTCGGCCCAGTACCTGTGGTTCGGCCTGCACGGCGCCAACGGCCTGGTCGGCTGGGCCTGGACCGCCCTGGCCCTGAACCTGGCGGCCGCGGGTCTGCTGTTCTGGTCGGACACCGGCCCCCGGCGGGAGTGGCTGAACCTGGCCTGTGTCCTGACCTTCGTCGGCGTCTGGATCGAGAAGGGCATGGGCCTGATCGTGGCCGGCTTCGTGCCCAGCACGCTGCACGAGCTGGTCGAGTACGCCCCGTCGGTCGTCGAGTGGAAGGTCACGGTCGGCATCTGGGCCTTCGGGCTCATCCTCTTCACCCTGGGCCTCAAGCTGCTCTCCGCCGTGACCTCCGGCGAAGCGCGACTGGCCGCTGACACCAAGGACGCGGCCTGAGCCGCCGCCAGAGGACCCTCATGGATCGACGCAAGTTCCTCAAGCGCTCCGCACTCGCCGCCGCCTGGGCGACGGTGACCGGCAAGGCCGCCCAGGCCAGCCCCACCGACGACGAAGTCCGTCGCACTGGCGACGGCGTCGCGTGGAACAAGGCCCCCTGCCGCTTCTGCGGCACCGGCTGCCACGTCCAGGTGGGCGTGAAGGGCGGTGAGGTGGTGGCCATCGCCGGCGACCGCCACGCCGAGGTGAACAAGGGCCTGCTCTGCGTGAAGGGCTACCACGTGGGTCTCGCGCTCTACGGCGACGACCGCCTCACGACCCCGTTGCTCAAGCAGGGGAACAAGCACGTGCCCATCTCCTGGGACCGCGCCCTCGACATCATCGCCGACCGGATCGAGGCCGACCCGAAGGGCTTCGCCATCTACGGCTCCGGCCAGTGGACGATCCCCGAGGGCTTCGCCGCCCAGAAGTTCATCAAGGGTGGTCTCTCCAACAACCACATCGACCCGAACGCCCGGCTCTGCATGGCCAGCGCCGTGACCGGCTTCCTGGCGACCTTCGGCGTCGACGAGCCCCCCGGGGTCTACGACGACTTCGACGTCGCCGACGTGGTCATCTTGTGGGGCAACAACCCCGCCGAGATGCACCCGGTGCTCTTCAGCCGGATCATCGACCGCCGCTCCCGCGGCGAGAAGGTGACGCTGATCGACATCGGCACCCGACGCACCCGGTCGACCAACTACGCCAACCACTACCTCGAGATGAAGCCCCACGGGGACCTGGCGATCCTGCTGGGCATCCAGCACCAGCTCATCGCCAAGGGCACCTGGGACAAGGAGTTCGTCGAGAAGCACTGCAACTTCCGCCAGGACAGCGACCCGCCGGGGCTCTTCGGCGAGGCGATGGACTTCGAGGCGTACAAGGCGCGGATCGCCGAGTACACCCCCGAGAAGTGCAGCCAGCTCAGCGGCCTCAGCGTCGAGGACCTCGCGATGCTCGCCGACCTGTTCGGCGATCCGAAGCGGAAGATCACGAGCCTGTGGTGCATGGGCGCGAACCAGCACACCCAGGGCACCGCGGTCAACACGCTGCTCCACGGCACCCACATGCTCTCCGGGCACTTCGGCACCCCCGGCGACTCGGCGACCAGCCTGACCGGTCAGCCCAGCGCCTGCGGCACCGCCCGCGAGGTCGGCACCCTGGCCCACGCCCTGCCCGGCGGCCGCATCGTGGCCAACGAAGGCCACCGCAAGGACTGCGAGGGCTTCTGGAACCTGCCGGAGGGCCGGATCAACCCCAAGCCCGGCTACCACACCGTGAAGATGTGGGAGCAGTGGTCCAAGCCCAAGAGCGAGGGCGGGGACGTCTCGACCATCTGGGTCCAGGTGACCAACCCCGGCCAGACCCTGCCGAACCGGAACAAGCTGTTCGTGCCCGGCACGAAGGACCCGGACAAGTTCCTCATCGTGAGCGAGGTCTACCCGACCGCCACCACGGTGGGGGCCGACCTGATCCTGCCCGCGTCGATGTGGGTCGAGAAGAACGGCATCTTCGGCAACTCGGAGCGCCGCACCCAGCAGTGGTTCAAGATGGTCGAGCCGCCTGGCGATGCACGCGACGACTGCTGGATGGTGATCGCCGTCGCCCGCAAGCTCTTCGAGCGCGGCCTGGCCGGCATGAAGGACAAGGACGGCCAGTTCATCTTCCAGATGAAGGACGAGCAGGGCCGCGTGGTGCCGACCTGGAGGTGGGAGCGGTACTACGACATGAACGTCGACAAGTGGCTCTTCGAGGAGTACCGCCCGTTCTCCAAGATGAAGCACAAGGACCTCGCGCCCTACGAGGAGTACGTCAAGACCCGTGGGCTGCGGTGGCCGGTCGTCCAGCAGGAGGACGGCACCTGGAAGGAGACCCGCTGGCGCTTCTGGGAGGGCGACGATCCCTACGTCGAGAAGGGCAAGGGCTTTAGCTTCTACCACTCGACCACCAAGGACGAGAAGGCCCAGATCTGGTTCCGGGAGTACGTGCCGCCCCCGGAGGTGCCGGACGAGGACTACCCCTTCTGGTTGTGCACCGGCCGGGTGGTCGAGCAGTGGCACACCGGCACGATGACCAACCGGGTCCCGGCCATCAACAAGGCCATGCCTCACGCCTACGTGGAGCTGCATCGGGCCGACGCCCGGAAGCTGGGCATCCAGGACGGCGAGACGATCGAGCTCGTGACCCGGCGGGGCTCCCTGGCGCTCCCAGTCTGGCTGGACGGCCGCGGCAAGCCGCCGGAGGGCACCGTCTTCGTGCCGTTCTTCGACGAGCGGCTGCTGATCAACGACCTCACCCTCGACGCCCACTGTCGCTTCTCGAAGCAGCCTGACTTCAAGAAGTGCGCGGTCTCGGTGCGCCGCATCCGGAGCTGAGTCATGGGCTACGCCGACGACTTCACACAGGGACCCTGGGGCCTCTTGCTGGCGGCCGCTCTGGGTCTGGCCGTGGTCGGCTTCTTCACCGGGACCGACCCCGACCCGCCCGGGGAGTCTCCGCTGCGGGCGGTGGCCGAGGTCGACGACAACGCGGACGCCGCTCCGGCGCCGCGGTACCTCGACCGCCGGACCACCACCCCTCGGGGCGCCGACGGCTTCAGCGAGAGCGCCGCGATCCTGGCGAGCACCGGGGTCACAGAGCCCACCGGAGACCGCCGGGCCGCCCTGAACGAGCGGGCCGGCAACCGGGCCTTCGCCGGTGCGCCGCCCCGCATCCCCCACCCCTTCGACATGGGCACCGACGGGGCCTGCCTGGCCTGTCACCAGGACGGCCTGGCCTTCGGCGACCGCAAGGCCTCGGCCATGCCCCACGACTCGCTCACGGCGTGCACCCAGTGCCACGTGGCCGCCGTGGACCTGATCCCGGGCGGCGACGACCTGGGCGCTGGCATGGCGGCGATCCCGAACCACTTCGAGGGTCTCGCCGAGCCCATCGCCGGCGACCGAGCCTGGTCCATCGCGCCGCCCCAGGTGCCCCACACCACCTGGATGCGCGAGGACTGCATGTCCTGCCACGGGGCCTTCGGCTCCGACCCGCTGGTCACGCCCCACCCCGATCGCCAGAGCTGCACCCAGTGCCACGCCCCGAGCGACGCCATGGACCAGGGCGGGGTGCGGTGAACCGGCGGGACTTCCTCCGCGGGGCCTGGCCGTCGCTGGGTCGTGGGCGTGTCGCCTGGCAGCAGCCGGGGGACACGACCGCCGCGATCTCGGAGTCCGCCAGCTCGGCTCGGATCCAGGTCCACAGGTGCCTGGCCTGGCTGGGCTCCTTCTGCTCCACCTGCCTGGAGCGGTGCCCGGTCGAGGGCGCCATCGTCGAGGGCCCTCGCGGTCCCGTCGTCCAGGCCGCCGTCTGTGACGGCTGCGGCAACTGCGCCGCCGCCTGTCCTGCCCCCACCAACGCCATCCGGATGTTGCCGTGACCCCCAACGCGCTCCCCGAGATCACCGAGGCCACCCTCGATCCCGACACCTTCGCCTCCCTGGTGCGAGACATCAGCGAGTGCACCACCGTGCACCAGGTCCAGCTCAAGGGCGGCAGCACCGACTGCGGCCAGGACGCCAGCGAGCTGACCGTCGGCCAGGCCGCCGCGATGCTGCAGCTGGGCGCGTGCCACGCGATCCAGGTGACCTACAGCTACGACGGGGCGACCTGGACGGACACGCTGATCCTCGGGGGGGAGGGGGTCCGGCTGTGTCGGATCGGGCACACGGGGTGAGGGTCCAGAACGGGTAGGATCGAGGCGGCACCTGTCTCCTCGGAGCCTCGATGAACCTGATGCGCATCGCTGGTGGCGCGGCCGCCGGCATCGGCGCCGTCGCCATGGCCCCCATCTTCGGCCCCGTGCTGACGGTGACCGCCATCGGCGCGGCGGTCGGCGCAGCGGTCGGCGGTGCCGCAGCTGCGGCCACCGACACCTCGGTGGAGCCACCAGACCCGGTCGCCGACGACCCCGAGGTCCGCAGCAGGGCCGAGCGGGTCGCCCGCATGGAGGCCCTCGAAGCCCAGCTCACAGCCCTGCGCGAGCGCCAGGGCGAGCAGCGCTACCTCGAGCGCACCCTCACGGCGCTGTTCGCCGTGGGCGCAGCCGCCGCCTGGTCCGACGGAGACCCCGACGCCGAGGCCTGGGCCGAGCTGCGCCAGGCCATCACCGGCCTGAGCTGGTCGCTGCTGCCGGAGGGGCTGCGCGAGACGATCGAGGGCTTCTTCGAGGCCCCGGTGAGCTTCCAGGAGGCCCTCGCCTTCGTCGACGCGAGCGAGCCGGGCCTGCTGGACCTGCTCGACGAGGCCATCGAGCTCGCCATCCTGCTCGACGACCAGGAGACCCCGAGCGAGACCGCCTTTCGAGAGGCCTGGCTGGGCTGGCGGGCCGAGGCGGCGTCGTGAGCGACGCCAGCGACCGCGCTCGTCGGCTCCGGGAGAAGCGGGCTCGCCTGAAGGCCCGCGGAGACCTGCGGCTGGCGGCCGATCCGGAGCGGGTCGACGCGCTGCTGGCCGCCGAGGACGGGGCCGAAGAACGCGCCGCCGCCGTCGCAGAGCAGCACCGTCAGCGCTTCGAGGGCCTGCCTGTCGACGTCGACCCGGACCAGCTGGTGGCGGAGCTGCGGGCGGGCCTGGCCGCCGCCAACGACGAGGCCTTCGTCCGGGCGTTGAGGCGCTCCGCCATCGACGCCGTGGTGCGGCCCTTCGGGCTAGGGGCCCTGGTGGCGGCCGCGGACCGACGGGGTGGCCACGTGCTGACGCTGCGGAACGCCGAGCGCGCCCACGCCGAAGGGTGGGGCGAGGAGACCGCCGACCCGATGAGGGTGGCGGACCACGCGAGGCGAACCAGCGGCGTCGACTACGACCGCCGCCACTACGAAGAGGGCATCAGCCAGCGGCGGAAGGACCGCTTCAAGGACCCGGAGCCCCTGACGGACGCCTACACCGGCAAGCCGCTCACCCGAGACGGCCAGACCCACGTCGATCACGTGGTCTCGGCTCACGAGCTCCACACCGACAGCCAGGCCGCCTTCCACCTCACCCGGGACCAGACCGAGGCACTCGCGGTGAGCGACGAGAACATGGCCTTCGTCGACGGGAGCCTGAACCAGAGCAAGCAGGAGAAGCCGCTTCGAGAGTGGATGGCGACCGAGCGGCGGTCCGGAGAGACGAACCAGGAGCGCTACGAGGTCGACGAGGAGCTGGCCCTCGAGCGAGACGACGACGCCCGGGCGCACATCGCGAAGAAGGTCCGCGCCGAGGCCGCGAAGGGCTACGCCAAGGACTTCGCCGGCGCCGCCGTGAAGCAGGCCGGGCGCATGGCGCTCCAGCAGGCCCTGGGCCTGCTCCTGGTGGAATTCGTCGAGGGCTGCTTCGACGAGCTGGCGGCGCTGTGGGCGGACCGCCACAGCGAGCGCAGCTTCTCGGAGTGGCTCGGTCAGCTGGGCCAGGCCGCCCACCGGGTCGCGGCCCGGGTCGCCGCACGCTGGAAGGACGCGGGCTCGGCCCTCGGCGAAGGCGCCGTGAGCGGGCTGCTCTCCAGCCTGGCGACCTCTCTGGCGAACCTCTTCGTCTCCACCGGCAGGCGGCTGGTGCGCATCCTGCGGGAGGGCGTGCACTCCCTGTTCCAGGCCGTCCGCCTGCTCGCCACCCGACCCGAGGGCATGACCCCACAGCAGGCCCGGCACGAGGCCACGAAGCTCTTCGCCGGCGCCCTGGGCGTCACCGTCGGCATCGGCGTCGAGGAGCTCGTCGAGAAGGCCCTCGCCTCGGTCCCGGCCCTGACGCCCTTCGCCGGCACCCTGTCCGCCGTGATCGTCGGCGTCGCCACCGGCCTGGCCACCGCGGCCCTGGTCCGCGAGCTCGACCGGCTGGACCTCTTCGGCGTCCAGGCCATCGGGGAGCGGGAGGGCGTGCTCGCCCTGCTCGACACCCGCCTCGACGAGGCGCTGGACCGCCTCGAAGCCGCCCCGAGCCCGGCGTGACCGCGCGTCGTGTGATGACCCCCCTCCTCCGCACGGAGCTCGCCCTCGCCGCCCTGCGCGGCACCGTCGAGGACCTCGGCTCCCACCGGGTGATCCGCGCACCCCACATCCCCGGCAGCTTCCAGCGCCACGCCCTGGTCCTGCCCGGGCCGCCGGTCCTCGGCTCCCTGCCCCGCTGGTCCCAGGTGATGGCCGAGACCTTCCCGGAGAAGGACCACGTGAACCTGCGCTGGGAGGGACCACCGGCCAGCGAGGCCCTGCTCGCCGAAGCGCACGCCCTGGGCTTCGAGCCGGAGGGGGGCCAGGAGATGCTGCTCTCGTCGGTGTCCGGGGTGGCCACCCCGCCGGACCTCTCGATCCGGCCCCTGGATCCGACGGTCGACCTCCCGAGGATGACCGCCCTGAACCTGGCCGGCGACCCCACCGAGCAGTCCGGCCTGGACCCCCACTACACCGCCTTCAAGCGGGACATCCGCGACGAGGCCTGGGACTGGTTCCGGTCCGGCGACGCCCGCTGGTGGGGGGCCTGGCGCGGCGACGAGCTGGTCGCCCAGTGCGGCCTGCTGGACTTCCCGCCCCACGGGCGCTTCCAGGCCGTCGAGACCCACCCGGACCACCGGCGCCAGGGGGTCTGCTCGGCCCTGGTGGCGGCGGTCTGCCGGGACGCCCTGGCCCGGGGCCTGGAGACCCTGGTGCTGGAGGCCGAGCTCGACGGACCCGCTCTGGGCCTCTACCGCCGCCTGGGCTTCCGGGACGGGGGCCAGCTCCACCGCCTGCTCGAGACCGAGGCCCCCCTGCTGATCCGCGACGAGGCGTCTGGAGACTACGCCGGGGTCGCGGCCCTGGTGACCGCCGCCTTCGGCCAGCCCGACGAGGCCCGGCTCGTGGCCGCCCTGCGGGGCCAGGAGGGCGTGACCTCCCTGGTCCTGGAGCGGGCCGGCGACCTGCTGGGGCACTTGCTGTTCTCGCCGGTGCGGGTGCAGCCGGACGACGGCCCGGCCTGGCCTGCGATGGCCCTGGCGCCGGTCGCCATCACGCCGCGCCACCAGGGGCGCGGCCTCGGCAGTCAGCTCATCGAGGCCGGCCTGGACCGCCTGCGGGCCGCGGGCCACGACGTCTGCGTGCTGCTCGGCCACCCCGACTACTACCCGCGCTTCGGCTTCCGACCGGCGCCGCCCCTGGGCCTCACCTGTCGCTGGGAGGTGCCGGACCCGGTCTTCCAGGTGCTGGCGCTCCAGCCCGGATCCCTCGCCGGTCGGACCGGGCGGGTGCACTACCATCCCGCCTTCGACGCCCTGTGATGACCCCCCTCCTCCTCTGGCTCGCCTGCGTGGGCGACACCGTCCCCGGCCCGGACTCCGGCACGACCCCGCCGGACTCCGCCGCCGACTCCGGTCTGCCCACCCCGACCGACACCCAGACCTCGACCGACGGCCGCTTCCGCACCACCACCTGGGAATTCGGCGACGACACCGTCACCCTCACCATCGAGAACCCGGACACCGAGCACCGCAAGTACACGCTCACCACCACCCACTCCCCCCGGGACAACGCGCCCCAGAACCGCATGGTCGGCGACGACCACGGCGTGCCGGCGCTGCGCTCCGGCCACGACCTGCTCGACGCGCTCTTCGCCCTGTCGATCTGGGAGACCTTCGAGGCCAGCGTCGACACCGTGGTCGACGGCAGCTTCAACGGGGGCGAGCCCCTGGACTGCCGCTGCTTCGAGACCGGCGAGAAGTGGCCCTGGGTCTGGACCCGCGACACCGCCTACGCCACCGAGCTGGCCCTGGCCTGGGTCGACCCCGAGCGGGCCTGGGCCTCTCTGGACTTCAAGCTCTCGGAGCAGAAGGCGAGCACCGGCGGGGGCCAGCTGCAGATCGTCCAGGACACCGGCTCCGGCGGCTCCTGGCCGGTCTCCACGGACCGGGTCTCCTGGGCCCTGGGCGCCGCGCGCACCCTGGCGATGCTCACCCCCGAGCGGCGGGCCGAGGAGCTGCCCCGGGCCTACGAAGCCCTGGGGAACACGCTCACCGAGAACACCCGCTACGCCTGGGACCCGGTCGACGGGCTGTACCGGGGGGAGCAGAGCTTCCTGGACTGGCGGGAGCAGTCCTACGCCGCCCGCACGGCCACGGACGTGGTGCCCATCGCCGCCAGCAAGGCCCTCAGCACCAACGCCCTGCACCTCGAAGCCCTGCGCATCGCGGCGACCTGGGCCGACGAGCTCGGCGAGGACAGCGCGCCCTGGACCGCCCAGGCCGACGCCCTCGACGCTGCGATGACGGCGTTCTGGGACGAGCCCGCCGGCACCTGGCGCAGCGTGAAGGGCGGGCCCTTCGACCCGAGCCTCGGCGAGCAGGTCGACGCCCTGGGCGTGTCCCTGCGGGCCCGCAGCGGCGCCGAGGAGCGGGTCGACCGGGCCCTCGCCTGGCAGCCCTTCGCCCCCGCCGGACCCCCCGTGGTCTGGCCCCAGCAGCCCTTCGTGCCCATCTACCACAACCGCGCGGTCTGGCCCTTCGTCACCGCCTACGTGGGCCTGGCCGCCGCCGAGCACGACAACGCCGCGGTCTTCGCCGCCAGCCTGGACAGCCTGGTCCGCGGCACCGCCCTGAACCTCTCCAACATGGAGAACTTCGAGTTCCTCACCGGCGCCAACTTCCTCGAGGACGGCG
>CAYFPX010000163.1:0-19332 GCA_964344945.1 uncultured Enterobacterales bacterium
TTGGGCCGGGCCCAGACGGAGCGATGACCGCTGAGCGGCCATCTCTCGCCTTGGGGCGGGCCCAGACGGAGCGATGACCGCTGAGCGCAATCCGCACTGAAGCACTCGCTCGACTGATCCGAAGACCCTCACCAGACCGCAGGAGAGCCGCCCCGACCAGGCGCCGTGCGGTCTCCCGGATCGGCCAGGCAAGCGGATCCACAAGAAAAGCCAGAAAAATCGACCTCCGGCACTAAACGCCTCACGGAACTGATCCGAGGGGGCTCACGTGGCAAACCGGACGTGGGAGCGTCCAGTACCCGGAGGAAGAAGAAAATGGCACTCACCGTCAACACCAACACGGCGTCGATGAACGCCCTGACGAACCTCAACCGAACGAGCCGTAGCCTCGGGGACACCTTCACCCGGATCAGCTCTGGACTCCGCATCACCAAGGCCGCCGACGACGCCGCCGGCATGGCCGTGGCCGAGAACCTCAGCGCCTCCTACCGCTCCGGTCGGGTGGCCCTGCGCAACATCAGCGACGGCATCTCGGTGCTCCAGACCGCGGAAGGCGCGACCAACGAGGTCGTGAACATCGTGAAGCGCATGCGGGAGCTGGCCGTGCAGTCCGCCTCGGAGACGCTGGACGACGACGAGCGGCAGTACATCCAGGAGGAGTTCGACCAGCTGGTGGCCGAAGTGGACCGGATCGCCCAGTCGACCGAGTTCAACGGCACCGCCCTCGGCGACGGCACCCTGACCCAGCTGGACGTGCAGGTCGGCATCAACAACACCGCCAACGACCGGATCACCATCGGGGTCGGCGACCTGCGCAGCACGGTCATCGGCGTGGACACCGCGACCATCGACCTGTCGACGGCCACGGCTGCCCAGTCCGCCATCGACAGCTTCGAGGCCGTCTTCGACGCCGTCAGCACCTACCGCAGCGGCTACGGTGCCGTCCAGAACCGGCTGGAGTCCGCCATGCGCAACATGGAGACCTACACCGAGAACCTGGCGGCGGCCGAGTCCCAGATCCGCGACGCCGACTACGCCTTCGAGACGGCCCAGATGGCCAAGGACCAGATCCTCCAGCAGGCGGGCATCTCGGTGCTGGCACAGGCCAACCAGATCAACTCGGGAGCCGTGTCGCTGCTGCAGTAGCACGCCTCAGCCGTACCGAACACAGGCCGGCCCGAGCGGGACTCCCCGTTCGGGCCGGCGCCGTTTTGGTTTAGCACTTTCTGAAAAAATAAATCTGCTAAACTTTTGAAGTTTTTGGTACCCGGAATTTATCAAAGAAACTTTAGAAAAAAACGGTTCCATGGGTAATGTCCCGAAACGGTGCCTCCGATCCTCGGGCTGAAGCGGCTCGCACCATCTTCGCCGCCTCATGAACCCCCAGGAGGAAGCCATCATGGCACTCACCGTCAACACCAACCTGGCGTCGATGAACGCCCTGACAAACCTCAACCGCACCACGCGGGAGCTCGGTGGGACCTTTGAGCGCATCAGCTCTGGTCTCCGGATCAACAAGGCCGCGGACGACGCCGCGGGCATGGCGGTCGCCGAGAACCTCTCCGCGGCCTCGGGCTCCGCCCGGGTGGCCATGCGCAACACGAACGACGGCATCTCCGTCGTCCAGATCGCGGAAGGCGCCACGAGCGAGACCGTGAACATCGTCAAGCGCATGCGTGAGCTGGCTGTCCAGTCGGCTTCCGAGACCCTCGACGACGACGAGCGGGCGTACATCCAGGAGGAGTACGTGCAGCTCGCCGACGAGATCGACCGGATCGCCCTGTCCACCGAGTTCAACGGCACCGCCCTCGGCGACGGCACGCTCACCCAGCTGGACGTGCAGGTCGGCATCAACAACACCGCCAACGATCGCATCACGATCGGCGTCGGTGACCTGCGCACGACCGTCCTCGGCATCGACACGGCCTCGGTCGACCTGTCCACCGCCACGGGCGCCCAGTCCGCGATGGACACCTTCGACACCGCCCTGGACAGCGTCTCCAGCTACCGGTCCACCTACGGTGCCGTGCAGAACCGCCTGGACAGCGCCCTGCGGAACCTCGAGACCTACCACGAGAACCTGAGCGCGGCCGAGTCCCAGATCCGGGACGCTGACTTCGCCTATGAGACCGCCGAGATGGCCAAGCAGCAGATCCTGCAGCAGGCCGGTGTGTCCATCCTGTCGCAGGCGAACGCCGTGAACCAGGGCGCCCTGGCCCTCCTCTAGGATCGCCTGGCGCTCTTGCGCTCTCCGCCCCCTCCACCGGGGCGGGGAGCGCTCTTGCTTTCTGGTTCGGCCCTCTGAGCGGGGTGGCGACTCGGACTGTCGGTGGTTGAACCCGCTCCGGCCGCCTCAACGCTCCGTCGTCCCGGCGGCCGGGGCACGCTCGGCCCCCCATCCGGGGGGGGCTCGCTGGCGGCATGGCTCCCTCCAGTCCGTCCGGGACCCGGTCGGCACGCAGCCCCTTGTGGGCCGCCAGGCCCACGCAGCGGCCTCCGCCGGCCAAGAAATGCGCCTGAGCGGCTCAAGTCCTCAGCGCCTGGGTCCGATCCACCCAAAGACCGGACCTCTGTCCGGGTCTGGAGACCACACCCATGCCGAGCATCGACGGAATCGTCTCAGGGCTGGACACGACGTCCCTGATCGAAGCGATCGTCGAGGCCGTGGCGGGTCCCAAGTACCTGTTGGAGGAAGAGCTCGAGCAGACCGAGGAGCTCAAGGACAAGGTCGCCGGCATCAAGAACCGGCTCGAGGACATGGTCGACGCGATGGAGGCCATGGACGAGGAGACCGAGTTCCCCGCCTTCGCCTCGAGCCTGTCCGAAGAGGGCTACGTCGACGTGACCCTGGACAGCGAAGCGCTGCCCGGTGTCTACACGGTCGACATCGTCACCCTCGCCAGCTCCGAGACCGAGGTCTCCGATGGCTACGACGACCGCGACCTGGCAGGGGTCTGGGGCTCCGGGGACATCGTCATCGACTACGGGACGGACCAGTTCACGATCACGCTCGACGGCACCGAGGACCTGGACGACATCGCCCAGAAGATCACCGACGAGACCGACGGCCTGACCGCCTACGTGATGGACACCGGTGAAGCGACCGGGAACTACAAGCTCGTGGTCGCGGGCCAGGACACCGGCGCCGACAACACCGTCGCCATCGACGTGTCGGGCCTGAGCGGTGGCACCACACCGACCTTCACCGAGACCGTGACCGCCGCCGACGCCGAGGCGGCCATGAACGGGGTCTCGGTCTTCAGCAGCGACGGCGTGTTCGACGACGTGGTCCAGGGCATGAGCTTCACCGCCCTGCAGGTCACGACCCAGTCGACCACGATCTCGGTGACCCGGGACGACACGGCCCTGACCGAGAAGGTCCAGGGCTTCGTGGAGGCCTACAACGAGGTCCTCAGCTACTACAACACCAACAACACCTACGACGCCGACGCGGGCATCGAGGGTCCGTTCGTCGGCGACTCGACGATCCGGAACCTGATCAACACCCTCGGCGACATGGTGACCGGGCAGTACGCCATCCCGGACGCCGCGTTCGAGAGCCTGGCCCAGGTGGGGATCTCGACCAACAGCGATGGCACCCTGGACTTCGACACGGCCGAGTTCACCGACGGCCTCGACGACTACTACGACGACGTGGTGGCCCTCTTCACCTACGACAACGGCGAGGGCGATCAGGGCCCGTTCGCCGCGCTGCGGGACCGGGTCGACGACGTCTACATCGACTCGGACGGGCTCCTGGCCGACAAGCAGGACAGCATCGAGGACAGCATCGAGGACCTGGAGGACCGCATCGCGGACTTCGAGGAGCGCCTGGACTCGTACGCCGAGCGCCTCCGTGATCAGTTCACGGCCATGGAGACCGTGCTCGCCGAGATCCAGAGCAGCCAGAGCTACCTGACAGCCCTGTTCGGCTGATACCCCACCCCCGAGGCACCGCATGCGCGGCCTGAAGCAGTACAAGACCAACCGGGTGGAGAGCGCCTCTCCGAAGCGCCTGCTGGTGATGTTGTTCGAGACGGCCGTGGTCCGCCAGGAGGCGGCCATCGCAGCCCTCGAAGACGGCGACATCCACAAGGCCCGAGTGGACCTGAACCGAGCGCGGGCGATCTTCCTGGAGCTCCAGGCCGGGCTCGACCCCGACGTGGACCCCGATCTGTGCGCACGGCTGGGAGGGCTCTACAGCTGGCTGGTCCAGCAGCTCGTGAAGGCCGAGCGCGACAAGGACATCCCGACCATCGACGGCACCCTGAAGGTCAGCTACGAGCTGCTCGGGGCCTGGCGCGCGGCGGTGGCTGACCCCGGCTGCCCGGAGATCGAGGTCCGGTGACCAGTTCCGCGCTGCTCCTGGCGGAGATCCAGGCGCTGGTCCAGCGCCTGGACGACGACGACATGCCCGAGCCGGAGCGCCTGCGCGCGGTGGCGACGGGCGCTCGGGACATCGCCAGCACCCTGGAGATGGCCCAGGGCCGGGAGCTCGCCCGCGCCATGAAGCAGCTGGCCGATGCAGGCCAGCGCTTCAACGACCGGATCCAGGAGCAGCTGAAGTCGATCCACAGTGGCCGCAAGGCGATGCGGGGCTATGGCAACCTGCGCGCCAACCGCCAGGGCCAGCGCGTACGGAAGAAAGCTTAGGAAAGCGCCTCCGGGTCCGATGCAGGGCCGTGGAACTCCGCAGCGACACCGCCTGTTTCCGCGTGTCGGCCCGCCTCGGGCTCGCGCTGGAGGCTCGCAACGAGGCCCGGCACCTGCTGCCCATCCAGGGCCGCCGGCTGGCCGACAACGCCCGCAACCTGGTGGGGACCCTGTCCACCCGCCGGGACAGCCAGGTCAAGGACGCGCTCAACGCCGTGCTGGACGCGGTCGCCGCCCTGGAGCGAGAGGTCGAGCTGCTGCACCGCCGGGTCTTCCTGGAGGCCCGGGGCGTGGTGCTGCACGATCGCAAGGTGGAGATCGGCGCCGACGGCCTGTGGCTGGTCGGCGTGACCCCGGCCGAGAAGGCGCTGCTGAGCAGCCAGGCCTGTCGGGTCCACCTGGAGCTGCCCATCCGAGGGGGTGAGCAGCTGCTCGCCCTGAACGTCGAGGCCATTGCCTGGCGCGACGACGCCGTGGACCTGGTCTTCGAGGACCCGGACCCCGCGCTGGTCGACCTGGTCGTGGCCTTCGCCTTCGAAGCCCAGCGCAAGGAGCGTCGCCGTGAGCTGGATGCCGATGCGAGCTGAACACGCCGCCGCCGCGGCCCTGATCCTGTCCCTGGCGGCCTGGTCCGCCCCGGCCCAGGCCCTGCCCGAAGTGCTGACCTCGATCCCGACACGGATCGACGAGGAGGGCATCCGGCTGGGTGCCCGCGTCATCGGCGAGGTCTGGGAGGAGCCCTCGCTCCAGCAGACCTTCGGTCAGAGCCGCTACCTGGTGGCGGGCCTGTCCCTGGGCGTGCCCCTGCACCAGCACCTGGTGACGGAGCTGGAGATCGGCTTCCACCGCTTCGTGGAGAGCGTGGACGACGAGGGCACGGTCAGCGGCGACGTGCTCGACCTGGTGCCGGTGTCCTGGCAGTTCCAGGGCCGCCTGCCCCTGGGCGAGGCCGGCGAGGTGTTCCTGGGGCTGGGTCCGACCCTTACCGCGTTCCGGCACGACCACCCGGACCACGAACACAACGAGGCCTACGCCACCAATGGCGTGAAGATGGCCGGGGAGCTGCGAGCCGGCTTCCGCATCGACACCGGGCTGATCCAGCCCTCCCGCGCACCGGGCATGGGGCGGCAGTTCAAGGCGGTCGACTTCGAGGGCTACGTGTCCCGCCGGTGGCAGGTCCACCCCCGGGGCGAGGGCTACGACCTGGCCGCCATCCGCCTGGGCCTGGGCCTCTCCTTCCGGTTCTGATGATCACCTCCGCCGCCCTCACCGCCCTCCTCGCTCTCGGCCCGGCACTCGCCCAGGACGCCGAAGAAGACGGCCTCGTGAACTTCCGCCCGAGCCCCGAGGCGTCGGTCCGGGTCCTGCCCCAGATCGATCCGACCCGGGTGGAGCTGGTGATCCAGGAGAACACCGCGCCCCTGGACCAGCAGCTCGAGGGCAAGCGCAGCCCCTGGGTCCTGGACATGGACGCCTGGAGCGTGGGCAGTGGCACCTGGTACCTGGTGGTGGACCTCTCCCGCAGCGACCTGGGGGTGCTGGTCAACCGGGTGGCTCCCCGCTGGGAGATCCGGCTGACCCCCGGTGGCCGCACGGTGCCCGAGCCCCCGTCCACCGTGCCGATGCGGCTGCTGGTCGCCGGCGACGTGGACCGCCAGGTCGGCCAGAGGGGCCTGACCACCCTGCACCCCCTGGACGGCGACGTCGCGCTGGGCCGGCTCGGCCCGGCGAGCTTCCCGCCGTCCTACCCGGTGTGGGCGCCACCGAGCGGCACCTCGGCGGGTGCGCAGCTGCTGGCCGACCCCGCCGCCGACCCCCTACTGGCCATCGACCGCTACCGACAGGTCCTGACCGGCGCGAAGCTGCCGCGCTACCAGGCCCAGGCGCTCTACCAGCTGGGTCGGGCCCACTTCGACGCCGGGCTCTACCGCGAGTCCCACTACTACCTGGACCGCCTCGACGAATTCGAGGGGCACTTCCCGCCGATCCACGGCCGCCTGGCTCAGTCCCAGGCCGCTCTGGCCGCCGGCAAGCTCGACCAGGCCCGCTCCCGCTGCGTCGAGGCAAGCGCCGCCGGCGCTCGCTCCGTGCACGTGCTGGAGTGCCTCGGCATGGTGGCCCTGGCCACCGGCGAGCCGGCCCCTTCCGAGCTGGGACGGGCCCTGGCGGTCCGCACCGCCCGGGCCGAGAGCCTGCTGCTGGCCGCCCAGCTCCTCCAGATGGACCACCGCCACGGCGAGGCTCGCAGGCTGCTGGCCGGGGTGGTGCCGATCCTGGACGGGGAGCTCGGCCGCATGGCCCGGCTGTCCCTGGGGGACAGCCTCTTCGCCGAGGGCGACCTCGAAGGCGCCCGGTCCGCCTGGACCTCGATCGGCTTGGGCGGGGAGCTCGGGTCCCTGGTGCGGGAGCGACTCCGCCTCCGGGCGATGGTCGAGGCCGGCCCCAGCGAGTGGCCCGCCTGGCTGCCCGAGCTGTACAAGGCCAGCCGCAGCGAAGGCGCGGTCGGGGCCGAAGCCCTCTACACCCTGTCCCAGGTCTCCGAGATGCTCGGTGATCTCGACGGCGCCGCCGACCACCTGGCGGCGATGCTGGACCGGTACGGCGAGCTGGTGGCCCGCGCCGATGTGCCCCCGCGGCTCTGGACCCTGTCCAGCCGTCGCATGCTCCAGCTCCACCGGGCCGGCCGGCAGCTCGAGCTCGCGGCGTTCTACGAGGACCACTACAGCGGGCGCCTGCGCCACCTGGTCGAGGACACGACGCCTCTGGAGCGGGTGGCCGATGCCTACGAGGCCCTGGGCCTGTACGAGGAGGCCCTCGAGGTCTCCAGGGAGGTCTTCGCCATCCACACCCGCCAGGACCGGGACGAGCCGGGCTTCCTGGTGACGCTGGCGCGGCTCTACGCCCAGGCCGGGCGCCTCGATGAGTCCCTGGAGACCGTCGCCTACACCCGCCGCCTGCGCGGCAGTGGCCCCTGGCGAGGGGAGATGCTGTTGCTCGAGGGCCGGGTGCTGGTGGAGCTCGGCCGAGTCGACGAGGCCGCGACGTCCTGGCGGGACGCCCTGCGCCACCCCGAGGTGCGCCAGGAGGCCACGGCTCGCCTGGCCCTGATGCACGCCTCGGGCGGTCGCTGCGAGCGGGCGACGCCGGCCCTGAAGGCCCTGGTCGCGCTGCCCCTCTCGGAGCAGCCCGAGGCGGTGATCGACGGGCGGGCCTGGCTCGCCCTGGCCCGCTGCCAGCTCGAGCAGGGCCAGCGCGACGACGCTCTGGCCTCGGCGCGGGAAGCCGCGGGCCGCAGCGACGATCTGCTGCACAAGCGGTACGCCACCTACCTGGCCTCCCTCGCAGAGGTCGGGGGCGAGGGCCTGACCAGCGACGCCCTGCGCAGCGACGACGATCTCTGGGCCGCCCTGGGCCGCGAGGCCCAGGCTGACGCGAAATTCGAGGAGGAGCTCGCCCGCTACCGGGAGCGCTGAGGGCTTTCTCGAAGAATTCGCTTGAATTCCCTCTGGCGCGTCCGAATTGGGGAGGACCCCGAACCGGAGGGACCCCATGTCTGCGTTCCTGTTCGATGCCGTCCACCAGGGACTGGGCAACGTGCTCGACCTGCGAGGCCAGCAGCACGGCCTGACCGTCTCCAACCTGGCGAACGCGGACACCCCCGGGTACCGCGCCCGCAGCATCGACTTTCGCGATGCCCTGGACCAGGCGATGGAGACCGGTGGCGGCCTCGCCCTGCGCAAGACCCGGTCGGAACACGTCGGCACCGCCGGCGCCGACGGACGAGCCCCCGACGTCGACCACGCCGATGCACCGGCCTGGTCCGAAGACGGCAACTCGGTGAACGCCGAAGCCGAGATGTCCAAGCTCAACGCGAACCAGCTGATGTACACGGCGGTGGCGAACGGTGTGAGCCGCCGCCTCGCCATCCTCCGTTACGCCGCCTCCGACGGCAAGCCGTAGGACCGGAGAGACCATGGACATCCTCGACACCCTCAACATCGCGGCCACCGGCATGGGTGCCCAGCGCGTTCGGCTCCAGGCCGTGGCCAGCAACCTGGCGAACGCGCGGACCACCCGCAGCGAAGACGGCGGCCCTTACCAGCGCAAGCTCCCCGTGTTCGAGTCCCGGGCGGTGGATCCGTTCGGCGACATGCTCAGCAAGGAGCTCAGCACGGTGGAGGTCACCGGGCTCGAGACCAGCACCGGCGAGCGCCTGGTGCACGACCCCGGACACCCGGACGCCGACGAGAACGGCTACGTGGCCTACCCGGACATCGACATCCTCAGCGAGATGGTCGACATGATGACCGCGGCTCGCAGCTATGAGGCGAACGCAAGGGCCGTGGACACCACCCGCGACATGGCGATGCGGGCCCTGGACATCGGCCGCTAGACATGGCGATCGATGCCATCGGCGGCGGTTTCGCCGCACAGTTCGTCAACCCCACCAGCGGGGTCGATCGGGCCGCGGCGACCGAACAGGTCCAGGCCCCCGGCAAGGAGGCCTTCGGCGGCAAGCTGGAGAACGCCATCGAGGCGGTGGACGATCAGCAGCACCGGGCCGACGACGCCCTCCGCGAGCTCGGCAGCGGACAGAACGCGAGCCTGCACGGCTCGATGGTCGCGCTCACCGAAGCGGAGATCGCCCTGCGCACGATGGTCTCGGTGCGGGACAAGGTGGTCAGTGCCTACGAGCAGATCATGAACATGTCGATCTGATCGACCGCTTCTGGATGCCCATGAACAGCCCGATCACGGGCTGTTCGGCGTTTTGGGGCGCCCGGCGGAAAAACATGACGATTCCCCGCTAAACATCTCCTGGAAGCGTCCGATATCGGCTCATCCCCTTGACTGATCAAGGACTGACTTGGACCGTTTCTTCGAGCAGCTCAAGACCTTCCACGAGGCGCTGGACCCCCTGCGCCGGCGGGTGCTGTACGGGGCGGTCGCGGTGTCGGTCGTGGCGATGGTCCTGGTCGGCTGGATGGCCACCGCCGACGTGTATGTCTCGGTGCTCGACAACGACCGCCGGGACCGGGTCCAGGCCACCGCCGCGCAGCTCGAGGAGCTGGGCATCCCGTACCGGGTCATCGGCGGCGGCACCGGCCTCGAGGTCCCGGAGCAGTACCAGGGCCGCGCCTTCCGCCTGGCCCAGGACGCCAAGACCGCGCCGAGCACCGAGGCCCTGCCCGAGTCCAGCGGCTTCATGACCCCGCGGCAGCAGGAGCAGCACGACAAGTTCCAGAAGCAGCAGCGGCTCGGCCAGCACATCGCCGCCATCCAGGGTGTCAACCGGGCCCGGGTCGAGCTGGTGCTCGCCGACGACTCCAGCTTCTTCGCCGAGGAGACCCCGGCCCGCGCCGCGGTGGTGCTGGAGCTCGACCCCGGCCACGCCTGGGGCACCGAGAACGTGCGCAGCGTGGTCGCCCTGCTCAAGAACTCGGTCGACGGGCTCGACGCCGAGCAGATCTCCATCGTCGACGACGCTGGCCGGCTGCTCTACGAGGGCAACCGCGGCGGCGCTGGCGGCGGCCTGGACTCGGCGCTCATGGCCCGCAAGCGGGCCCTGGAGAGCGACCTCGAAGGCAAGGTCTACGACCACCTCGTGCGGCGCCTCGGCTCCGCCATGAACTTCACCGTGAGCGCCAACGTCGAGCTGACCACCGAGGCCACCGAGGTCGTGGTCCGCGAGGTCGACCCGGAGAGCGTGGTCACCGTGTCCTCGGAGATGACCGAGGAGAAGACCTCCCAGTCCCGCAGCGGGGGCGTGCCGGGCACCGAGGCCAACCTGCCGGAGCGCGGCGCCACGAACAACGCCACCGGCGAGAACAGCGAGCGGCTGGCCGAGGTGGTCAACTACGACGCCTCGGAGACCACCCGCACGACCAAGCAGGCCCCGGGCGCCGTGAAGCGCCAGGCGGTCCTGGTCCAGGTCGACCAGGCGACGCTCCTGGCGATCGTCGGGGCCCCCGAGACCGCCGAGGGCGAGGAGAGCGCCGAAGGCGCCGCCGCCGTCGATCCGGCCTGGATCGCCGAGCAGTCCAAGGTCCTGGACGAGAGCATCCGCGCCGCGGTCCTGTTCGACGACGGGCGCGGCGATGTCCTGCACGTCACCATCACCCCCTTCTCGCCGCTGCAGCTCGAAGCCGCGCCCGGCGGCTTCAGCCTGTCCGAGGCGACCCCCTACGCCCGCTACGCCCTGGCAGCCCTGGCCCTGGTCCTGCTGTTCACGACCGTGCTCAAGCCCCTGGTGTCCCGCGTCACCGACGTGAAGACCCCCGAAGACGTCGAGCGCGAGGCCGAAGAGGCCGCCGCCGAAGAGGCCGCCGCCGCGTCGACGGATCCCGACGACGACCTGGCTGCCCGGCTGCGGGACCTCGTGGACAACTACGAGGCCGTGGACGCCGACGATCTCAACCGCCTGGTCGACCGCGAGGACGAAGCGGCCGCCCAGGTGATCCGCCTCTGGTCCCGCCAGGGCTAGCCCCCTCCCTCCTCAGGAGTCCCCCATGGCTGCAGCTGCTACCGCCTTTGCCGCGATGCCCGAGCTCTCCGGCATCCAGCGCAGCGCCATCCTGGTGATGTACCTGGAGCGCAAGGTCGCCCGGTCCCTGCTGGACAAGCTCTCCACCGACGAGGTCCGCTCCATCGGCATGGCGATGGCGGAGGTCGACCGGGTGGACCCGGCGGTGATCGAGAAGGTGGTCGGGGACTTCGTGAAGGACCTGCACGAGATCTCGCTGTTGCCCAAGTCCGGCAAGGAATTCGCCCTGGACGTGCTGCCCGGCCTGATGACCGGCGCCAAGGCCACCCGCGTGGCGGGCAGCCTGCGGCGGGAGCTGAGCAACGAGTTCGCCGAGTACGTGGCCACCAAGCCCGCCGAGGCCGTGGTGGCGCTGCTGCTCGACGAGCACCCCCAGACCCAGGCCGTGGCCCTGCTGCTGATGGGGCCGGACAACGCGGCCCGGGTGATGGCGCTGATGGACGAGCAGGAGCAGTACGACCTGGCCCTGCGCATGTCCCGGGTGAAGGAGATCCCCGGCGAGCTGGTCGACGACGTGGAGCAGGCGCTGATGTCGGCGCTGGCGGATCACGGCGCGGACCGCTGGTCGGTGCCCGGCGTGGACAGGACCGCCCAGATCCTGGGCCGCCTGGGCCGTCCGGCCAGCGACCCCCTGCTCCAGCGGCTGGCCAAGCTGGACAAGAAGCTCTCCGAGACCCTGCGGCGCCGCATGGTGGTCTTCCCGGACCTGGCCGGTCTGGACGACCGCGGCATCCAGGCCATCCTCAAGGAGGTCGAGCGTGCCGACCTGCTGCTGGCGCTGAAGGGCGCCCCGGCGAACATGCAGGACATGTTCCTGCGCAACATGTCCAGCCGTGCCGCGGCGGACATCCGGGACGAGCTGGAGATCATGGGGCCGACCCCGCGCTCGATGGTCAACCGGGCCCAGGAGAACATCGTCGAGGTGGCCCTGCGGCTGGCCGACGAGCAGGTCATCTTCCTGCCGCTCGGCGGCGGCGACGACCTGGTCTGAGCCGGCACGGGGACCTGAGGGATGGGCTTCAACTCACTGTGGAACAGGGAGCGCGCGGGCTTCGAGCCCTCCGCCTACGGGGGCTCGGCGCAGGGGGAGCCGGTGTTCGAGTCGTCGCGGCCCGCGGCTGGCCCGTCCGAGGATGCTCCCGGACTCGGCGACGCGACCGGGCCCGATCCGGACGGAGAGGGCGCCGCCTCGCCCACCGAGCCCGAGCCCTACGACCCGGCGGCCGATGGCTGGATCCGGGTGGAGGACCACGAAGCCGCCCTCGCGACCGCCCGGGAGGAGGCCGCCCGGGAAGCGGTCGAGGAGCTGGAAGACGACCTGGCCGACCGCACCGAGCAGCTCAAGGGGCTGATCGAGGCGCTGGAGCGCACGGTCGGGGAGCGCCAGTGGCTGCGACAGGAGGTGATCGCCGACGCATCCGAGGACGTGGTGACCCTGATCCTGGAGCTGTCCCGGCGGGTGGCCGGCGAGACCCTGGCGGTGCACCCCCGTGCCTTGCAGCACCTGGTGCACGGGGCGATGGCGGCGCTGCCCGGCGACGACGGCGTGCGGGTGCGGGTCCGGCCCGAGGACCTGCCGATCCTGGAGCACCACGTGGACTCCCGCCGGCCGATCACCTGGGTCCCGGACCCGGAGCTGAAGCAGGGGGTGGTGGTCCAGACCGATCTCGGCCAGGTGGAGTCGTCCCTGGAGACCGCCTTCGAGGCGCTGCAGGCGGCGGTCAGCGACTGGCTCGAGCAGCAGAGGTCCTGACGTGGCGCTGCCCCTGAACACCCTGCGCGACGAGCTGGCGAGCGTCCGGCTGCAGCGGATCCGCGGCCGCGTGGTCCAGGTGGTGGGCACCCTGGTCGAGGCCGAGGTGCCCGGGGCGGTGCTCGGCGGGCTGTGCCGGGTGGACAGCCAGGCGCTGTGCGAGGTCGTGGGCTTCCGCGGCTCCCGGACGCTGATGATGCCTCTCGGCAACATCGAAGGCGTGCGCTTCGGCAGCTCGGTGATGCCGGAAGACGGCGCGATCCGGGTCCAGGTGGGCGAGGACCTGGTCGGCCGCGTGCTCGACGGGCTCGGCCGGCCGATGGACGACCGGGCGCCCCTGCGCGGCCGCCAGCGGCGGGCCATCGACGGTGACCCGCCCGACCCGCTGGCCCGCACGGTGATCGACGCCCCCCTGGAGACCGGCGTGCGGGTGCTCGACGGCCTGCTCACCCTGGGCAAGGGACAGCGCATCGGCCTGATGGCCGGCAGCGGCGTCGGCAAGTCGACCCTGATGGGCATGGTCGCCCGCCAGTCCAAGGCCGACGTCAACGTCATCGCCCTGCTCGGCGAGCGAGGCCGGGAGGTGCGCGAGTTCCTGGAGCGCGACCTGGGTCCCGAGGGCCTGGCCCGCTCCGTCGTCATCTGCGTCACCAGCGATCGGAGCCCCGTGCTCCAGGTCAAGGGCGCGATGACCGCCAACGCCGTCGCCGAGTACTTCCGGGACCAGGGCCTGGACGTGATGCTGATGATGGACAGCCTGACCCGGGTGGCGATGGCCCAGCGCCAGATCGGCCTCGCCGCCGGCGAGCCGCCCACCTCCAAGGGCTACACCCCGTCGGTGTTCTCCCTGCTGCCGCGCATCCTGGAGCGGGCGGGACCCGGTGCGGGCACCGGCAGCATCACCGGCCTGTACACGGTGCTGGTCGAAGGCGACGACATGAACGACCCCATCGGCGACGCCGTGCGCGGCGTGGTCGACGGCCACGTGGTGCTGAGCCGCAAGCTCGCCACCCACGGCCACTACCCGGCTGTGGATGTGCTGGAGAGCGTCAGCCGGGTGATGGTGCACGTGACCCAGCAGGGCCACCAGGCCAGCGCGGCCCGCATCCGCTCCCTGCTGGCGGTGTGGGAGGAGAACGAGGAGCTCGTGCGGCTCGGGGCGTACCGGCGAGGCACCTCGCCAGAGGTCGACGAAGCGCTGAACAAGCGCAAGGCCCTGGACATCCTGCTGCGCCAGCAGGTCGGAGCCCCGACGCCGATGGCGGAGACCATCGAGGCGATGCGACGCATCGTGGCGATGTAGGCGGCCACGAAGGCCTGCAACAGCGCTGTGGCTGTGGAATCCTGGCCGGCGATGACCGGGATGCTGCTCCTGCTGGCCGCCTGCCGCGCTCCCGCTCCCACGGCACCGGACCCGGTGTGGGAGGAGCTGGTGGCGTGGACCGAGGAGCAGCGCCAGGTCTGGCAGGTGCCGGGCATCGCCCTCGCCCTGGCCCGGCATGGCGAGCCGGTCCGGACCGCCGGCCTCGGGGTCGCCTCCCTGGAGACCGGCGAGCCCGTCACCGGCGACACCCTGTTCCGCGCCGGCAGCCTCTCCAAGCTGGTCACGGGTGTGCTCGCGCTCCAGGCGCTGGAGCGCGGCGAGCTCGACCTCGACACGCCGATGTCGAAGCTGCTGCCGGACCTGGACCTCGCGGCGCCCCATGAGCTGGCCGACGTGTCGGTCGAGGCCCTGTTCAGCCACAGCAGCGGGCTGCAGTCCACCGGGGTCCCGAACCAGTGCGACACCGGCCCGACCGCCCTCGGCGACACCCTGGCCGAGCGGGTGCCCGACTGGGACCTGTGGGTCGAGCCGGACACGCTCTTCCAGTACAGCAACCCCAGCTACACCCTGGCCGGGCATGCCCTGGAGCGGCTGGCACACGTGCCCTACACGACCCTGGCCATCGACCGGGTGCTCGGGCCCGCCGGGGCCGCCACCGCGACCTACGACCCGGCCGAGGCCGAGGCCGGTCCCTGGGCCCTCGGACACTCCTTCGACCCGGCCACCTGGGCGCTGGTGGAGACCCGGGACCTGTGGCACCGCGCCTGCGGTGCGGCCTTCCCCAGTGGGGGGCTGATCGCGAGCGCCCAGGATCTGGGGCAGCTCGTGGCGACGCTGCTCGGCGACGGCCAGCCCTGGCTCGATCCCGAGGCCTTCGCGGTGCTCACGACCACGGGCTGGGCGCTCACGGACACCTCCAGCTATGGCTGGGGGCTCCTGCCGAGCAGCTACCGGGACCACCCGATCTGGTTCCACACCGGGTCGCTGCACGGGTACCAGGCCATCCTTGCGGTGCTGCCCGAAGACGGCGTCGGCTTCGCGGTGCTGGTGAACAGCGACCACGCCGTCACCGACCCGCCCGAGCCCTGGAGCAAGCCCACCCAGCGCATCGCCCTGGAGGCCTTCGATCGCCTGCTGGGCCTGCCGGCCGAGGCGATCGAGAGCGCCGTGCGGCCGCAGGAGGAGTGGTCGCGCTTCGAGGGTGTCTACCGCAGTCACTACGAGCTGGGCGAGCTCGCCGTCACCCTGGACGAAGATGGCTTGTGGCTGACCCGGCGGGAGACCGACGAGCGCGAGGTCCTGGTGCCCTACGGCGAGGACAGCTTCCTGGAGCCCTACGTGAGCAGCGAGGGCCTCACCTACTGGAGCCGCTACGCCTTCGTCGACGGGGACGACGGGGAGCCGGCGTGGCTCACGACCAAGGCGGGCATCGCGGCGCGGGTGGAGTAGTGGATCCGGTGCGGCGACGCTGGCCCCTGGACCGACCCCTGGACGTGCGCCGGACCCTCGGCCTGGCGGCGATGTGGGGCGGCCACCCCTGGCTGCGCAGCGACCGGTCCGGGTCCTGGTATGCGGAGCGGACCGAGGGGGGCCCGGCGACGGTGCTGCTGCGCACCGAGGGGGGCGAGCTGGTCGCGGACGCCTGGGGAGACGGCGCCGCGGCGCTGCTGGACCGGGTGCCGGACATCGTGGGCCTGGACACCGCCGGGGTCGGTGGCATCACCCCCCACCACCCGTTCACGACCCAGGCCGTCGCCCGGCACGCGGGCATCCGACAGGGCCGGACCGGACGGGTCTACGAGCACCTGGTGAGCGCCGCCCTGGCCCAGAAGGTCACCGGGAAGAACGGCAAGGGGGCGCTCAACCGCATCGCCTGGCGCTGGGGCGAGCCCGCGCCGGGACCCCGGGAGGACCTGCGCCTGCTGCCGGAGCCCCGGGACCTGGCGCGGCGGGCCTACTACGAATTCCATCCCCTGAACGTCGAGCGCCGGCGGGCCGACCTGGTGCGCCGCATCGCCGACCGGGCCCGCGCACTCCAGCGGGCGGCCGGGCTGGACCCGGTCGCGGGCCGGGCGCACCTGGAGAAGCTCCCGGGCATCGGGCCCTGGACCAGCGGCGTGATCATGGGGGGTCCCCTGGGCGACCCGGACGCCTACCCGGTGGGCGACTACCACCTGCCGAACTGGATCGCCTACAACCTCGCCGGCGAGGAGCGGGGCGACGACGCGCGCATGGACGCGCTGCTCGCGCCCTACGCGGGACACCGGGGGCTGGTCGCGCGACTGGTGAAGGGCGGCGGCGGCGCCTCGCCCCCGAAGCGAGGCCCTCGCATGGCGGTGAAGGACATCCGCGAGTTGTGACCGCGATAGAGTGGCGGCCGTGCCAGGACGAGCCGGATCACTGCTCGCGGCTGCGCTGTTGCTGGGGGCCTGCGCCGAGCCGTTTGACGAGACGCGACAGGATCTGGTGTCCTTCCGCATCGCCGCCGTCGGCGTGCAGGACGGGGTGGCGGCCGCTGCGCTGTGGAGCGGCGGGGCCCTGATCCACCACGACCCGCCGGCGCTGGCCTGGACCCTGGACGGCGTCGCCCTCGGCACGGGCTGGGGCGTGCCCGTGAGTGGCTACGGCGAGCTGGGCCTGACCGCGACCTCTCCCGACGGGGACGTGCGCGAGGCCGTGGTGACGGTCGGTCAGCCCGCCAGCGGCCAGCTCGGCGTGACCCGGGAGGCGGTCGAGCTCTCCGGGGACCTGGACCTGGCGTCCCGCCTCGCGGTCTCGGGAGCCCCCATCGAGACCTCGGCGCCGTCGGACCACGGCGTGCGCCTGGTCATGACCGGACGCGCCGCCGGCGAGCGCCTGCGCTGGATGGTCGGCGGCGGGGAGGGCACCCTGCTCGAGCTCGACGAGGACAGGGCCGACGCCCTGCGGCAAGAGGTGCGCTTCGAGGAGGACGAGGCCGTCGCTCGGGAAGACCTGGGCGACGGCTTCGTGCACACCCTGGTCCTGGGCCTCGACGACGCCGGCGGCAACCGCTGGACCTGGGCCGACGCGGTCGTCGGCGACGCCGGCACGCTGCTGCGCCACGAGGGGCGCCTGGTTCCGGCCGAGGGCGACCTGACCCCGGGGCTCACGGCGGTCACCGTCGAGGTCTCCGACACCAGCGGGGGAGTGAGGCTCTCGGACGCGGTTGTGGTGGACACCCTCGCCGAGCAGGACACCCTGAGCTGCGCCCCCGCTGGTGAGCCCTTCCGGCTGGCCTGGATCGCCGAGGGCCGCTGCCTGGCAGACGACGTGCGCGAGGCCCGCGTGGTGTTGGAGACCTGGTGATCGGCTGGCTCACCCTGGTCGCCGTCGCCCAGGCCGCCGAGGTCTCCGGGTTCCTGCGGGAGCGCGGCACCCGGGATCCGCTGCCCGGCTTCGTCGGCTGGGAGGGCGGTCTGGTGCCCACGGATCGCCGGGGGGGCTGGTCCCTCGAGCTGCCGGAGGGCAGCTGGGAGCTGCGCTTCGTGGCCGACGGCTACGTGCCCCTGAGCCTGGTGGTGGAGGTCCCCCAGGCCGAGCCCCTGGTGGTGTTCCTGGCCCACGAGCCGGCGCCGCTGGAGGTGGTGGTCGAGGCCCGGGTGGAGTCCCCCCACGGGTCCTTCCAGATCCTGGACCAGGAGCGGGTCGAGGACACCCCGGGCACCCACGGCGACCCCTTCCGTCTGGTCCAGTCCCTGCCCGGGGTCGCCCAGACCCGGGAGTTCAGCCCGAACACCGGCGCAATCTCCATCCGCGGGGCCGCGCCCGGCGACAGCCGCTTCTTCCTGGACGGCGTGGAGATCCCCTACCTCTTCCACTTCCAGGAGTACGCCAGCGTCTTCCACACGCGCATGCTCCAGCGCCTCGAGGTCTACCCGTCGACCTTCGGCGCCGCCTACGGCAACGCGGTGGGGGGCATCGTGGAGGCCGTGAGCCGGCCCCCCGAGGCCGAGCGCGTGCACGGAGGCGTGAACGTCTCCCTGGTCAACGCCGGCGGCTGGGTGGCGGCGCCGACCGGCCAGCAAGGTGCCGCCATGGGCAGCGCCCGCCGCTCCTACGCGGACTTCCTGGGCCGCAGCTCCGACCAGTACACGGTCTGGCCGGTGTTCTGGGACTACCTGGGGCGGTACGACCACGAGCTGGAGCCGGGGCACCGGGTGAGCGTGACCCTGTTCGGCGCGGGCGACCGGTACGGGCGGCTGGCCCGGGTCGTGGACGAGCTGGACCCGCTGGAGGCGGAGGACAACGACGAGTTCGCCTTCGACCGGGCCTTCCACGCAGTGAGCCTGCGGGCCTGGGACGACCTGGGCTGGATGCAGCTGGAGAGCAGCCTGTCCCTGGTGCACGACCGCTGGGAGGGCGCGGTGGCCACAGACCACCAGCGCCGCCGGGAGCGGTACGCCTGGCTGCGCGAGGACGGGCTGATCACCCTGGGGGACAGCCTGGACCTGGCGGTTGGCTTCGAGGCGAAGCTGACCCAGGTGGCCCGGGAGGCGACGGTGTCGAAGCCCTGGGCCGAGCTCGGGGTCGAGGCCCCGCTGCTGACGCGCGGCGTCGACGTCGACGAGGACCTGCGGCGCCTGCGGGGCGGGGCCTACCTGGAGCCCCGCCTCCAGTGGGGCGACCTGCGGGTCCAGCCGGGGCTGCGGGTCCAGTGGGACACCAGCCTGGGCGGCTTCAGCGCCGATCCGCGGGTGACCGTGCGCTACGAGCCCCTGGACGCGGTCCAGCTCCGGGCCGCTGCCGGCCGCTACTCCCAGTCCCCGAGCCTGGACGCGCTCTCTCCGACCACCGGGGATCCGGAGCTGTCCTGGACCCACTCGGACCAGGCGGCGCTGGGGATCGATCTCACGATGCTGGGGCGCATCGAGGTGGGCGTCGACGCCTGGGGCAAGAAGCTCTACGGCACCGTCGTCGAGCTGCCCGGCGAGGCTCCCCGGGCCGAGGACGGCTGGGCCGCGGGCCTGGAGCTCACCAGCCGCTACCGGCTGCGGGACCGGTTCTTCGCCGGCCTGGTGCTCACCCTGGGGCGGTCGG
>CAYFPX010000164.1:0-8349 GCA_964344945.1 uncultured Enterobacterales bacterium
TCGGCCTTGAGCTTGTCGGCGCCGGGGACCATCGAGCGGAACTTGAAGAAGGGAAAGGCCCGACCGCCCTTGCCGACCCGCGGCGAGGCGTAGAACAGCGGCCCGCCGTCGGCCTTCACCGCGGCGGCGACGGTCATCAGGATGGGCAGGATCACCAGCCCGCCCAGCGACACGGCCACCAGGTCGAAGCCCCGCTTGAAGTACTCACCCAGGCTGGGGTAGCTCAGCTCGCTCAGGTCGATGAGCTGCAGGTCCCCCAGCTCCGCGAAGCGCAGCCGCGGCGACACCAGGCCCCAGGTGAACGGCACCTGGAGCACCCGCAGGCCCATCTGGTCACAGCGCATGGCCAGGGCCAGGGCCTCCTCGCGGCCCAGGAAGCGCGTGGCGAGCACCACCACCTCGATGGCGTGCTCGTTGACCAGGTTCACCAGGTCGTAGACCGTGCCCAGGATCCGGTCGGCCTCGACCACGTGGTCCTCGCCGTCGATCTCGCTGGGAGCGATGAAGCCCACCGTGCGCCACTGGGAGTGGCCGAAGCGCTCGAGCCGGCCCTCCATGAGCTGGGCGTCTTCCCCGAGCCCCACGATGGCCAGGCCCTGGGCCGGTGAGCCCACCGGCACCATGCGTCCCGCCCGCACCAGCGCCCACCGGACTGCACCCAGTCCGACGAAGCCGAACGTGAGGAAGGAGCCGATCAGCGAGCGGCTGTAGTACCGCTGCGGCATGAAGAACTCGATCGTGACCACCAGCACGAGCAGGTAGACCAGGGACCGGGTCAGCACCCCGGCGGCCCGGACCGCGGTGGGCGTGCGCAGCGGGTCGTAGTAGCCGAGCTGCCGCAGGAAGAAGATCCAGCCGGCCACGAGCAGCAGCCCCGAGGGCATCCACTCGTTGAACAGCACCAGGTCGGTGAAGCGGACCTGGACGATCAGCCGAAGCTGAGGCCGCCACCACAGCCAGACCCGCCAGGCCGCCGCGAGGGCGGTCCCCAGCAGCACCAGATCCACGGCCGCCAGGGCGACCGGCAACCACCCGTGTCGCCGCATCCGAGGGCCTCGCTACTGCAGGCCGGCGCTGGTGCCCTGGGCGCCCCCGGTGACCACGTTCCGGTAGATGGCCGAGCCACTCAGGAAGGGCGCGAGCATGCCCTGGACCCTGCGGAAGAAGCGCTCCACGTTCACGATGGTCTTCGCCGGCACGAGCACGATGTCGCCCCGCTGGAGGTAGACCATCTGGCTGAAGTCGCCCTGGGCGAAGATGGCGTTGACGTCGACGGTGTACAGCTGGGGTGCGTCGAGGCCGCCCCGCACCAGCAGCACGTTGTCGGTGCGGGCGTCGGGGTTGATCCCGCCGGTCCGGGTCAGGGCCTCGAGGATGGAGAGGTCGTTCTCGATCTGCAGCACCGCCGGGGACCGGACCTCGCCGAGGATGAAGACCTTCTGGTTGCTGACCTCGACCACGTTCACGGCCACCGAGGGTTCGGTGTAGTACTCCTGGAGCGCGGTCTCGATGGTCGTGACCAGCTCGGGGTAGGTCAACCCGGCCACCTGGAGCCGACCCACCAGCGGGTAGGTGATGGCGCCGTCTGGAGCGATGACGATCTGCATGTCCATGTCGGGCTGTCGCCAGACCTTGATGTCGATCTTGTCGCCGGGCCCGAACACGAAGTCCTCGGGCGCCGGGGGCCGCAGGGTGACCACGTCGTCGCTCTCGGCGACGTTCGGCGGCGCGTCCTTGCCGGCGCAGGCCGCCGTGGCGAGGAGCAGGGCGGCGAGCGCCCACCGCAGACAGCTGGAGACCATGGTTCACCCGGACCGGGGAGAGCCCGGCTTCTACCCGGCCACGGCCCCCACTGTCCACCGGGAGAGGTACCGGTGAGCGTGGGCCGCACGGCCCTGATCCTGGTGCCGCTGGCGATCCTGGCCCGCGGTAGCGCCTTCGGCGTGACCATCGCCCTGGCCCTGTGGTTCGGCGTGGACCGAGCGACCGACGCCTACTTCTACGCGGTCGCCTTCCCGGTCTTCGTGCTCGCGTTGTTCTCCAACGCCCTGAGCATCGCGCTGACCCCGGCCCTGGCCCGGGCGCTCTCCGAGGGCCGCGGGGCGGCCGCGGATCTGGCGGGGGCCGCCTGTGTCGCCGGCGCGGTGCTCGGCGGCACCCTGGGGCTTGCGGTGTGCCTGGTCCTGCCACCGCTGCTGCCCACCCTCACCGCCTTCGACGCCTGGACCCTGGACCTCACCGAGCGCTTCCTCTGGCTGCTCTGGCCCTACATGGCGCTGACCCCGGTGACCACCGCCCTGCGGGTGGGGTGCGAGGTCCGGGGGGCCTTTCGGCGGGCGACCCTGAGCCCGGCGGCGCGGGCGGTGGCCACGATCGCGGGGACCTGGGTGCTCCTGGAGCCGGCCGGGCCGAGCGCCATGCCCCTCGGCCTGCTGGTGGGCGAGGTCGCCCAGCTCGGCTTCCACTGGGCCGTGCTGGCCCGTGTCGGCGTGTGGGTCCGGCCGCGCTGGCCCCTGGGGCTCGGCGAGGTCGCCCGCGACGCCGTGCCCATCCTGGGCGCAGAGCTGATGGTCGCCAGCAACCTGGTGGTGGACAAGCTCTTCGCCGGGGCCATGGCTGGCGGTGCCGTCGCGGTCCTGGAGTACGCGGATCGGGCCCGGATCATCCCCCGGGTGCTGCTGGCGTCGACGCTCATGCCGGTGGCCTACGCCGCCTGGTCCCACATGGCGGCCCGCGGGGAGCCGGGCTTCGGGGCCGCGGTCGACCAGTCCCTGCGCTGGGTGGGTGGGCTGGCGGCCCCGGTGCTGGCGGGCATGTTCATCGCCCGGGTGCCGCTGATCGCGCTGATGTTCGAGCGGGGGGCCTTCACACCCGACGACACCTGGGTCACGGCCGAGGTGCTGCGCTGGTACCTGCCCGGGGTGTGGCCGATGCTGCTGGGCATGCTCGCGGTCCGGGCCCACGTGCTCCAGCGGCGGGTCTGGCTGCTGTTCGGCCTGGCCGGTCTGAGCCTGGTGCACAACGCGCTCTGGAACCTGGTCCTGATCCCGCCGATGGGTCTCGAAGGCATCGCCCTCGCCACCACCTTGAACATGACCCTGGTGTCCGGGCTCTTCCTGTGGGCCCTGCGGGCCGAGCTCCGCCAGGCCGCGACCTGGGCCGGGTGGACACCGGTGCTCGGCGTGGCCCTCACCGCGGTGATCACGGCCACGACGCTGGAGGTCCTGTGGGGGCCGGCCAGGGGCCTGTTCGCGCCCCAGGTGATCGTCGGCGGCGTGTGCTGTCTCAGCCTCCTGGGCCTGGCCCTGGGCGTGACCCGCCCACCGACCCGCTCCCCAGGCGGATCCGCGGGGAATGCCCTCCCTTGACCGCATCCTTGCACCCCTCTTCCGGGCCCGCGTATGATCCGCGTTCCGAGGAGAACCGTGCGACTGCTCTGCCTGCCTGCCTTGTGCCTCACTGCCTGCTTCGGCATGGAGTACATGTACGGGGTCCCAGGGGACACGGGCACGCTCCCGATCGACGCCGACGCCGACACGGACAGCGACAGCGACACGGACAGCGACAGCGACTCGGACAGCGACTCGGACAGCGACGCCGACAGCGACACCGACACCGACTGGGGCACCCTGGCGATCTACGGGGTGAACCCGGACTACGGGACCTCCGCAGGTGGCACCACCGTGGAGATCACCGGCGTGGACTTCGACGCCTCGTCGGTGGTCAAGTTCGGCAACAGCACGGCGACCGTGGTCGCGGCCCAGCCCACCACCCTCATCGTCGAGACCCCTTCTGCGGGCTCGTCGAGCGCCCTGGTCGACGCCAGGCCACGGTCAGCGAGGCCTTCACCTACTTCCAGGACAGCACGGGCCTCGCCGGCGCCATCGGCGACCTGAGCTGGTACCACTACGTCGGCGGCTACTGGTCCGGGTCGCCCGCGGACTTCGGCTCCGCCTGGATGATGCTCACCGTGCCCGCCGACTTCCACATGTGGCGGTTCTGGGCCAGCAGCCTCGACACCTGCCAGTCCGACTACGTCTACAGCGGCAGCGACATCTACTTCTACGAGATGAGCACCCCGTCGACGGTGGACTTCACCTCGGGCTCCTCGACCATCACGCTGACCAACGGCTTCGACGGCTACGACGGCTACTTCGTCAACCAGGCCCTCGGCGCCAACGACTTCCGCCAGAACGCCACCTACGACCTGGAAGAGGTCATCAGCGACGGCGTGCCGGACTTCTCGGCACCCAACAGCGTGCCCACTCCCCTGGCGCCCACCTTCACGAACCCGCAGCCGGCTCCACCCTGCCGACCCTGGCCCAGAACCAGGTCACCTTCACCTGGTCCGGCGGTGACGGCGCCGACTGGATGGTGTTCGAGCTCTACCACTACAACGCCGACCAGTCCGTGCTGATCGAGACCGTGCGCTGCGCCGCCTACAACGACGGCAGCTTCACCGTGCCGAGCAGCGCCTGGGCCACCTGGTCCGGCAACCAGCTGGTCATGGTGGTGGCCGGGGTCCTGGCCGAGGGCAGCGAGACGATCCCCTGGGACAACTCGGACTCCCGGGTGGTCGGCGGCTACTGGACCATCGGCGGGTTCGCGACCCGGCAGTGAGCGGCCACGCGGATCGCATCCGCGTCCTGGGGCTGCCCGTGGACGTGCTCGACCTGCGCGGTCTCATCGACCGTGTGGGGGACTTCGTCGACGGGGGTGAGCCCAGGACGGTGGCCTACCTCAACGTGCACGTGGCGAACACGGCCTCCGGGGACCGCGAGCTCAGCGCCTTCCTGGACGGGGTCGACCTCTGCTACTGCGACGGTGAGGGCATCCGTCTCGGCGCGCGGCTCCTGGGACACGACCTGCCCGAGCGCATGACCGGCGCCGACTGGATCTGGGACCTGGCGGCTCGTGCCGAAGGGCGCTGGCGGATCTTCTGGCTCGGGGGGGAGCCGGGGGTGACCGAGCAGGCCTCCCAGGTGCTCCGCGAGCGCCACCCCGGGCTCGAGGTGGCCGCCGACCACGGCTTCCACGACGACGCCGCCACGCCGGCGCTGCTCGAGCGCATCCGGTCCTTCGGTCCCCACGTGCTGCTGGTGGGCATGGGCACGCCCATCCAGGAGCGCTGGGTGGCCCGGTACCGGGGCGAGCTGCCGGACGTCCCGGTGGTCTGGTGCCTGGGAGCGACCGCGGACTTCCTCAGCGGCAGGGTCTCCCGAGGCCCGGCGGTGCTGCACGACAACGTGGAGTGGCTTGCCCGGCTGATCACCGAGCCCCGGCGGCTCTGGCGGCGTTACCTGATCGGGAACTCGCGCTTCCTGCTGCGGGTGGGGCTGGAGCGGGTGCGCGGGAGCTGAGCTACATCGCCTCGACAGCGGGCTTGTACCGCTCCACCTGCCGCTCCAGGTGGTTGAGGTCCCCGTGCAGCTCGATGGCGGCCTGGGGGCAGACCCACCAGCAGTAGAGGCACTGGATGCAGTCCTCCGGGTCCTGCTTCACGCCGATCTCGGCGGCGGTCAGGTGGGTGGGGCAGAAGTCCGCGCACTTCGCGCACTCGCCACAGGCGCCCTCGCGCTTGTGGAAGCCGGTGATGGTGTCGTCGATCCGGCTGTAGACGTCCTGGATGATCTTCAGCTTGTAGGCGGTCTCCATGACCCCGGGTGCCTCGAGGGCCGGACGGACCGCCTTCTTCAGCCAGAACAGGGAGCGGGCCTCGGCGAGCTCGGCGAGACGGCTCCGCGCTGGCGCTCGCTTGATCGGGCGGATCACCGGCACCCTGTCCAGCACCTCGGCCTGCAGGGCGGGGGTCAGGTGGCCGGCCTCCAGGGCGTGGACCAGGTACGGCACCTCGTCGACGGGCATGTCCACCAGGCGGGAGACCACCAGGTCGTTGAGGAAGGCGTTGTCGCTCGCGATCAGGTGGCCGAAGCGGAAGGGCTCGCCGTCGCCGGGGCCGTTGCCCTCCATCCCGATCAGCCCGTCCACCAGGATGAAGTCGGGGATGACCGCCTCGTTGACCGCGAAGATGTTGCGGCCCAGGTCCAGGTGCATCTCCCGCTTCTCCTGGCCCGTGCAGATCCCGACCCAGTTCTTCATGGCGCAGCTGAGGCCGGCCTCGCAGTGGGTCTTGACCTTGGGGATGGAGATGAGGAAGTCGCTCTCCAGGATGGTGCGGGCGATGACCGGCCGGGCGCCGGCGTGCAGGGCGACCCGCAGGCCCTGGTCCTGGTTGAGGTCCAGGACCTCGATGCCGTAGCGATCCCGGAGCTTGTCGACCCGCAGGCGCTTGAAGCTGTCGATGCCCCGGCGGTCGACGCCCACGTTGGAGCCGTCGGCCAGCACCAGGTCGCGGTAGCCCCGGTTGAGCAGGCCCTCGATCAGCGAGCAGAGCACCCGCAGGTCCACGCAATTGCCCACCAGGGCGACCAGGTCGTTGTTGAGGTTGGGCTTGAGCACGATGCGGGCGTCCTTGCGCTCCGGCAGGCGCCAGGCCCAGTGCTCCAGGATGTCCTCGACTGTCTCCTTGACCTCCTGGGTGGTCCAGGCGGAGTGGACGTCGACGGTGCCCTGTTCGAAGGCGTAGCGCTCGTGCTGACCCATGGCGGGAGTTTAGCCGCGCAAGGTCAGTGGCGCAGGCCCTCCAACAGGCGCTCGTACTGGTCCCAGACACCGGGCCAGCCATAGTGGCTGCGCACGTAGTCCAGTCCCTCCCGGCCGACCTGACCCCGCCGCTCGGGGTCGTCCATCAGGGCCATCATGGCGTCGCGCAGGGCGTCCACGTCCCCTGACGGCACCGGCAGCCCGTGGCCTCCCGTGGCCTCGCGCACGGCGGGCTGGTCGAACCAGATCACCGGCTTGCCACAGGCCATGGCCTCCACCGCCGTGTAGCCGAAGCCCTCTTCCATCAGGCTGGGGAAGAGCACCACGTCGGCCTGTTGGTAGAAGGGGGCGATGGCCGGCACGTCGGTCTCGATGCGGATCGGCTGGTTGTAGGACTGGATCTTGAGCTGGTCGAGGAACAGGGGGTCGGCGACGGCGCCCACCACCACCAGCTCCGCCCGCTTCTTGTACGGGGCCCGGAGCCGCGCCAGGGCGTCCATGGCCAGGTGCTGGCCCTTGCCCGGCAGGATGCGGCTCGGGTAGGCGAAGCGCACGAAGCCCTCGGGCTCGTCGTGGGTGCTCAGGCGCTCCGTCGGGGCGAATTTCTCCAGGTCGACGCCGTTGTGGATGACGTGGATGCGGTCCTGGGGGAGTCCGGCGGCGACGAGTCTCCTGCTGGCGGCCTCGGACACCGTCACCACGGCCGCCAGGCGCCGGGTGCGCAGCTTGTAGAAGGCCTCCCGCGCCCGGTTGCCGGCGGTGCGCTCGGCGCTGCCGAAATTGAGGTCGTGCACGATGCAGGCGGTCGGGCAGCGGATCGAGGCCACCTCGATGCTGTTGGCCAGGATGACGTCCGGGGAGAAGCGGCGCTGCTCGTCGAGGCTCGCCGCCGCCATGCGCGCCCAGGCCTGGGCCTTGCTGACGCCGCGCAGGTCCACGGCGCGGGCCTCGGGCGGCACGAGCTCCCGGGCCCGGGTGTAGCCGACCACCAGCCGGACCTCGTGGCGGGAGCGGGCCATCCGGTACAGGTTCTCGAACACCGTCTCCGTGCCCGACCGGATGTCCGGGGGGTAGCGGCGGGCGACCATCAGCAGGCGCATCGAGGCTCCATGGGTTGCGCGGTCACTCGATGTACCCCAGCTGCCTCAGCCGCTCCTCGTTCACCTCGTCGGCCGTCTCCCCAGCCCAGGGCCCCCAGTCCAGACCGTCGAGCACGTCGGCGTAGCTCTCCGGTCCGCCCGTCGGGCCGCCGTGCAGCGCCCGACCTGCCATGTCGCCGGACCTGGGCAGGTCCAGCAGCCCCAGCACCGTGGGCGCGATGTCCAGCAGGTGGGCTTCGTCGGCGCGGGTATCGACCGGCACGCCGGGGCCGGCCACCAACAGGACACCGGCGCTGTCGTGGTCGCCGGAGTGGGCGTCGTCCATCTTCACGTAGGCGCTCATGGGCTCTCCGCCGACCGTGCCGCTCCCGATGCGCTCGGGGGTGACGTCCTCGTCTCGCAGGGTCAGGCCCACGCCGCGATCGGTCTCCGGCAGGGCCTCCCAGCGGTAGAACGGCTCGCCCGCCTGGTCCACCAGTCCGTCGACGGCCGCGGTGAGCGCGGACAGCGGCAGGTCGTCCTCGGTGAGCATCACCGCGAGCTTGTAGCCGACCTTGCTCACATCGACGGGCCCCACCTCCGCGGCAAGGCGCTCCTGGAGACGGGCCGTCAGCGGGGCGAAGTAGGCCTTGTTGCCCTCGCCGGG
>CAYFPX010000164.1:8383-18003 GCA_964344945.1 uncultured Enterobacterales bacterium
TGGTCGCTCAGCACCAGCAGGGTGGCGTCGGCCGGCAGCGCGTGCCGCAGCTCCGCCAGCACCTCGTCCGCCAGGCGGTAGGCGTCGCGGATGCTGTCTCCCCAGGCAGCGACCTCGGCCGCGGGCACCGGGCTGGTCTCGGCGAAGGCCTCGGGCTCGTGGAAGCGCCACATCAGGTGGGACAGCGCGTCGGTCGCGTAGAGCGTGAAGGTCGCCAGCTGGGGCTCGTGCCGCCAGGTGGCGTAGAAGAAGGTGTCCCGGTCCAGCAGCACCCGGATGCGCTCCAGGGCCACCCTGCGATCGTTGTCCCCCGGCCGGGTGAGTCGCTCCCGGACCTTCCAGGTCGCGGCCTCGAGCACCGTGCCGAACCGCACGCCGTGCCGCAGGCCGTCGAGCAGGAGCGCCGCGGTGCTGCGGGTGGCCTCCCTGCGCTGGCGCTTCTGCCGGTTGGAGAGCTCCAGCTCCTTCACGAAGCGCAGCTCCTCGGGCCAGGTGTCGGGCTCGGCGGCCAGCCAGGCCGGCACGATGAACCCGTCGACCGGGCGCGGCGGTGAGGTCACGAGCCACTTGTAGAGCCCCACCCGCCGCTGGCCCACGCCCTCGGCGATGTCCCAGAACCGGGCGACCCGACAGTCGGTGGACTTCACGTGGAAGCCACGCACGCCATGGGCGTCGGGCGGCTGGCCAGAGGCGATGGTCGTCCACAGCAGCGGCGAGAACATCGGCTCCATCGAGCGCAGCACGCCGTGGGAGCCGCCCTGCTGCAGCCCGGCGAAGGCGGGCAGCTCCCCGGCCGCGATCATCGGATCGAGGATCGACCAGGTCGCGCCGTCCACCCCGTAGACCAGGACCTCGACGTCGTCGAACCGCGGCCGGGGGATGGCTGCCAGGGTGATCACGACGACCGCCTGGGCGATGAGCGCTCCCCGCGCCCGACGGATCGCGCCGCCCCCACCGAGGGCGAGCCGCAGCACCCCCCCGCACACCAGCGCGGGCAGGCCCATGGCCAGAGCCAGGTACAGCACCGGCCGGTCGAGGAACCAGGGGTTCACCAGGCGCAGCCCCACGGCGAGGGACAGGCCCGGCAGCGCCCCCACCGCGGCACCGAGCAGGAAGGCGCGACTCCTCACGCCGCCTCCTCGCTCGGATCCGCCAGGAAGCGGCCGGGCTGGAATTCGTCCCAGAAGTGCCAGTCCCCGGGGTGGGCCCGCAGCGCCGCGTCGAGCAGGGCCGCGACCTGGTCCACCCCGGCCTCCAGGGCGTCCCGGAGCCGGGCGTCGCGATCCAGGTGCAGCGGGGCGCCGAGCTCGCTGACGAAGAGCGAGCGGCCGTCCCGGGCGGCGTAGGTGACCAGGGGCAAGAGCGGCGCCCCGGACCGCAGGGCCAGGTAGAGCCCGCCGACGGGCAGGTTCATCGGCTGGCCGAGCACGGTGCGGGTCAAGCGCCGACCCATCTCCTTGCCCCCGCCCGTGCCGTCCATGGCGGTGAGCACGACCTCGTTGTCCCCGAGGGCCCGCAGCACCGGCCGCAGGAAGCCGTTGCCGTCCCAGATGCGCGCCTGGATGTGCTCTTCGAGGGTGTGGCGCATCGACTCGGCCCACCGGCCGGTCTCCGAGAGGGGCACGTCGACCCCGCCCCCACCGATCTGGTTCACCGGGTACCCGAGCACCCCCAGCACGGCGAGGGGCATCTGGGCGGCGCCCATGTGCGGGTGCAGCAGCACCGCGCCGCGGCCTCGGCCCAGAGCAGCGTCCAGGTGCTCCCGGCCCTCGAGGCGCAGGTACCGGGGCCAGGTCTCCCGATCGATCCGGTGGAAGGACCAGGAGATGTACTGCTCCATGAAGTGGGTCTGGAAGAGCTGGTCGACGATGGGGTCCAGATCCCGCCCCGGGAAGGCGCGGCCCAGGTTCTCGGCGACCTGGCCCCGCTTGCCGGCGGCGGCCCTGGCCACGACACGGCCGAGCAGGCGGTTGGCCCGCACCTCGCTCCCGGGCGGCAGGCGGTCGAAGGCCCGCCGGTACGGGCCCCACACGACCCGCCGGTAGATGTCCTTGAGTCGGGACTCTCCGAAGACCACGGCTACTCGATGTACCCGAGGGCTTCGAGCCTCGCCCGGTCCTCGTCGCTCAGCTCCACCGCCGAGCGCTCGACCCCGGCCTCGCCCGCTTCGAGCACGCCTCGGGCCAGGCCCTTGAGCAGGCCGATGCCGGCGGCGCCGTCCTCGGTGCTGACCTCTTCCGCGATGCGGTCGCTGTTCCAGTCCTCGGACCGGTAGAAGAGATCGCCGAACCCTGCGTGCTCCCGGTGCACATAGAGGGTGTCCTGGCCTCGCAGCCCAGCCATGCGCCACCTGGGCGGGGTGGGTCGGCCGGCGTTCGCCTCGCGCTCGGCCACGTTGGCCTCGCGGTCGAAGCAGAGGCCCCGGGCGTGGTCCCGGCCCGGCCCGCCCGTGAAGGTGCCGACCTGGCTGCGCCCGTCGAGGCCCTCGGGGATCGGCTCGCCCAGGAGCTCGTAGATCGTCGGGAGCAGATCGGTGAGCTCCACCGGGTCCGCCACCCGGACCCCGGCCGGGACCTTCTCGGGCCAGCGCAGGGCGAAGGGCACCTGGGTCGCGGCGACGGTCAGGTCGTCGCCGTGGTTGAACCAGACCCCGTTGTCCCCCAGGGACTCGCCGTGGTCCCCGGTGACCACCACCAGCGCATCGGTGCCCGCGCCCTCCAGCAGGCGCCCCAGCTGCTTGTCCTGGTAGCTGATCTCCCCGTCGTACTGGGCAATGACCCAGTCCACGTCGGTGATGCCCTCGAGGCTGGGGGCGAGGTAGGCGGCCACGTTGGACACCTGCGCCATGGACGTGTGGGACGGGTCCCGCGGGTCCCCGCTGTAGTAGAGGGTGTCGAAGGGCGGCGGGGGATCGTAGGGGCCGTGGGCGTCGAAGAGGTGCACCCAGAGGAACCACGGGCCCTCGGCCTGCGTCATCCAGTCCAGGGCGTCGTCGACCGTGCGCTCGCCGACCCGCTCCAGGACGTAGTCGGGGTTCAGGCGGCGGGCGGCGGCGTCCTTCACCCGCCAGGGCAACAGCTCCGAGCCGCCCTTGGGCAGTCCGAAGTCCGCGGTCTGGTACCCCCGGGCCCGGAGCCGCTCCGGCAGGGTCTCGGCGTCGGCGGTGAGCGGGATGCCGTTCAACAGCGACCCGTGGGACCAGGTGCCCAGGCCGGTGAGCACGGTGGTGTGGGACGGGCCGGTCACCGAGGCCTGGGCCACGGCGGTCTCGAAGAGCACGCCCTGTGCCGCGAGGCCGTCGAACATCGGGGTCTGGACGGTCGGGTGGCCGTAGGCGCCGAGGTGGTCGGCGCGGGTCGTGTCCAGGGTGACGAGCAGGACGTTGGGGGCGCCCTCCCAGGGCTCCTCGGCGGCCTTGGGGCCGCTGCCCAGCGCCAGGACCGGCGGCAGCACCAGAGTGCCCAGGGCCAGGGCCAGGCCGGGGCCGGGCAGGCGCCGGCTCAGCTCCACGGTGGCCACGAGCGCGGCGAGCACGGCGAAGGCCGCCAGGGGGCTGTGCACGTAGAAGGCGGGCTCCTGGAACGGCGGAGGATCCGTCGCGATCGCCAGGAGCGCCGCCACGGCCCAGGTGGCGAGCACCCCGCCCACCAGGCCGCCGGTGGGGCGCCCCACCCGCAAGCCCACCAGGGCGCCGGGCACCACCGCCAGGATCGCGCCGGCCAGGGTCCCCGCGGCCAGCAGCGGCAGCGGGCTGGTGATCCACAGCCGACCCCCCAGCAGCACGGCCAGGGCCTCGGCGAGCCCGTGCAGGGCCCCCGCCAGGGCGGCGCCCACCAGCAGGGGGGCGAGACGGGCGCGAGGGGTCGTCAGCAGCGGCTCCAGGGGCATCTGGCCGCGCGTGGGTAACGCGGCTCCAGACCCACAGCCCCCTGGTCGGAAGCCGGGTCCCCTCCCCTGTCAAGAGGATGTGCAAGGAGGTTCCGGGGACTTGTCTTCGGCCGCGAATTCCTGGAAATACCCACTCGGGCACCCCTCTGCGCGGTGGTCTGGGCGCCACCCGTGCAGCTCGCGGCAATCTCGCCGCCCCCTCGGGGTGTTGCTGTCCGGGGCCGACCCCACCAAGGAACCGAGGTCGTCATGAAGCGCCTCTCGCTCGCTGCACTGCTCACCTTCGCCGCTGCCTTCAGCCCGGCTGCCGTCGCCGCCGAGGCCAAGGTCGTGCCCTTCGTGAAGAAGGGCGTCGATCCGCTGATCGTGCTCAACATCACCAGCCTGGTGGCCAGCGAGCTCGACTTCATGGGCGAGTACGACGACGTCGAGCAGCTCGACGACTACCCCTCTGGCTACAGCCTGAGCTGCCTGTCCAAGACCAGCTGCATGGGCACGGTCGGCAAGGCCCTGGGCACGGACTTCGTGCTGGGCGGCTCCGTGGCCAGCGCCGGCAGCCAGTTCGACGTCTACATGGTCCTGTTCGACGTCAACCGCGGCACCTTCGTGCGCAAGAAGACCTTCAAGGTCGACAAGGCCCCCGAGAAGATGGCCGACTCCATGGGCGCCTACGTCCAGGAGCTGGTCACCGGCAAGTCTCGCGCCCAGGTCGTGGAGGAGGCCTCGGTCGCCTCGGTCGACGAGTTCGCCATGGACGAAGAAGACGACTTCGACGACCTGGAATTCGACTTCGACGACGGCGACTCCAGCGCACGGGTCAGCACCCCGGGCAACTCCAGCAACACCCTCGACGACTTCGAGGAGGCCGAGGATCCCGCCTACGAGGCCCGCCGGGCCGAAGAGGAGCGCCGGGCCGAAGAACAGCGCCGGCGCGAAGAAGCAGCCCGCCGGGCCGAAGACGAGCGCCGCCTCGAAGAGCAGCGCAGGCGCGAGGAAGAGCAGCGCCGGGCCGAAGAGCAGCGCCAGGCCGAGGAGGAGCGCCGGGCCGAGGAGCAGCGCCGCCGGGAGGCCGAGGAGAAGCGCCAGGCCGACGAGGAGCGCAAGCGCGCCAAGGAAGAGGAGAAGCGCCGCAAGGAGCAGGAGCGGGCCGACGCCGAGCGTGCCGAGCGCGAGCGCCAGGACGCCGCCGAGCGTGCCGAGCGCGAGCGCCAGGACGCCGCCCGCCGACAGGCCGAAGAAGACGCCGTGGTCGACGAGTACGACTACGACAACGACGCCGGCGACGACTTCGACGAGATCTCCTTCGGCTCGTCGGTGAGCGTGGACGAGATCGAGTTCGGCAGCAGCGTGACCGCCGAGGAGTCCACCTACGACGACTACGAAGAGACGTCCAACGACCGCTACGAGACCCTCGACGAAACCGACGACTTCGACGGCGGCTACGACGACTCGCCCCGCACCGCGAGCTCCGACGACGGCCACTTCTCCGACGACTACTACGACGACCTCGACAGCTACGAACCCAGCGAGCGCGAGGTCGCCGAGGCCCGCGGCTCCGACAGCCGCGACCGGTACGACGACGACCGCTACGAAGACGACCGCCGGAGCAGCTCCAGCAGCGCCAGCAGCGCCTCCCGCAACGAAGGCCGCAGTGGCTCGACCGCCACGATCTCCGGGACCTACCAGCCCCACGATCCCCGGGTCGGCATCACCGCCCGAGCCGGGTACAGCCGCTACCAGGCGTGGAATTTCGTGAGCTACGGTGCCGAGGTCGCGATCCCCGTCAGCGACACCATCTTCGTGCAGATCGGCCTGGCCGGTTACTCCGTGAACCGAGACGTGCCGACCGAGCTCCAGGCGGAGATCGGCTCCGAAAAGATCTGGAACACCATCGTCCCGTTCAACCTGGGCTTCATCTACCAGGGCAGCAAGAGCAACATCCGGCCCTACGGCGGCCTGGACATCACGCTCACCCCCTACACCCGCACCTTCAAGGTCGCCCTCGGCGCCCGGGCCCGGGTGGGGGTCGACTTCATGATCGTCGAGACCTTCGGGATCAACGTGAACACGGGCCTCGTGGTCTGGTACGGCAGCGACTTCGATCTCATCGAGGAGGGGGTCTCCGAGTTCGGCTTCATCCCCTCGATCAACGCCGGGACGGTCCTGAAGTTCTGATCGGGTCCCAGCAGCCTCCAGTTAGGGCGGACCTCCGACGAGGAGGTCTGCGTGTCGCCGGTGCCCGCCCTGCTGCAGTGCGCGATCTGCGCCGTGGGTGCGGCCCTGTTGTGGACCCGGGTGCCCGCGCTCTGCCCGGTGGTGGTCGCTGCGGGGGTGGCCCAGGGGGCCCTGGCCCTGCGTCAGCTGACCGGTGGGGGCGAGCGCCTGCTGCGCTGGGCGGCCTGGGCGACCCTGATCGCAGGAGCCGTCGCGCTCGCCATGCTGCTGGAGACCGCCGCCTTCGTCTTCACGCGCTTCACGGACATCGGCGCCCAGAACGCCTGGGTGTTGCTCGGTGGCGGCCTGGTGGGCCTGCCGTGGGTGGGGGCGATCCCTTGCTGGCAGCTCTCCCAGGCCCGCGAGAGCGCCCGGGCCGGGGTCGTCTCGGGCCTGGTCGTCCTGCTCCTGGTCGGCGGCGCGGGGCATGGCCAGCTCGCTGCGGCGCCGTCGGAGCGCTGGCAGGCGGTGGACGGAGGGGCGGCGGCGGCCTGGCTGCTGGACCGCAGCGGACCGCCGCCGGACAGCGCGGGTCCCGTGGTGCTCGTCGCCACGCTGGTCCGCAACGGCAAGGCCTGGTGGTCGGGCACGATGCGCGGTGGCACCCTGGCCCGGGCCCTCGAGGCCCTGCACCCACCGGCGCTCGAGGGCGCGAACGGCGGCCTGATCCTCGAGGTGGTGCGGGAAGCCGGGCCGGTGACGCGCAGCTGGCTCCAGCGGGGTCGGGGGCTGGCGGCTCCCGCGGGGGTGTTCGGCATCCGGACCGACGGCGACACCCTCGGCGCCTGGTCGGCCTGGCGTGGCGCTCGGATCACCGGCGCGCTGTTCGTCGGCCTCCGCACCCCGGCCCTGAAGCTCCCGGACGACGCCGAGGCCTGGGTCCGCACCGACGGCTGGCTCGCGACGCCTCGGGGCGTCACCCCCCTGGCGCGCAGCTGGGCCGAGCCGGCGGACTTCACCGCCGATGCCCTGCTGGCCGCGGCCCTCGCCGGGGGCCACCACCTCGCCGAGAACATGGGCCGCGACGGCCGCTTCGCCTACACCGTGCTCGGCCCGTCGGGACAGCACGGGCCCGGCTACAACTTCCCGCGTCACGCGGGCGGCGCCTGGTTCCTCGCCCGCCTCTGGCAGCGCACCGGGGACCCGGTCGTGCGCGACGCCCTGGACCAGTCCCTGGGCTTCCTGACCCGGCACACCACGGTCCTCGACGATGGCCGCGCCTACGTGCTGGACCCGAGCCGCCGAGACGGCAAGGCCTGGGTGGGCACCAACGCCCTGGCCCTGCTCGCGATCCTGGCGGCTGACAGCGAGCCGGCGCTCGCCCAGGGCCTGGCCCTGCACCTGGCCTCGTCGGTGGACGAAGCCGGGCGGATCCGAGGCGATCTGGACGTGGCCTCGGGGACCTGGCCCGACCAGCCCCTGGTGACCTATGCCCAGGGCCAGGTGCTGCTGGGCCTGGCGGTCGCGGAGCGGGCCGGCCTGGCCGGGGTGCGCGACGCCCTGGAGCGGTCGGCGGCGTTCATCGAGCACGAGTACTGGCCCCTCGGGGCCGGGTTGTACCTGCCCCTGGACGAGCACTGGATGTGCCTGGCCAGCCTCGCTGCCGACGACGTCCTGCCCTACGCCGCCGGGGAGCGGACCTGTCGGGCCTGGTTCCAGGACCACCCGCCGACTCCGGCCAGCAGCGATCTCGCGCCACCGGCCGGGCCAGCTGCCGCGACCGGCGAGGCCTGGCTCGCGGCGGCGGAGCTGGATCGCCGCGACGGCGTGCACGGGGCCGCCCGCGACGGCGCCCTGGCCTATGCCGAGATCCTGCTCGACCAGGCCTACCAGGACCTGGACGGTCCGCTGGTCGCCCGGCCCGAGCGGCTGGTCGGCGGCTTCCGAGACCGTCCCCACCAGCTCGACGTGCGGGTCGACGCCGTGCAGCACATCGCCTGTGCGCTGCTGGGGGCCGAGTCCCTGCTGCGGGGCGAGGTCCTGCCCGGCGCCTTCCCCTGACGGAGTGGGGTGCGGGCACCCCACATGGAAGGTCCTGCCGAGTCCGAGCGCGACACCCTTGTCGCATGCGCCCGATCACGCCCACCAGCACTGCATCCTGGAAGCCCCTCAGGTGGGCCGCCGAGGCACGGATCTTGCAGCCGCGCGGATACCCGTCTCTCCCTTCGCACCTCTCGCCCGAGCCCTTCCCATGCGCGTGACCCTGATCGCTGTCCCCCTCGTCTTCCTGGCCGGCTGCCAGACCACCGCCCCCGAGTCCGAGCTCTACGACGGCCCGGCCTTCGGCCAGGTCGGTGGCCAGGTGCTCGACATCCACGGCGCCCCGCTGGCCGACGTCACCGTGGCGCTGCAGGGCCTCACCGCCGTGACCGACGCCGACGGCGTCTACCTGGTCGACGGCGTCAGCCCGGCCGACGGCATCAAGGTCACGTTCGACAAGGACGGCTACGCCATGACCTACCAGCGGGCCGACCTGGTCTCCTGGGAGACCGTCAACACGAACGCGACCCTGCTCGCCATCGACGGCGTGGACACCTTCGACGCCCTGGCCGGCGGCACGGTCCAGGTGGGCCAGGTCACGGTCGCCTTCCCCGAGGACGCGATCGCCTACGACGACGGCACTCCCTACAGCGGCACCGTCACCGTCGAGGTCACCCACGTCAACCCGCGCACCGTCGAGATGCTCGCCGCCCCTGGCGACCTCCGCGCCTACGCCCACCCCAGCGACGCCACCGCCAAGGACGTCTTCGACAACGAGCAGCTCGTCTCCTACGGCATGGTCGACATCGCCCTCACCGACGACGAAGGCGACATGCTCAACCTCAAGCTCGGCCAGCAGGCCGACGTCGACATGCCCATCGACCAGGACGGCCTGGCGTCGGTCTACGTGATGGGTGTGGGCGACGAGCAGGACACCTGGTCCTTCGACCCCGAGCGGCTCGGCTGGGTCGAAGAGGGCAAGGGCACGGTCTACGAGACCGAAGACGGCGACCTGATGTTCAACTTCTCCGCCAGCCACTTCTCCTGGTGGAACTGCGACCAGGGCATGGTCCCGACCTGTGCCGCGGGCAAGGTCATCGACACCCTGGACTTCCCGGTCCGCGGCGCCGAGGTCACCTGCGCCGGTGGCGCGAGCACCTCGACCGCCACCACCGACGAAGACGGCAACTACGTCTGCTCGGTGCTGGCCGGCGACACCGTCCTGTTCGAAGGCTCCACCTTCGTCGCGAACCACACCTGGCAGGCCACCCAGGGCGCGTTCTTCATGGACGGCGAGGGCAGCAGCTCTGCGACCTGTGAGCCGATCCCGGACATCAAGATCGAGGTCTGCCGCGAGGCCGGCATCGTGATGGCCGACAACCTGACCGCGCACTACTCCGAGTCCGAGGACGCAGCCGAGATCGACCAGCTCCGTGCGTGGTTCTGGGATCCCCCGGGCACCGTGAGCGAGTGTGCCGACCCGTGGTCCGACGTGGCGATGGACACCTGCACCACCCTGGTGCCGGCGGACAACCACC
>CAYFPX010000164.1:18105-19331 GCA_964344945.1 uncultured Enterobacterales bacterium
AGCAGTTCAGCGACTCCGACGGCGTCATCGGCGAAGAAGACATCACCAGTGAGTTCGTGGACTTCCAGGGCGGCGACAACCTGACCGCCACCGCCCCTGGCGACGTCTCGGACGGCATGGGTGCCATCGAGCAGGACGACCTGCTGACCATCCCCGCCGACGTGGCGCTGTCGACGAACGCCGGCCCGCTGAACATCACCAACGGCGAGCAGGTGACCTTCTCCATGCGCGGCGAGAGCCACCCGGACGGCGTGATGGTCTTCGGCATCGCCGACCGCGAGACCGAGGCCCTGCTCTGCCGGTTCACCGACGACGGCAGCGTCACCATCTCCGGCTCACACATGAGCAAGCTGGACGCCACCGACAACGCCGGTCTGGGCATCTACCGCACCGAGGTCGGCTGGGTCGCCGGCCCCGACGGCCTGCCCATCCGCATCCAGTCCTTCAGCGGGGCGGTGGTGCCGGTGCAGATCCAGTAGTCGTCAGCGACCACGACTCGGGCTGCCGGCGTCTTCGGACGCCGGCGGTCGTGCTTCGGCCCTCAGATCACACCGTGATCGAGGAAGGTCTGCAGGATCAGCACCGCCGCCGCCTGGTCGATCACCTGCTTGCGCTTCTTCCGCGAGACGTCCTGCCGGACCAGGGCGCGCTCCGCCTCGACCGAGCTGAAGCGCTCGTCGACGTAGTGGACCGGCAGGCCGGTGCGCTCGCCCAGGCCGTCTCCGACCTGGCGAGCGAGGCGGGCGGAGCGGTCCTCGGAGCCGTCGAGCTCCAGAGGCAGGCCGACGACGATGGCCTCGGCGGCGTGCTCGCTCACCAGGGCCTCGAGCTTCGGCAGGTCCTGCTTCAGCCCCTTGCGCCCCAGGGTGACCACGGGCTGCGCGAACATGCGCAGAGGATCGCTCAGCGCGACCCCGATGGTCTTGGTGCCCACGTCCAGCCCGATCACGCGCCCCACGGCTCCTCCAGGTGACCCCCCCAGTACCTGACCGGACAGTTCCTGTCCCCCTGGGTCTTGTCAGGTCAATCGTCAGTCGTTACTGTACAGATGTTCAGCATCCCCCCTCCTGGAAGCCCCCATGTCCACCCCCACTGCCATCTTGCTGGCCCAGGGCGACGAGGTCGTCAGCGGCAAGACAGTGGACACGAATTCGGGCTGGCTGGCCGAGCGCCTGACCGACCTGGGCGTGCACGTGCACCGGATCGAGGCGGTGGGAGATCGACTG
>CAYFPX010000165.1:0-18980 GCA_964344945.1 uncultured Enterobacterales bacterium
CTTCATCTTCCTCCTTCCCAGGCTTGGCCTGGCGCACCAGCGTTCAGCTGTCAGCATGGACAGGCGAGCGGCTGCGCCAAGTGGCAGCGGACCGCCACGGCCAGGCAGCAAGAACCCGCCCGGCTCTCTTGCTCGTGGGGCCTGGCGCCACGACGCCAATTTCCACCCGACGCTCGCCGTTCCCTGCTGACAGCTGACGGCTGAGAGCTGACAGCTCGGCCGCCCTAGCAGGCTGATGAAGAAGGCGGACCGAGCCCCGCGAGGCCATCTCCGCCGAGGTTGGCGAGCCGGCGCAGCCGGCGATTCTGGAGGAGGGAGCGTGCCCGAGTCACATCAACGCGAGAGCGGGCCGCCAGGCGTGGCGAGGGCAAGTGAGTGTCCACGAACTTCTGAGACAGGACACTAGCGGCCGTTCAGGAACGACACCTCGAAGGCCAGGTCCCGCGCGTGGGTGGCCTCGGCCGCGCTCAGGACCTCGGCCTCCACCAGCAGCTTGTGCTCGTTGTGGATGTTGGTCTCGCACAGGTAGGTGCCGTCGGTGTTGATGGTCAGCTTGACCCCCGCCTCCAGGAACGTGCCCAGGATGTAGCGGAACTCCTCGAGGTGCCGCACGGCCCGGGTGTTCAGGTTCGAGGTCGGGCAGATCTCCAGCACCGTGCCGGTGTCGGCGAGGCGCTGGGTGGCCTCCTCGTTGTAGGCGGCACGAACGCCGTGGCCGATCCGGTCCGGCCTCAGGTGCTCGAGCACCGCGATCACGCCCTCGCCGCTGGTCGCGGTGGTCTCCCCGGTGTGCACCGTGGTGCCCAGGCCGGCCTCTCGGGCTCGCTGGAAGATGCGGGCGTACTTCTCGACCGAGGCCGTGAGCTCCACCGCCTCCTTCTCCGTGCCCGCCAGGTCGATGCCCAGGATGCCGCGGTCCTGGTACTTGATCGCCTTCTCCAGGATCTTCTCGTTCACGTCGGCCGCGAACTCCCGGCCCAGGCAGAAGATCAGCCCGGCCTCGACCCCGTACTCCAGGCAGGCCCGGTCCATGCCGCGCAGGCAGGCGTGGATGATGTGATCCAGGTCCCGCTCCCCGCCCAGGTTGCGCTTCATCGGGTTGAAGCGGAGCTCGATGCGCTCGCAGCGGGAGCCTCGGTACTCCTTGCCGATGATCTCGTAGACGCTGCGCTCCATGGCCGAGGGGCTGGACTGGATGCGCTCGGTCCACTCGTGGAGGATGCGCAGGTAGTCCTCGAGGCTCTTCACCTTGCGCGGGTTCGCCGTGACCATGTCGACGAACTCGAAGTAGTTGTTCACCGGCAGCTTGAAGCCGGCGCTGTGGGCGATGGACCACATGATGTGTGGCGCGACGCTGGCGCCGACGTGGATGTGGAGATCGCAGTAGGGAGCGCTCGGAATCATCCCACCGGGTACGCAGGCCCGTGCCCCCTGTCAAGAGCCCGTGCACAGGCCGGGGACGCACATTGAACGCCCGGGCGTCTCCCCGTAGACTGCCCGTCTTCGCCGGAGGATCCCGTGCTCCCTCTCCTCGCCCTGCTCGCCTCGACCCCACTCAACGCCGACGACGACCTCGGCCTGCTCGACATCGACGACATCGACCTGGGCGACGAGTCCGGACCGAGCGCCGCGAACACCAGCACCTACACCGGCTCCGTCCAGGAGCGGAAGAGCGGCCTGGGCCAGGACAAGCCGGTCACGATCAGCCACTACGGCGGCACGATCTCCGTCCGGTGCCAGGAGGGCGACACCATCAGCGCCCGCATCGACTACCAGATCGAGGGCACCAACGAGCCGAACATGGAGCGGTTCGGCCGCGGCATCGGGCTGAAGCTCTGGGGCGACAGCAACAGCGCCGGCGTGAAGACCGTGACCCCGTCGAAGGGCTCGGGCCTCGTCTCCACCGACGTCCCCCTGGTCGTGACCGCCCCCAAGAACGTCAAGATGACCATCAACGCCGGCAGCTACTGGGTCGAGGTCATCAAGTGCGACGGCACGATCAGCGTCGCCAACAAGAAGGGCGACGTCTTCATCGACGGCGACCTGAGCCGCTTCTCCGTGTCGGCGCCCAACGGCGGCGCCACCGTGAAGCTCAAGAGCACCACCCAGGTCACCGGCACCTCCAAGATCACCGCCAAGGGCGACATCAAGCTGGAGATGCCCCTGGACGTGAACGTGAAGCTCAGCGCCCGCGGGGCGGACCTGAGGCTCGATCACGTCGTGAGCGGCAGCGAGACCCCCACGAGCGTGAGCGGCACCATCGGGACCGGCGGTCCGACGGTGACGATCTCGGGCAAGGCCCGGGTGGAGATCGTCGCGCCGTAGCCCGTAGACCGTAGCCGCCGCCCCCAGGGCGACTACCCCCCCGCGTTCTTCACCATCTCCGCCGTCAGGTAGTCGAACGCGTCGTCCACCGAGTCCGACCAGTGCAGCAGCGCCAGGTCCTTCTCGCTGATGGTCCCGTGCTTCACCATCGCCTCGATGTTGAGCACCTCCCGCCAGTAGTCGGTGCCGTACATCACCGTGGGCAGGGGCTTCTTGATCTTGCCGGTCTGCCGCAGGGTCAAGGACTCGAAGAGCTCGTCGAGGGTGCCGAAGCCGCCCGGCATGATGACCGCCGCCTTGGCCAGGTACATGAACCAGTACTTGCGCATGAAGAAGTAGTGGAACTCGAAGGCGAGCTCGTCCGGCACGAACTGGTTGACCTTCTCCTCGAAGGGCAGGCTGATGCCCAGGCCGACGGAGCGGCCACCGTCGACCTCGGAGGCGCCGCGGTTGCAGGCCTCCATGATCCCGGGACCGCCGCCGGTACAGATCACGTACCGGCCGGCCTCATGAGCCATGGACCACTCGGTCAGGCGGCAGGACAGCTCCCGGGCCTCCTCGTACCACCGGGTGCCGGGCTTGGTCCGGGCCGAGCCGTAGACGACGATGGTGTCGCGGACGTGGGCGTCGCGCAGGCGCTGGCGGGGCTCCTCGTACTCGCAGAGGATGCGGACGGTCCGTGCCGCCGGGCTGTTCAGGAAGTCGAGGTTCTTGTAGGCCTTCTCGGTCTTGCTCAAGGTGTCTCCGTTCTGGAAGCCCGGAGCGTAGCGTGAGCGGACTCAGCCTGCCCGGCAGAGAGCCTCGATCTCTTCGATGGTCTTGCCCAGGGCGCCGGTGAGCACGTCCGGGTCGCCGTCGGTCACCAGGACGTCGTCCTCGATGCGCACGCCGATGCCTCGGTACCGCTCGGGGGCGTCCTCGTCGTCGGGGGCGATGTAGAGGCCCGGCTCGATGGTCAGGACCATGCCGGGGGCCAGAGGCCGGGACTCGCCGTCGAGGTGGTAGGCGCCGCAGTCGTGCACGTCGATGCCCAGCCAGTGGCCGATGTTGTGCATGTAGAAGCGCTTGTAGGCCTGGTCGGCGAGGAGGTCGTCGACCTTGCCGCTCAGCAGGCCCAGGCGCACGCAGCCCTCGACCATCACCCGGACCGCGGCGTCCTGGAGCTCGTTGAAGGCGACACCCGCCCGGACCTTGTCGATGGCGGCCAGCTGGGCGTCGAGCACCAGCTGGTAGATCTCGCGCTGGGGCTCCGAGAAGGTGCCGTTGACCGGCCAGGTCCGGGTGACGTCGGCGGTGTACCAGTCGTACTCGCAGCCCGCGTCGACCAGGACGAGGTCGCCGTCGCCCAGAGGCTGGTCGTTGGCGACGTAGTGGAGGATGCACGCGTTGGCACCCCCTCCGACGATGGTGGTGTAGCCGGGCCCGGTCCCGCCGCGGCGACGGAAGGTGTAGTCGATGACGGCCTCGAGCTCGTGCTCCGCCACCCCCGGGGCTGTGAGGGCCATGGCGGCGGCGTGGGCCTCTGCGGTGATCTGGGCGGCCCTGCGCATGATGGCCAGCTCGTCGTCGGACTTCGCCAGGCGCAGCTCGTGCAGGATGCGGCCGGGGTGGAGGAAGGCGTCGGGCACGGCCAGGCCGTTGCGGCGAGCGGTGCGGCGGGCCTTGCGGATGGCGCCCATGACCAGGGCGTCCCGATCCGGATCCTCCGCCACCGCGTAGTACAGGGTGTGAATCCCCTGCAGCAGCGCCGGCAGCCGCTCCCCGAGCTCGCCGTAGTCGAAGGCCTCGTCGGCCCCGTAGGTGTCGACGGCCCCACCGGGCCCCGGCCGGATGCCGGTCCAGATCTCCCGCTCCTTGTCCTTGGGCTGGACGAAGAACACGGTCTGCTGCTCGGCCTCGGGCCGCAGGAGCACCGCGGACTCGGGCCAGGTCCAGCCGGTGGTGTAGAGCACGTCGGAGTGCTGGCGGTACTTGTACTCGGTGTCGTTGGACCGTGTCGCGTGGTGCGCGCCGAAGAGCAGCATCGCGCTGCCCGGCGACATCGCCTCCAGCGTGCGCTGGCGGTGACCCGTGAACATGTCGATGCGGCGCTGCATGCAGGACCTCCTTCCCCCAGCCCTAACGCTCGGGACAGGTGCGCCCGATCCCATTCCAGGCTACAAATTCTCCAGCCGAGAATGAAGCCAGGAAGGCGCACCAGCATCGAGGTGGCACCCTTGAAGATCTCCCTGGCCAGCGCAGGCGGCCGAACCTACGACGTTCGCTGCACCGAGGTGACCGCACCGGATCCCGACCTGATCCGCACGATCACCGAGATCGACCTGCTGACCTTCTCCGAGCCGACCTTCTCCCGCTACACCGCGGGCCTGATGCTGCGGCATGGCCGGACCTTCCTGCTGCGGGCCGAAGGCCTGGTGATCGGCAGCTGCCAGTGCCTGCGCTCCTGGACCAACCCCGACGAAGCCGTGCTCTTCTGCATGGCCCTGCGACCGGGCTGGCGGGGCCACGGCCTGGGCCGGTTCTTCGTGACCCAGGTGCTCGACGCCCTGACGGCGAGCGGCATCCAGTCCGTGGTCCTCGAGGTCGACCCCGGGGATCGCCGGGCGATCCACCTCTACGAAGAGGTCTTCGGCTTCGCGTCCTACGCCCAGGTCGAGGACCAGTACGGCCGGGGCAAGGGCAAGGTCCACATGCGGCTGCAGCTGGCCGACGACCTGGACGAACCGACCCTGAACCTGGTCGCCAACGTCACGCCCCTCCGGTCGACGCCTGGGAAAGTGCCTGCCGAATCCGTCTAGGGTCGGCGTTGTCCGTCAGGTAGGCGATCGGCGCGTACGACCTGGACAGGTACGCCCAGCGACGGGGCTCGCTGTCGAAGTCGTAGCTCATCACCACGGGCAGCCGACAGCCCGACTCTCGCAGGGCGGCCAGGACATAGGTGCCCTGGTGCTCTTCGAGGAAGCGGGTCGCCCGCAGGGTGTCGCCGTTGAAGCGATCCGCGGTCACGGCCAGGTCCCCCAGCAGCCGGGCGGTGGGCGTGCGGTCGAAGCGCATGTCGAGGAAGACCACGTGCCAGGTCTCGGCGGCCAGCAGCGCCAGGGCCGCGGGGCCATCCCCCGCGCGCACGAAGTCGAAGTCGTCGCCCAGGTACCGGCTCAGGGTCGTGACGTACTCGTGGCCGTCCTCGACCACGAGCACGCGGGGGCGCGCGTCGCCTGCCATCACCACTCTCCTCGGGGCAGCCGTACCACCACGGCCTTGCTCCAGCCGGTCTCGGGCTCCACCCGGATGCTGCCGCCGTGCCGGTTGATCAGGTCGACGGTCAGCCCCAGGCCCCGGCTGATCTGGCGGCCGCGGATCATGGCGTCGTTCAGGGGCCGGACGGCGTTGTCCCGGAAGCGCAGGGCGACCTCCTCGAGTCCGGTGATCGGGTCGAGCTCTTCGTCGAGGGCCAGCCCCAGCCGTCCGCCGCCCCCTGGGTGGTCTTCGAGCACGACCTGCAGGGAGTTGCGCAGGACATTGCAGACCACGTCGTCCAGGTCGTGGGGGTTGACCTTGACCCGCACCGGGTCGCCCGGGACCTCGAGCACCAGCTCCGGCACGACCTGGCCGGTGAAGCCCGGCTCTCCGCGGACCCGCTCCCAGCAACGGCCCAGGACCTCGCTGTCGAGCCCCATGACCCCGGCCTCCCGGACGAGCACCCCCAGGTCCTCGTAGCCCCGGTCGTTGAGCACCGCGGAGAGCTCCCGCAGCTCCCGGGCGCCGTCTCGGCCCCGACGGTGCAGGCCCGAAGAGAGCTTCTCCAGGGTCCGGAAGGCCCCGCACATCGGACCGAGCACCGGGTCCTTGTGGCGCAGGTTCAGGCGCAGCCGGTGGGAGCGGCCCAGCTGCTCCAGCTCGGCGACATAGGCGTCCCAGCGCAGGATCACCTCGCCCGTCCCGACCAGCTGCTCGCGGAGCTCCAGCGCCGGGCCGGGGTCGCCGGCCTCCAGGGCGTCCGCGACGGCGGGCATCACGGTGGTGTTGTGCTTCAGCACCTCGTGGCGCATGGCGCTCAGCACCCGGGCGGCGTCCGGGGCGGCCTCGGGCCGCTCGGCGATGAGCGTGGCGACCGCGTGGCCGGTGCGGCGGCGAACGGCGACCCCGAGGGGCAGGCCGAGGGCGAGCACGGCGCCCCCGCCCAGGGCGCCGAGGGTGAGCTGCCAGCGCTGCTCCAGCTGGGCCGCCAGGGCGACCGCTTCGGCGTGGTGGGGGCCCGAAGCGGCGCCTGCGAAGTAGCGGCCGAGGTCCCGCCGGGCCTGGAGCCAGTCACCCTCGGCGTGGGCCATCGCAGCCAGGAAGAACCAGCCCCCGGGGGCGCCGGCCTCGACGGCCTGGCGGAACAGCGCTTCGGCCCGGCCGGTGTCGCCCCGGGCCAGGTGCAGCTCCGCGAGCTCCTGGAGGATGTCGCCCTGGCTCGGGTCCGTCGCCACCGAGCGCTCCCACGCGGCCAGGGCGTCCTCGGTCCGGCCCTCCGCGAGCAGCAGGGTGGCGGAGAGATTCAGCAGGACGGGCGCGTCCGGAGCCAGGTGCAGGGCGCGGGCCAGCTCGTGCCGGGCCGCGCCGAGGTCCCCGCGATCCCGGTAGACCCGGGCGATGCGCAGGTGCTCCCAGGCCTCGGCGGGCAGGTCGGCCGGCGGTCCTTCGGCGACCGCGTCCGCCGCCGGCGGCTCCGGTCGCACCCGGGTGAGGTCCGCGAGCCGACGCCGCGCGTCCGCGCTGTTGGCCCCGACCGGCTCCGCCGCCAGGTAGGCCTCCAGGTGCCGCACCGCGGTGTCGAACTCGCCCATCTCCTGGTGCACGACCCCGAGCTGGTGGTGCAGCCGGGTCCAGGTGGGGCGCTTGCGCAGGGCGATGCCGAGCTCCTCGGCGGCCTCCCGGTGGCGCCGCCCGCCGTAGCGGGTGGCCAGGAGCGCACCGAGGCGCTCGCGCCAGCGGGGGTCCTCGGGATCCAGCACCACCGCGGTGAGCCAGGCCACCTCGGCGTCGGCCACCTGGTCCCGGGCCAGCGCCAGGTCCGCCCACGCTGCCTGGACCTCAGGGCTGCGTGGCGCCTCGCTGCGCAGGCGGTTCAGCTGCCGCTCGGCCCGCGGGAGGTCCCCGTCGGCCAGGGCCCGCCGGGCCTCCTCCAGCCGCAGCTTGCGGGCGGGGCTCAGGGTCTCCGCCCGGGCACCGCCCAGGGCCTCGGCGGCCTCTTCCACCGCGAGACGGTCCAGGCGAGCCGCGGCCTCCTCGCCCACCGGCCCCTCCGGGTCCAGGCGCGAGGCCCGCTCCAGCCAGGTCCGCGCCTCGTCTCGCTGACCCTCCCGGAGCAGCGCCGCGGCCAGGTCCAGCAGGAAGGGTCCGTCCTGCTCCGGGTCCAGCCGCCCCTGGGTGAGCTCGTGGTAGCGCACGGCGGCCTCGACCGCCGTGTCCAGCTGGTCGGCGGCGAGGGCGGCCCGGGCCTGGAGGAACCACGCCCCGGGCCCGCCGAAGCGCAGGTTGGCCAGCCGCGCATAGACCGCCACCGCCTCGGCCGGCCGATCGGACTCCAGCAGGCGTCCCAGCGCCTCCAGGGCCTCCGGCTCCCAGGCGAGCTGCCGGTAGATCGCCTCCGCCCCTTCCCGGTCGCCGGACTGCTCCAGCACCCGCCCCAGGCCCAGCACGGCCTGCTGCCACTCCGGGTCCTTGCTCAGCACCACCCGGTAGGCGGCGGCGGCCTTGGCCCAGGCGCCGTCCTGCTCGTAGCGGACCGCGCGGCGCAGCACGTCCCGGGTCACCGGGTCGAGCCCGGCGCCCAGCAGCGCATCGTCCGCCGCCGCCGTGCCGCCGAGCAGCACCAGGAGCAGGGCCGGCCAGAGCCCCGTCAGCGGAAGTCCGCCTGGAGCTGGCGCTTCAGCTCCCGGACCTTCAGGCCCAGCTGGTTGAAGCGGAGCTGCACCTTGCGGGCGCAGTCGGGATCGCCCATCAGCACCCGGGCCATGCCCCGGAAGTCCCCCTCGTGCTGGAGGTAGAGCTGGGTGAAGTACTGGCGCTCGACGTCGGCCGCGACCTTGTTCAGGGTCTCCTGGGGTCGCACCGCGACCTCCAGGTGGTGGCCGTCCCGGGGCGCGTCGTACAGGTCGCTCCGGGTCGCCCGCAACAGGTCGCGGATCAGCTTCGGCCGGATCTGGACCACGTCGCCGCGGCCACCCCCGGTCACCCGGGACAGCTCCGCGAAGGTGAACACCAGCGCGTTCTCGACGGTCATCGCGAATTCCCGCAGGTTGCCGGCCCAGGGGTGCTTGCGCAACAGGCGCATCGCCCGGATGCTCAGCAGCAGCACCAGCACGCCTTCCCTGGCCGCGGGCACGGTGTCGCCGGCGACCACCTCCAGCGAAGGCAGGCCCTCGCCGCCCTGGCGGCGCCAGTAGGCCTCGACCAGCTCGACCAGGTGGGGCCGCTGGACCGCCTGCTCCACGAAGAAGCTCGCCAGGGCGCCCAGGTCCAGCTTGCGGTCCTTGAGCGGCGGCAGCTTCACGGTACAGGCCGGGTTGAGCCGCATGAAGAGATCCGCCCGGAAGCGCCCCTCGCGGACCATCTCCGAGAGGTCCTCGTGGGTCGCCACCACCAGCTTCACGTCGACCCGGCGCTCCTTCACGTCCCCGAGCCGGGTCACCACGCCCTCCTGGAGCACGGTGAGCAGCATCTTCTGGGCGTCTTCGCTGAGGTTGCCGATCTCGTCCAGGAAGAGGGTGCCGCCGTCGGCCTCCTCGAAGGCGCCGCGACGGTCCGCCACGGAGCCGGTGTAGGCCCCTCGGACCGAGCCGAACAGGTGGGCGCCCATCAGGTCCTTCGGCACGGTGCTCAGGTCCACCGCCACGAAGCGCCCCTTGCGGGCCGAGCGGGGGTGGATGAAGTGGCGGGCGATCAAGCTCTTGCCGGTCCCGGTCGGTCCGCCGAGGATGATCGGCAGCCGGCCCCGGGCCAGGGTGAGCAGCTGGGCGCGGACCCGCCGCATGACCATCGAGTCGCCCCAGTAGACCGGGCCGTCGGCGGTGACCCCACGCCGGGCGCGGAGGATGCCTTCGATCTGCGCCCGCAAGGCGACGGCGTCGACGTACTCGTCGTCCAGGAAGTAGGTGTACTCCTCGGCCTGGAGCTCCTCGGCCGCCCGCTCGAGGGGCAGGTCGTCCCGGCTGGTCATCAGGACCACCGGCAGGTCGGGGGCCAGGCGCCGGAGTCGCTCCAGGATGTGCAGCCCCTGCTCGCGCCGGGCCTTCTCCAGTGCGTTGGCGTCGCTCGGGTCGTCGAGCCCGAGCAGGTCCTCGGCCGGCAGATCGAAGTGCACGTCGAGCAGGACCAGGTCCACCCGCCGGCGCAGCCGCTTGAGCAGCTCCTCGGCCGCGGCCCAGGTCCGGGCCGGGCCGTGGTAGTCGTGCTCGGGGATGGCTCGCCGGCAGAGCTCGGCGTAGCGCTCCTGGTCGTCGATGATCAGGACGTCGGCCATCAGGACTCCTGGCGAAGACGGCGGTGCAGGGCCGCCAGGTGGTCAGCGATCCGACGGGCCTGGGCGGCGCAGTCCGCGAGGGCCTCGCCGTCGAGGCTGCCGTCGGCGAGGCCGGGCCCGTGGGCCGCCAGGGCGGCGACAGCGGCGTCCACCGCCGCCAGGTCCGGGTCGTCGCCCAGGGCGGCGAGTCCGGGGCGCAGCCGACCCCACAGGTCCACCGCACCCTCGCTGGCCTGGGCGCTGCGGCGGGTGTGCAGCACGTCGGCCTGCAGCGCCCGCAGCCGGTCGGTCCGGCTGGCCTCGGGCGGCAGCCAGCGGGCCTCGAAGGCCACGTACTTGCCGAGGTCGTGCTTGGCCGCCTTGGCAGCCTCGAGCAGCTCGCTCATGGGGTCACGCTCCTGCTGACACACGGAAGCAAGCTCCGTGCCCGGCTGCGGGGGCCTCTGCGCAGGGATTCTCTACGATCTCGAGATCGAAGACACCCGAAGTCGCGCACTTGTGCCTGGGGCCGCTCGCCGCGGTCACTCCCCCGGTCGGCCGCGCACGACGTAGACCGCGCCGGCGTTGGACGCGGAGCTGCTGTCGGCCCAGGCGCCGATGAGGAAGTCCGTGACGCCGTCGTCGTCCAGGTCTCCGGCGCGGTCCAGGGCGGCCCCCGTGTGGCCGTGGGCGATGGGTCCCCGGTACCAGGCTGGGGCGTCCGCCAGCGAGAGGGTGCCTGAGATCGGCCCCAGGACCACGTAGGTGCGGCCGGCGTTGGTGTGAGGGGCGTCGACGCCGTCGGCGCCGATCAGCAGGTCTCCGAGGGCGTCACCGTCCAGGTCGCCGGGGGCCTCCAGGGCGATGCCGGCGGCGTCTTCCCAGTCCTCGCCCCACAGCACCGCGTCGGCCTCCTCCAGGCCCCGCTCCCCGGTCAGGGGCCCGTGCAGCACGTAGACCCCACCGGGGCCGTAGATGTCCACCCCCGCAGCGGGAGCGCCCACCGCGAGGTCCTTGAGCCCGTCGCCGTCCAGGTCCCGGGCGCCGGCCAGGGCCTGACCCGCGAGGCCGTCGGGTGCGTCTCCCCGGAAGCGGCCGACCGCGTCGTCCAGGGTCAGGGTGCCGGTCACCGGGCCCTGGAAGACGAAGACCCCGCCCACGGGCTCGTCGTCCCGCACCGCCCCGGGCACGCCCACGGCCACCTCGGAGAGCCCGTCCCCGTCGGTGTCGCCGGCGTCGTGCACCGCCCGGCCCGCCTCGCCCCCCGCGTCCGTGCCGAGCAGGACCGCCGTGGCGTCCTCCAGCACGCCGCTGGCGGTGACGGGTCCAGCGAGCAGAAACGCCGCCCCGGCGTCGCTCCCGGCGGTGTCGTCGGCCCAGGCGCCGATCAGCACGTCCCCCACCCCGTCGCCGGTGGCGTCGCGGGTCAGGGCCACCGCCGTGCCGGCGAAGGAGCCTGCCGTGTGCACCCAGACCTGGCCCGCGTGGGCGGCCTGGGCGCTGCCGGTGATCGGACCGTGCACCACGTAGGCCCGGTGGAAGTCCGCCGTGCCGATGACCAGCTCGGCGAGCCCGTCGCCGTCCAGGTCCTGGCCACCGTCGAGCACCCAGCCCATGTTCTCGCTGTCCGCCGCGCCCTCCAGCACCGCGGCGGCGACCTCGCCCACGTGGTGGGTGCCGGCGACCGGCGCGGTGATCACGTAGACGGCACCGGACTCCTGGTAGGTGCCGTCCCGGGCCCAGGCTCCGCCGCCCAGCTCCTGCACGCCGTCTCCATCGACGTCACCGGCGAGGGCCACGCTGATGCCGGCCTGGTGGTCGGGCTCGTCGCCGGTGTAGACCGCCCAGCTGTCGCGGAGCTCCACCCCGCCTGCATAGGCGCAGCTGCCCGGGTCGCCCGAGCAGTCGTTGTCGAGCCCGTCCCCGCAGACCTCGACCGCCCCGGGGTGGACCGCCGGATCCGTGTCGTCGCAGTCGAACTCGCTGGTGTGACCGTCCTGGTCGGCATCGACGAAGTCCGCCCCCGAGTCGGTCGTGGGAGGATCGACGCAGGCGAGCAGCCACAGGCAGAGGAGTCCGATGGGCGGATGCTACCCGCTGCCCAGGCCCTCCGCCCTGCGCCGCCGCAGACCGGCGAGCGCCAGCAGCACCCAGGGCGCGGCGAGCCGCGGAGGACCTCCCGTGGCGCAGCCGCACCCGGCTGCGAGGCCGTCGCCGTCGTCGTCACCGTCGCCCCCAGGCAGCAGATCCGTGGGGTCTTCCGGCAGCAGCGGCTCCTGGATCTCCAGGCGCCAGCGGTAGTGGAAGCGCTCGTCCTGGTCGGTGTCGGTGCTGAGCTGGGCGACCACCAGGGTGGCGGCGTCCACGTCCTCGAGGTCCTCGATGCGCCACTCGCTGTCGTCGGCGTCGAGGAGCACCTGGCGCGAGCCGGTGTCGTCCTCGATCACGACGAGCAGGCCCCACTCGGCGGGCGTGCCCTCCTCGCCTTCGCCGTCGCCGTCGAAGCCGATGACCAGGTCGCCGTCCTCGGGGCGCTCGAAGCGGATGAGGTTGTAGCCGAGCAGGCCCGGGGCCAGGCCTTCGTCCACCGGCTCCCAGGCGCTGTCCCCATCGCCCCGGACCGTGGCCGCCACGCGGTGGTCCTCGCCCGGGAAGTAGGGCGCGTAGGCGTCGACCACGTCCTCGTAGGTGTCGCCGTGGGCGTAGTCCCAGACCACGAAGAGCGCGTCCAGGGCCTCGCCCTCGTCGGAGAGCAGGTCCTCCAGGACCACCAGGGGGTCGCCGTCCCGGCTGCCGCGCTTCCAGGTCTCCGCGATCAGGTCGATGTCGACCACGTGCTCGGTGAGGTAGCGGGGCCACAGGAAGGCGCCGTACTGGTGGTAGCCGTCGAGGGACCCGTCCGGGTAGGTGAAGGCGTTCAGGGGCCGCTCGGGCACCAGCAGGTAGCCGAACAGGAACACGCTGTGCCACTGGTCTTCGGGCCAGATCTCCGGCACCACCCAGTTGGCCGTCGCCTCCCAGAACCAGCTGCCGTCGGTGAAGCCGTAGCTGTCGCTGTAGACGTAGTGGCCCGTGCGGTCCTGGATGGCGTGGTACAGCTCGTGGCCGATGACGCTGCGGCCGTAGTCCCGGGGGTCCGTGGCAGCGCTGGTGTTGATCACCACCATCGGCCAGCCCTGGGAGTCGAACCAGTAGTAGCCCCCGGCCCCGTAGTCGCTGGGCGTGCCGCTGCCGGTGCTGCCGACGTAGACGTTGAAGAGCCAGTCGTCGCTGCCTTCCGGGGCTTCGTGGCCGAGCACGCCGACCTGGACGTCCCAGGACGCCTCGAAGGCCTCGAGCACAGCCTCGGCGTCGTCGTCGCTCAGGTCGAGGCGGCTGCCCCACCACAGGGCGAAGTTGTCCGAGGTGCGCACGTGGGGGATGCCGTCGTAGGCGTTGCGCAGGTCCTTGCCCGCGGCGGGCGGCGCCGGGCCCGGCGAGGTCCGGGCCGGGACGAGGTGACGCTCGGGCATGAGCCAGGGGGTGGCGCAGGGCTCGAGGGGCTGGGCGACGGCGAGGGAGACGAGGGACAGCAGCACGGGCCGAGGGTAGCCGAGCCGTGGCCCGGTCCGCCCTCGCAGAGTGACCTCAGCGCCGACGGCGGCCCCAGCCCACCAGCGGCAGCCACACCAGCGCCAGGCCCGAGCCCTCGGTGCAGCCGGCCCAGCCGCAGCCCTCGACGACCTCTTCCTCGGGCGGGTCCTCCACCGTGCCCGGCTCGTGGTCCTGCCAGGTGTCGCCGCCGGTGTCCGACCCGGTGTCCGTCGGCCCGCCGGTGTCCCCGGGCTCGGAGGTCTCCGGGTCGGCCAGCACCGCCTCCAGCCAGCCGAGGGTGTCGGCCTCGATGTACCGGTTGGCCAGGCCCTCGAGCCAGCCGTGCTCCACCGGGTCCTGGGCGGCCTCCTCCAGGAGCAGCTCGCCGATCAGGGGGCTCGCGTAGAGCAGGTCCAGGTGGGAGAGCTCGGGGGTGTAGGTCTCCTGGACCTCGGCGCCGCGGCCGGTCAGGGTGGCGGCGCGGGTGGCGCTGTCCACGAAGACCAGGCCGTCGCTGGGCCCGGTGATCTCGCCGAGCACCAGCTTGCCCGCTGCGAGGCCCTGGACGTCGGCGTCGCTGAGGCCCACGTGCTCGAAGGCCCCGCTGGCCAGCTCCCCGGCCATCGCGGCCCACAGGTCGATCCCGCCGGTCATCACGTCGACCCAGACCTTGTCGAAGAACGCCAGCAGGTAGCTCTCGGCGCCGTTGGGCATCAGCGGGCTGGTGCCGGCGAGCAGGGTGAGCTCCACCGCGGGATCGACCCCGTTGGCTTCGAGGTGATCGAGCAGGTAGCCCCCGGCGGCCTCGACGGCGTCGATGCCTGCGGCCTCGCTGGTCACGCCGGTGCCGCCCTCGTAGGTGGTCCACCAGTCCGGCTGCAGGGCGTAGGCCCCCAGCCAGGGCAGGCTGCCCGGCAGGTCCGGGGCCTGCCGGCGGATCATCTGGCGGTGGCCGGGGAAGAGATCCCGGCCCTCGGGGAACAGGTCCTGGTCGCCCAGGTCCTCGAACAGCCACCAGCTGGTGACGCCGTAGGGGTACCAGGTCTCCCAGCTGGTGGGGCTGACGGCCGTCTCGGCGTCGACAGACGCATAGTTGCCGAGGGGCCAGCGGTGGGAGGTGTCGATGCCGTCCAGCGGGGTGGCGATGAACACGGCCCGCCGCACGTCCGAGCGGTAGCGGGTGCCGTGGGCCTCGTAGGCCGGGTGGTCCCAGGCCGCTTCGTCGTGGTTCGACAGGTAGACCGCGGTGGCGACCCCGCCCTTGCTGTGGCTCACCACGTCGATCTGCTCGGCGCCGGTCAGGTGGCGCACCCGGGCGATGGCGTCGGCCACCACCTCGGCCTGCTGGAGCACGTCGCCGTGGGGGTGGGCGAAGGTCAGGGCGAAGACCGGGCGGTCGGCCTGGTCCATCCGGGTCGCCATGGTGATGAAGCCGCGGCTGGCGTTGTCGCCGGCACCGGGCACGAACAGGATCGGCGTGCCCCGGGCCAGGGCACTCGACGGCGCCAGGTGCAGCAGGAAGGTGTCGCTGCTGGGGGTGGCGGTGCCGAAGCAGGCGGCGATCCAGGGCGCGTAGCTGGAGTCGTCGGGCCAGGCGAGAGCGTCGTTGAAGTCCTCGGCGGCGAACAGGGCCGCCTCGGGGTCCACGTGGCGCTCGATGGCGCCCCACAGGCGGATCTCCTCGTCGACGGTCCAGGTCTCGACGCCGGTGAAGCGGGCGTCCTCGACGGTGGGGTCGTAGGCGTCGGTGGCCAGGGCCGTGCTCAGGAGCAGGGAGATCACAGGCTCTCCAGGAAGGTCCGGACCGACGCGTTGAACGCCTCGGGCTCGTCGTGGTGCACGGTGTGGCCCGCGCCGTCGATGAGGTGGATGCCCGTGTCCAGGGCGCCCGCCGCTGCAGCCGCGACGTCCAGGGCGCGCCCGCCGGTGAAGACCGGGTTGGGGATCATCTGGTCGTGGGCGCCGAAGACCACGTGGACCGGGGCGGCGATCTCCCCCAGCCGGTCCCGGACCGGGTGGTCGAGCATGCCGGCGATGGAGCGGCTCACGGCCACCGAGGTTCCCCGGAAGGCGGGGTGCTTGCCGAGCCGGACCCGCTCCTGGAGCAGGCGCTCGGTGCCGTCGTCCAGGCTGGCGAAGACCTGGGTGGAGAAGGTCGCCCGGAGCTCGTGCTCGGTGGCCTCGAGCGCCCGGCCCTCGTGCCACCAGTCCTTGATGAAGCGCGCCTCGCCCGGGCCGAAGGTCTCGATGCCCGCGGGGGCGGAGAGCACCAGGGCCTCGACCCGCTCCGGGGCGTCCAGGGCCAGGGTCAGGGCGATCTGACCGCCCATGGAGTGGCCCACGAAGACCGCCTTGTCGACGGCCAGGGTGTCGAGCCAAGAGACCACCACCTCGGCGAACCAGATCGGCGTGTAGGGCGCATCCGGGCGGCCGGACTGGCCGTAGCCCGGCAGGTCCAGGGCCAGGATGCGGCGGTCCGGCGCCAGGTCCGGCAGCTGGTACTCCCAGTAGCCGAAGCTGCTGGAGAGGCCGTGGATCAGCACCAGGGGCGGCTCGTCCGAGGCCACGCCCGTGTCGACCCAGGCGACCGTGGTGCCGGCGACCGCGGTGGTCTGCACCGGCAGGGGGGACCACAGGTCCTCGGGGGCCAGGGGGGGCAGGTGGCTGTACTTCGGGGCACAGGCGAGCAGCAAGGCGGCGAGCATCAGAACAACACCCAGTCGACGGAGGCGAAGGCGGTCCACGGCAGGGACGGGAAGGGGCTGCCCAGGACCGCGGCCCCGGTCAGCCCCACCCGGCACAGCGGCAGGGGCTGCCACTGGAGGCGGCCGGTGAGCTCCGTGCCGAGCACGTCGCCGGAGCCGAGTCGAGCGTGGGCGAGGTTGGCGGAGACGGTCCAGCGCTCGGGCTGCACGTCCCAGCCGGCGCCGAGGCTGGCGGCGAACAGGCCCGCACCGCCCCCGGAGACGTCGTAGGCCAGGGCCACCTGGCGGTTGATGGCGCCCGGGTCGGGCAGCAGCAGCACGGCGCCGTGGGTGGTCCAGCTGGCGCCGACGAAGCCGTAGCTGTTGCCGGTGAGCACGCCGCCGTAGTCCCCGCCGGGAGCGTCGCCCGAGGAGAAGAGCGCCTCGGCCCGCAGGACGCTGCCCGCGCCCAGGCCCCAGCGGTAGCGCACCTCGCCGGCGGCCAGGAGACCGCGCACGCTGGGGTCCTCGGCGTCGTTGACGTAGAGGCGGCCGAGGTTGCCGACCACCAGGGCCCCGAAGCCCAGGGGCCCCTGATCCAGCCGGTGGTTGTAGCCCCCGTCGAGGGCCAGCCAGACCAGGTCCGAGCCCAGGGTGGTGGCGGTCGTGCCGTCGTCCAGGGTCACCACCAGCTTGGGGCCGCCCTGGAGCTCGCTCAGGGCCGAGAAGGGCCCGGAGCCGAACACGCTCCCCTGCCCCTCCGACCGGTCCCGGAGCCACCAGGCGTGGGCGCCCAGCCGCCAGCCGGCCGCGGGGGTCCACTGCACGTCCCCGAGCACCAGGCCCACGTCGTCGTCCAGGCTCACCCCTTCCTCGATGAGGGTGAAGGCGCCGAGGCGGGCTCGGAGGAGCTCCCCGCCAGCGCCGTCGTAGCGGCCCCAGACCGAGGCGCCTGCGGCCTCGGAGCCCCAGAAGCGCAGGCCTCCGCCGGTGCGGAAGAGGTCGTCGGGCCGGGCGCTGCGGGGGTCGTAGACCGTGTCGCTGACGAACTGCAGGCCCAGGGCACCGGTCAGGTCCCAGCCGCCCAGGTGGCCGAAGAAGTTCGCGTGCAGGCGGCGGGTCTGGAGGTTGACCTGGTCGGCGCCGAAGCCACCGCCGGTGTTGCCCCCGACCAGGTAGCTCTGGTCCCCGAAGACGAAGTCGACCTCGAAGGCGGCCGTCAGGCTCGCGGCGGCGTCCAACACGTCGGGTCGCCAGGTGCCGAAGCCCACCACGCGCTGCTCGGCGAAGGTGCCGCGGTCGCCTTCGACCACCGTGCCGTTGGTGCCGCCGAGGGTCCCGATGACCTGGCCGTCGAGGTACGGGCTGGTGGTCTCCACGCTGGTGGTCGTCACCCGGGTCTGGAACAGCGCCAGGAGCTGGACCTCCTCGCCCGGCGGCGGCTCCCGGGGCTCGACGATCGGGTCCGGGCTGGCGACGGTCGTCTCCACCGGGGCCTGGGCCCCCGCGAGCGACGTCACCAGCCAGACGGAGAGCACTCAGGGCAGCCGCACGTAGGTCTGCACGTTCACGCCGGGCTCCAGGCCGTTGCCGCCGGTGCTGCCGAAGCCGGCTTCGGGGGTCGGGGCGGTGAAGCCGTAGTCGGGGCTGGTCTGCACGACCTCGAAGGTCAGGGTGTCGCCGGCGACCTCCCAGATGCCCTCCGCGGTCACGCTCGACGGCACGGTCTGGCTCTGCACGATGGTGGCCGGCGAGGTGTCCTCGACCACCAGGTAGGTCCCGGAGAAGTCGTAGGACACGCCGTCCTGGTCGACGGCGACGACCTCGTAGGTCGAGTCGTCCCGGAAGGTGGCGTCGATGTGGTCGTAGTAGAAGGGCGCCCCTGCGAAGAGCACGCTGAGCCCGTCGCCTTCGGAGCGCCACTCCCCGACCAGGGACAGGTCCCCGGTGGGGCTCTCGTCCGTGTCGGTGCCGGTGTCGGCCGTGTCCAGGTCCGAGGTGTCGGGGGTGCCGGTCTGGTCGACGTCGTCGGGCACACAGGCGAGGGTCAGGGCCACGAGCAGCATCAGGCCTCCAGGGGCTCGCGGGCCAGGGCGACCTTGTCGACCTTGCCGGAGCCGGTGCGGGGAAGGAAGGGGCGCACGTCGAGGTGCTTGGGCAGCTTGAAGCGGGCGAGGCGCGGGGCGACGAAGGCCCGCACGGCGTCGGCGTCCAGGGCCTCGCCGGGGGCGGGCTCCAGGAAGGCGCGGCCGACCTCGCCCCAGCGGTCGTCGGGCACGCCCACCACCGCGGCCTGGGCGACGCCCGGGCACTGGAGCAGCACGGCCTCGACCTCGGCCGGGTACACGTTCTCGCCGCCGGAGATGTACATCTCCTTGAGGCGGCCGCGCACGGTGTAGAAGCCGTCGGCGTCGACGCTGAGCACGTCGCCGGTCTTGAACCAGCCGTCGTCGGTGAAGGACGCGGCGGTGGCGCCGGGGTCGCCCAGGTAGCCGCCGAAGACCAGGTCGCCCTTGAACTGGAGCTCTCCCGGCTCGTCGGAGGCGCAGAGGGTGCCGTCGGGCCGGGCCACGCGGGTGCCCAGGAAGTGGATGGGCTGGCCCACGGTGCCCAGGCGCTCCCGCACCTGGTCCGGCGGAGTGCCGAAGCAGTTGGGACCGCACTCGGTCATGCCGAAGCCCTGGCGCAGGGGGATGCCCCGGTCCAGGTAGCCTCTGAGCAGGGTGGCGCCGAGGGGGGCGCCGCCGCACAGGGCGTCCCGCACGCTGGACAGGTCCGCGGCGGCGAAGTCGGCGTGGTCGTGCAGGAGCTGGAAGATGGTCGGCACACCCATGAGCAGGGTGATGCGCTCCTCGGCGATGCGGGCCAGGGCCGCACCCGCCTCGAAGCCCGGGCACAGCACCACCCGGCCC
>CAYFPX010000166.1:0-18961 GCA_964344945.1 uncultured Enterobacterales bacterium
TGATGTCCATCCGGGCCGTCAACGCCCTGTCCCACTACACGGACTGGACCATCGGCCACGTGCACTCCGGTGCCCTGGGCTGGGTCGGCATGACCCTGTTCGCGATGCTCTACTGGCTGGTCCCGCGGGTGTGGCAGCGCAAGCTCCACAGCGTGCCCCAGGCCACGGCCCACTTCTGGCTCGCGACGGTCGGCATCGTGCTCTACGTCGTGGCCATGTGGGTGGCCGGCATCACCCAGGGCCTGATGTGGCGGGCGGTCGACGAGGCCGGTCAGCTCCAGTACCCGAACTTCCTCGACACGGTCCTGACCCTCATCCCGTTCTACTGGATCCGCCTGCTCGGCGGCCTGATGTACCTGGCCGGGACCGTGCTGATGGGCTGGAACCTCTACAAGACGGCCACGGCACCCGCCGAGGCCACCACCGCGCAGGAGGTGTCCGCGTGAGCGACCTCACCCAGCAGGACTCCTGGCACCGCAGGATCATCGAGCACAAGGCCGCGCTGATGGCCGTGCTCTCCACCGTGCTCGTCTCCATCGGCGGCCTGGTCGAGATCGTGCCGATGTTCACGGTCGAGCAGCCGGCCATGGCCAGCGAGCACGGCGACATGGCGCCCTACACTCCCCTCGAAGTCGCGGGCCGCGACATCTACGTCAAGGAGGGCTGCTACAACTGCCACTCCCAGATGGTCCGGCCCTTCCGCGCCGAGACCAAGCGCTACGGCACCTGGTCCCGGGCCTACGAGTACCAGTACGACCGGCCCTTCCAGCTCGGCTCCCGGCGCATCGGGCCCGACCTGCACCGGCTCGGCGGCAAGTACCCGGACGCCTGGCACTGGGAGCACATGATCGACCCCCGGAGCACCTCTCCCGGCTCGATCATGCCGCCCTACACCTGGCTCGCGGACAAGACCGTCGACCCCGACGACGTCGCGGCGTCCCTCTCCGCGCTGCAGACCCTCGGCCACCCCTACACCGACGCCGACATCAGCGGCACCGCCGAGAGCCTGTCCAACCAGGCCGGCGAGATCGTGAAGAACCTGAGCAACGCCGGCATCACCGCCGCCCCCGAGAGCGAGCTGATCGCCCTCATCGCCTACCTGCAGCGGCTCGGCGACGACCGCCCGAAGGAGGAGCTGTGAACCCCATCTGGTCCGCCGCGGCCGACTCCGCCAGCTACGCCAGCCTGATGGGCCTGGCCACGGTGACCTTCCTGTGGGTCTTCGTGGCCTGGACCCTGTGGGCCTGGGCCCCCAGCAACCGGGAGAAGATGGCCGCCGCCGCGATGCTCCCCTTCGCCGACGACGAGGAGGTCCCGTGAGCAAGACGCCTCGCGACACCATCCTCGGCCACGCCGACGAAGCCGACGGCATCGAGGAATACGACAACCCCCTGCCCACCTGGTGGCTCGGCATCCTGTGGTTCACGGTGGCCTACGCCGTCGTCTACACCGCCCACTACCACCTCGTCGCCGAGCGCTCCCAGGCCGGCGAGTACGACGCCGAGATGGCCGCCGCCGAAGAGAGGTGGCCGACCCCCGATCCCGCCGAGGTCGTGGTCGCCGCCACCCCCGAAGCCGCCGACGCCGGCGCCGAGATCTACAAGGTCAACTGCGTGCCCTGCCACGCCGCCGACCTGACCGGCGGCATCGGGCCGAGCCTGGTCGACGCGGAGTGGATCCACGGCGACAGCCTGGAGGCCATCACCAAGGTCATCTCCACCGGCGTGCCGGAGAAGGGCATGATCTCCTGGGCCCCCATCCTGGGCCCGGAGAAGGTCGCCCAGGTCGCCGCCTACGTGAAGGCGCAGGGCCAGTAGGCCCCCAGCAGGACCAAGGAATGGGCCAGCTCACCGCCAACCGCCCCTGGGTCTACGCGGCCCAGGTCAGCGGCCGCTTCCAGCGCCTGCACCGGGCGACCGGGCGGCTGTTGATCGTCTTCCTCTTCGCCCTGCCGTGGATGCGTATCAACGGCGTGCCCGCCCTGGAGCTCGATCTGGGGACCCGCACGCTCTACGCCTTCGGCGGCATCTTCCGGCCGACGGACACCATCCTGCTGGTGCTGCTCGGGCTCATGCTGTCGTTCGCCCTGTTCCTGTTCACCGCGCTCTACGGGCGGCTGTGGTGCGGCTACGCCTGCCCCCAGACCGTGTTCCTGGAGGAGTGGGTCCGGCGCCTGGAGCTGAAGATCGAAGGCGACCGCGGCAAGCGGCGGGCACGGGACGCCGGCCCCTGGAACCTCGACAAGGTGTGGCGCAAGGGCCTGAAGTGGAGCCTGTTCCTGCTGGCGGCCCTTGGCCTGTCGATGACCCTGGTGAGCTTGTTCACCGGCGGCCGGGACCTGTGGACCGGCCAGGTGGCCCCGGCCGCCTGGATCTGGGTCGGCTCGCTCACGGCCCTGTGGTTCGCGGACTTCGTGTGGTTCCGCGAGCAGCTGTGCAACTACGTCTGCCCCTACGCCCGCTTCCAGGGTGCCCTGACCGACGACGAGAGCCTGGTCGTGCAGTACGACGTCTCGACCGGCGAGCCCCGCAAGGCCAAGGGCACGCCCTCCGTGCCTGGCAGCTGCATCGACTGCAAGAAGTGCGTGGCCGTGTGCCCCCAGGGCATCGACATCCGCAAGGGCTTCCAGCTCGAGTGCGTGTCCTGCGCCCGGTGCGTCGACGCCTGCGAAGGCGTGATGACGAAGCTCGGGCACGACCCGCTCATCCAGTACACGACCCAGGCCGAGTCCGAGGGCCGGGAGCGCCGGGTCTTCCGCGGCCGGACAGCGGTCTACGGCGGCCTGATCGCCGTGCTCGGCGTGGCCTTCCTGTGGCAGCTGAGCGCCCGCCAGGACCTGGAGGTCACCGTGAACCGGTCCGCGGGCTCGCTCTACACCGTCGACACCGACGGCGCCGTGCGCAACACCTTCCTGGTGCGGGTGACGGACACCTCGAACCGGGCCCGCCGGACCGCCACCCCGCTGACCATCACGGTCGCGGGCCTGCCCGGCGCCGAGGTCCTGGTCCCCGAGCTGGACCTGGCCCCGGACAGCGCCACCACCGTGCCCCTGGTGGTCCGGGTGGCACCCGGCAGCGTCGGCCGTCGCACCACGGAGCTCGTCGTGACGGTCTCGACCGGCGAGGAGACCGTGCACCGGACCACGACCTTCAAGACGCCGGCTCCGGCCGGTGGGGAGCGCTGAGATGACGGACGGCCAGGCCTCGGCCCGACGGTGGAAGCTCGGAGTGGTGGGCGCCCTGCTGGTGGTGGTCGCCGCCAACGTGGTGCTGATCACCCTGGCCACCTCCAACCCGGACACCGTGGTGTCCAGCTACGAGACCGAGGCGCGGTGAGCGCGGTCGCACCAGCGCCGCGGGCCTGCGACTGGTGCGGCACCCCCGTCGAGGCGGCGGGCGAGGGCCCGGTCTGGTGCTGTCCCGGCTGCGAAGGCGCAGCGGCCCTGGTCAGCGGTGCTGGCCTGGACCGGTACTTCTCCGAGCGCACGGCCTGGGCCCCGAGGCCCGAGGCCGAGGCGGTCGCCTGGGAGCGGCTCCCGGTGCGCGCCCGACCCGACGGCGCCTGCGAGGCCGCCCTGCACGTGGACGGCCTCAGCTGCCTGGCCTGCGTGGCCCTGGTCGAGGGCCTGCTGGCCCAGGACGGCGGCGTGGTCGAGGCCCACGTGAACCACGCGACGGGCCGGACCCGGCTGGTCTGGGACCCGGAGCAGACGGACCTGGGCCGGCTCGCCGGCCGGGTCACCCGGCTGGGCTACGGCCTGCGGCCCCTGGCGTCGACGCCCCCGGTCCAGGAGGCCCTGCTCTGGCGCCTGGGCTTCGCCGCCTTCGCCGGCGGGAACCTGATGATGGTGCACATCGCGCTGTACCTGGGCTGGTTCGAGGGCATGTCGGCGGACTGGGCCCGGGTGCTCCAGTGGACGTCCCTGGCCCTGGCCACCCCGGTGGCCTGGTGGGCGGCGTCGCCCTTCCACGCCCGGGCCTGGGCGGGGCTGCGGGCCGGGGTCCTGCACATGGACCTGCCGATCTCCCTGGCGGTGGGCGTGACCTGGCTGCACGGGGTCTGGGCCACCCTGCACGGCCAGGAGGGCTACCTGGACTCCCTGGGCATGCTGGTCGCCCTGCTGCTCGGCGGGCGCTGGCTCGAAGGCCGGGCCCGCCGCCACCGGAGCCGGGCGGCCGAGGTCCTGGCGGCCCGGCTGCCGACCACCGCCCGGCGCCTGGTCGGGGGCGAGGAGCAGGCCGTGGGCCCCGAGGCCCTGGTCCCCGGCGACCGGCTCGAGGTCGGCACCGGCGAGGTCTTCGGCGCCGACGCGCGGGTCCTGGCGGGCCGGGGCCTGGTCCACCAGGCGCTGCTGACCGGCGAAGGCGAGCCGGTGGCCGTGACCGCCGGCGACCGGGTCCTGGCGGGCACCACCCTGGTGAGCGGCCACCTGCAGGCCGAGGTCGAGCGGGCCGGCACGGACACCCTGCTGCGCCGCATGGAGGCCGCCCTCGCCGGGGCCGGCACCGACGACGACGCCAGCCCCACCGAGCGCCTGGCGCCGGCCTTCACCGCCGCGACCCTGGCCCTGGCCAGCCTCGGGGGCGGTGCCTGGGCCTGGGCCGCGGGCCCCGCCGCGGGCCTGGAGGTGGCGGTGGCCGTGCTGGTGGTGGCCTGCCCCTGCGCCCTGGCGCTGGGCGGTCCCCTCTCGGCCCTCGCCGGCACCGCCGCCGCCGCCCGGGGCGGCCTGCTGGTGCGCAGCGCCGGGGCCCTGCGCCGGCTCGCCACCGTCGACCGGGTCGTGCTGGACAAGACCGGCACCCTCACCGGCGGGCGCCTGCAGGTCACCGGGGGGGACGACCGGGTGCTGCGCATCGCCGCAGGCCTGGAGCGGGCGTCCATCCACCCCATCGCCCGGGCCGTGCGCGACGCCGCCCGGGCCCGCGGCCTGCCCCTGCCCGACGCCCGGGACCTGGTGGAGCACCCCGGGCTCGGCGTGGACGGCTGGGTGGACGGGAAGCCCTGGCAGCTCCGGGCGGCCGGACCCGGGCGGGTCCAGGTCGTGGGCCTCGGCGAGCTGACCCTGGGCGACACCCTGCGGGCCGAGGCCACGGAGACCGTGGCGGCGCTGAGGGCCCGGGGTCTCCAGGTCGCCCTGCTCTCCGGCGACCGGTCCGACGTGGCCCGCCAGGTGGCGGCCGAGGTGGGCATCGACGAGGTCGTGGGCGCGGCGTCTCCGGACGACAAGCAGGCCCGCGTGGTGGCGGCCCGGGACGCCGGCCACCGGGTGCTCTTCGTCGGCGACGGCGTGAACGACGGCCCGGCCCTGACCGCCGCCGACGTGGGCGTGGCCATGCGCGACGGCGCCCCGAGCAGCGTGCTCACCGCCGACGCCGTGGCTCTGGACGACGGCCTCCACCCGGTCCTCGCCGGGCTCCGGGCCGCCCGCAGCGCCGCGGCCGCCAGCCGCCTCGCCCTCCGAGGAGCCCTCGTCTACAACGCCGTGGCCGTGGCCCTCGCGCTGACCGGGCGCGTCGATCCTCTCGTCGCAGCCCTGTGGATGCCCCTGTCCAACGGCTGGGTGCTGTGGGTCTGCGGGCGACCCCTGCGGGAGATCCGGCCGTGACGGCCCTGCTCTGGCTGCTGCCCCTGGCCCTGGTGCTCGGCGCCGTGTTCGTGGTGCTGTTCGTCATCGCCGCCCGGGACGGCCAGTTCGACGACCTGGACGACGCGCCCCTGCGCATGCTCCAGGACGACAGCGCGCAGCCGAAGCACGACGGGGGAGCCGGTCGACCGGCTCCCCCGCGCGAGGTGCGCTGAGCGCTGGCTACTTGCCGGCGTAGGCCTTCAGGTGGGCCAGCATGGCGTCGGAGTCGCCGTCGCCCGGGAACAGGTGGCCGAAGGGGGCCATCAGCGGGGACTTGCCGGCGGCGGGACCGCCCTTCTCGTAGACGGTCTTGACGTGGTCGTCGGTGACGGAGTCCCACCAGGCCGCGTCGGTGAAGTCCCGGGGCTTGGGGTCCAGGGCGGCGCCGGCGACGCCGTCGCCCGCGCCCGTGTCGCCGTGGCAGGTGCTGCAGCTGACCTTGTAGACCGCGGCGGCGTCGAAGGCGGCGGCGGGCTTGGCCTCCTCGGCCGGGGCCTCCTTCTCGACCGGCGCGTCGCGCACGGGCTCGGGCTTGGGCTCGGGGCTGGACATGCCGCCACAGGCGGTGAGCAGGGCGGCGCTGGTCAGCAGCAGAAGGGCACGCATCACGATCTCCCGGTCGGTTCAGGCTGCCCGGATAACCCCTTTGGCACCCCCCCGACAGACGGATCTGATTCGCGGTCAGTCGTGGCGGGGCTGCCCTCTCACGCCGGCCCGCGCCAGGCGATCCGGCAGGGCATCCAGAGCATCTCGGAAGGGGCTCGGGGGCAGCCGGCGCAGGGCCTGCCTGGCGGTCCAGGCGTCGCGAACCATGACCTGGGCCGCACCCGCCAGGCCGCCCGCGGCGATCACCTCGCCCGCCAGGTGCTCCGCCGCTGTGAGCGACGGCGCCTGCACCAGTCCCACCCACGCGCGACCGAGCGCCGGGTCCTGCTGGGCAGCGCAGATCACGGGCAGCACGGGACGCCCTTCGAGCGCTCGGGTGAGCAGGTGGTAGCCACCGTCGCCGTGTCGCAGCGCGGAGACGTCCTCGGCCACGTGCCAGACCCGGCCCAGGGCGCGGCCGTAGCGCCCCAGGGCGGAGCGCTCCGCCAGGTCTGCGGCGGCCACGACCCCCCCAGCCCGACAGCAGAAGCCGAACAGGGCGCCGGTGTGGGTGTTGGCGTGGTGCGCCCAGTCCTCGAGGTCGGGCAGCACGCCCTGCAGGAGCTGGCGGGACAGGGCCTGGCCGTCGGCGAACTCCCGGAGCGTGTCCAGGATGGCGTCGCTGAGCTCCGGTCGCCGGGACCTGGCGAGCTCCAGGGCCCGCAGGGTCAGGTGGTTGCCCGTGAGGAAGCTCACCGAGCGGCGCAGCAAGCGGCGGGCGACCCTGCGCCGCCGACCGCCCTCGCGGCCCAGGGCGAGATCGTGCACCACCAGGGCCAGGTGCAGCAGCTCGGCCACGTACTGGGTCTCCCCGTCGACCTCGGTGGCGCCGGCCGCCCGGGCCGCCAGGGCCACCAGCACCGGCCGCATGCGTGGGATCTCCGGAGCGCCGAGCAGCGGGTCGCCGGGCTCGAAGTGGTGGTGCCCCACCAGCTCCGCCACACCGTCGTCTGGCACCAGGTCCCCGGCCACCAGGGCCCGGGCCGTCGCCAGCTCGGCGCCATCGGGGAGTCGGGTCAGGGTCGGGTGGGCATCTGACATCGGGGCACGGTATAGCTGCGGGCCGCTCGACTCGGGCCCGCTGCACCGAATCGACGCTTTCCTTTCACATCACTCGGCCGGGGCGACTGGCTCTTCGACGGTCGAGGTGGCCGGCTCGGCCGAAGGCGGGGCCGCGGACACGGCCGGCGGGGCTGGGGCCGTGGCTGCCCCGGGCTGGCGCCACAGGCGCCAGAGCGCGACCCCGGACAGCCCCAGCAGCAGCACCTCGCTCAGGGCCAGGCCGAGCACGAAGGGACCCGGGACTCCGTCGAGACCGATGCTCACCAGGCGCCCGGTGAGCAGGCCGGCGGTCAGGGCGCTGGACATCAGCAGGGCCGGCCGCAGCCACGCGCCGCGGACCGCGCTGCCGATGTGCAGCAGCGCCAGGGCCACACTCAGCCCGCCGTACATCGCCCGGAACTCCGCCAGGGCCGAGCTGCTCTCCAGGTCGAAGTCGACCCAGTCGGCGGTCCCGGTCGGGTCCGCCAGGGCCGCGACACCCACCGCGAGCCAGACCACCCCGACCAGCACGAGCACCAGCCGGGCGAAGTTGTTGGGGGAGAGCGGGGTCCGGGAGGAAGCGGTGTCGGCCATGCCCCGAGGCTATCTCAGCGCCTCGCCGCGACGTCGGCCCAGCTCCGCCCGATGTCGAAGAGCAGGCCGTACTCCACCAGCACGTAGGCCTGGGGCCCCAGCTTGTCCGGGTAGAGCTGCAGGGAGACCTCGGTCCAGGCCCCCAGCCAGTCCAGCCAGTCGAAGGGGAGCCGGCCGGTGTTGCGGTAGCTCCAGCCGACCCCGAGCTCGGCGCCGGAGCGATGTCGGATGCCCTCCGCTGTGCCGGACAGGGATCCGACCGGGTCCTCCAGCAGGACCGCCTCGGGCACCTCGTGGTTGTGGGTGAAGGCGAGGCGCACGTGGAAGTCCCGAGGCAGGTGGTACCGGGCCCCGAGGAAGATGTTGCCCATCTCCCGGCTCTCGGCGAAGGCCCAGCCCTCGCGGCCGCCGGCCTCCAGGGAGAAGCGGCCGAGGTTGACGGTCAGGTGGCCGATGCCGACGAAGCCGCCGTCTCCGGCGGTGCCGAGGCCCCCGATGCCGCCCATCAGCGTGACGGGAGCGGCGGGGGCGGCGAGGGCGGTGGACAGCAGCAGGCTGAGCATGGGGACTCCGGCGGGAAGGTGTGTTGGATGGACACCTCCCTGTCCGCCGCGCGCGACCGCTGGAATGTCAGGGCGCCGTCACGACCGGCCCCTGCCCCGAGGCCCGAGTGCCCACGCCGGGGTTCCTATCCCCCTGTCCACCCCGACCGCCGCAGCAGCGCCCGGATGCGCAGCTCCAGCTCCTCGGGGTCGAAGGGCTTCGGGAGGTAGTCGTCGCCCCCGGCCCGCAGTCCCTGCTTGACCCGCTCAGCGTCGCCTCGGGCGCTCAGGAAGAGGACCGGGATGGCCGCGGTGGCCGGGTCCGCCCGCAGGGCCTCGCAGACCTCGTACCCGCTCATCCGGGGCATCATCACGTCGAGCACGATCAGGTCCGGCTGGCGCTCGGCCACGGCCTCCAGGGCGAGCACCCCGTCGCCGGCCCGGCGCACGTCGTAGTCGTCCTCCAGGGTGAGCTCGACCATGTCGAGGATCTCCTTGGAGTCGTCGACGAGCAGGATCTCGGCCCGGCCAGGGGACGGTGCCGGTGCTTCGACGGTCTCGGGCTCCGGTGCCTCGGGCCCCGGGGCCGCGGCGAGCGCCTCGCTGTCCGAGGTGACCAGCACCGCCTCCTCGTGGTGGGGCTCGGGTGGGGGCGGAGCCGGTGCCACGAAGGCGTCGGGGCGCATCTGCTGGGGGTAGTCCGACAGCGGGATCACCCGGGCCAGCTCCTCGAGGGTGGTGCGGCCCTCACGCACCCGCTGCAGGCCGTCCTCGATGACCGTGCGCAGCTCTGCCGCACGGGCCAGGTCCCAGAGCTGGGGCTCCGGCGCGTCGGCCTGGATCGCCACCCGCAGCTCCTCGCTCACCACCAGCAGCTCGTAGAGCCCGAGACGGCCGGCGTAGCCGACGTACTGACAGTGCGGGCAGCCGGGCCCGGCACGTCGCACCGGTCCACCGAGGTCGATCGGCGCCAGGCCCAGGCGCTCCCAGTCCTCTGGCACGGCGTCCTCGAGCCGGGAGCAGTGCTGACAGACCGAGCGGACCAGGCGCTGGGAGACCACGCCGGTCAGGGCGGAGGACAGCAGCGAGCCCGCCACCCCGAGCTCCCGCAGCCGGCCGATGGCCGCGATGGAGTTGCCGGTGTGCAGGGTCGACAGCACCAGGTGCCCGGTGTTCGCGGCCTCGACGGCGGCCTGGGCGGTGTCCGGGTCCCGGATCTCGCCGACCACCATCACGTTGGGGTCCTGCCGCAGCAGGGCGCGGACGCTGCCGGCGAAGGTCACCCCGGTCTTCTCGTCGACCTGGGTCTGCATGATGCCCGGCAGGCTGTACTCCACCGGGTCCTCGATGGTCACGATGCTCACCGCCTCCTGGTTGAGGCGGTGGATCGAGGCGTAGAGCGTCGTGGACTTGCCCGAGCCGGTCGGTCCGACCATGAGCAGCAGCCCCCGGGGCCGGGTCAGGAGCCGGTACCAGGTCTTGAGCTGGTCCGTGGACCAGCCCAGCTGGCCCAGGTCCTGCCGGATCATCTGCGGGTCCAGGATCCGGACCACCACGTTCTCCCCGAACTGGCTGGGCATGGTGGCGATGCGCAGGTCGACGTCCTGGCCAGCCAGCCGTGCGGCCACCTTGCCGTCCTGGGGCCGCCGGCGCTCGGCCACGTCCATGCGGGCCAGGACCTTCAGCCGACCGACCAGGCTCTGCTGGGCCCAGTCCGGCAGGGTGAGGACCTCGCGCAGCAGGCCGTCGATGCGCATGCGCACGCGCACCTTGTCCCGCTGAGGTTCGATGTGCAGGTCGCTGGCCCCTCGCTCGATCCCGTTGATCAGCAGGAAGTCCACCAGGTCCACGTAGACCGGGCCAGCCCCGCCCCGGAGGTGCCGCGTCACGGCTCCCGGATCCAGCTCGAACGAGGTCGGGGCGGTGGTCAGCCTGCGCAGGCTGGGGTCCACTCCCGAGAGCATGCGGGCGGCCACAGGCTCCATGTCGTAGTGCAGCAGGATGGCCTCGCGCAGGCGGGTCGGGCCGGCCACCACCGGCTGGACCGGCCCGTTGAACGCGAACTCCAGCTCGCGCAGCAGCTCCTGGTCCCGGGGGTCCGCCACCGCGACCCGGACCATGCCGGCCTTGCGGCCAAGGGGCAACACCTGGCGGCGCTCGGCGAAGGCGCGGCCGATGCGCCACGCCACCGCCGGGTCCACGGCGCAGAGGGTGGGGTCCACGAATTCCAGGCCTGCTTGGAGGGCCACGGCCCGGGCCACGTCGTCCTCGACGACCGCGCCGATCCGCACCAGCGCAACGCCCAGCAGGGTCTCGGGCTCGATCTCCTGCAGCCTCAGTGCCTCTTGGAGCCGGGCTTCGAGCAGCCCCGCCTCGCACAGGATCTCTCCAAGGGGTCGACCTCTCATGCTTCCTCCTGTGTGGGCACCCGGTTCAGGCGGGCCGTGAACGTGCTGCCCTCCCCCACCGTGGACGCCACCGCCAGCTCCCCGCCCATGGCGCGGACCAGCTGATCGCAGATGTACAGGCCCAGGCCGGCGCCCCCGGCCTTGCGGGTGTCGCCGCGCTGGACCTGGTAGAACTTGTCGAAGAGCCGCGGCAGGGCGCTCGAAGGGATGCCCCGGCCGGTGTCGGTGACGGCGAGCAGGATCGCGTCGCCCTCTCGGGTCCCGGTGAGGGTCACCCGGCCGCCTTCGGGCGTGAACTTCAGCGCGTTGCGGACCAGGTTGCCCAGCACCTGTTGCAGCCGGAACGGGTCCGCCCGGATCGCCGCTCGGGCCTCGGCGCCGACCTCGCACGCGAGGTGGATGCCGCGAGCATCGGCGTCTCCGGCGAGGCCGTGGGCGCACTCCTCCAGGGCTGCACCCGCGTCCACGGACCCGATCTCCAGCTGGAGGTTGCCGCCTTCGAGGCGGGTGGCGTCGAGCAGGTCCTGGACCATGCGGGTGAGCACCGCGACCTGCTCCGACGAGCGCCCCAAGAGCTCCCGCTGCTTGTCGGTGAGTCCCCCGCCCTTGCCGCGCATCAGGAGCCGCAGGTAGCCGTCGATCACGGTGAGCGGCGTCTTCAGCTCGTGGGTCACGACGCTCAGGAAGTCCCGCTTCAGGCCCTCGACTTCGACGGCCTTGGTCACGTCGCGGACCACCACCACCCAGGCGCTGCGCAGACCGGGCCCCTGGACGTCCACCCGGTGAGCGCACACGGTCAGGTACTGCTCGTCGTCGTCGTCGATGAAGTCGAGCTCGAGCTTGTTGCCCGCCCAGTGGTTGATCGAGCCCACGGGCAGGCCGGGCACGGCGGTCTGGACCGCCGTGCCCTCCTGGAGATCGACGTCGCGGGTCGCCAGGATCAGCGACGCCGCGGGGTTGAAGCCCATCACCCGCTCCTCCTGGTCCAGGAAGAGCACGCCGTCGTTGAGCACCTGGAGCATCGCCGTCTGCACGGCGTTCTGCTCCTCGAAGTCCTCGATGCTCGAGACCAGGCTGGTCCGCATCGACTCCAGCGCCCGGCCGAGCTTGCGGAATTCCTCGGCGCCGGAGGGATCCGGGAAGGGCTTGTCCAGCTCGCCCTCGCCGACCCGGCTCGCGGCCCGGGCCAGGTCTCGCAGGGGCGCGGACAGCACGCCCCGCAGACTCAGGGCCACCACGACGGTGGCCAGGGTGGTGAGCACGACCCAGCCGAGCATCAGGCCGAGCACCCACAGGGGCGGCGGGTCGGTGCGCTGCTCCCGCTGGAGCACGTGCAGGGCGCCGAGCACCCGCAGGTGGACCTGGCGGAGCTGCTGGTCGCCGTCCTCGAGCTCCGAGGCCCGCCGGGCCGACAGGGTCCAGCGGTAGTCCTTGAGGGCGTAGCCCAGCTCCTGGGCGGCTTCGCCGAGGTCCGCGACCTCCTTCTGGAGACCGTCCAGGACCTCGTCCTCGCCCTCCGCGGTGCTCTCTCCCGCGAGGACCTCCTCGTGGACCGACTCGAGCCGACCCTGGAGCAGTCCCAGCTGCAGCTGGTCGATGCCTTGGAGCTCCTCGCCCGGCGACGCGAGCCAGCCGGCCAGCACCACCAGCAGGATGCCGTTGAGGGCCGAGACCAGCAGCACCAGGCTGACCTGGAAGCGGATCGAGGCGATCGGGCTCGCGCGCCCGGGCCGCCTGCTCCGCAACGACTCCGACAAGGACACCTCGGCCGTACCCCCTTCTCCCTGGTACCACGGCCAGGGCGGTCTGCGGGCCTCGGGCCCGCGGCTGCGGGCTGGACTGCGGGCGTTCAGTCCTGACCCAGCTCCAGGACCTGCCCCGCCTGCTCGGCCTCCAGCAGCTTCAGCCGCTTCCAGAACCACCACCCCACCGCGGCCATCGCGATCAGCGGCAGGAAGCTGAGGAACGCGGTCGAGTAGCCGAAGGTCGCGTTGCTCTTGTCCTCAGGGTCCTGACAGACCGCGCAGGCCCAGGCCGACGCGGTGATCAGGTGCGGGAGCAGCGACGCCATGACTCAGAGATACAGGCGCCAGTACAGGATCGGCCAGATCAACACGACGAAGTACCAGAACAGCCGGGCCGTCCAGAACTCGGTGTGGGTCAGCCGGCCGGAGACCAGCCGGCGCTCGGTCCAGACCATCGCGCAGAGGGCCGCCAGGCAGTGCAGGCCGTGCAGGCCGACCATCAGGTAGAAGAAAGAGCCCATGGCGCTGGAGGTCAGGGTCAGGCCCTGGCCGAGCATGGCGACCCACTCGCGGCCCTGGAGCAGCACGAAGACAGCCGCCAGACCGATGCCCACACGCATGGGCACCAGGGCCTTCTTGGGGTCCTCGAGGAACTTCCTGCCGGCCCAGTAGAGCAGCGCACCACTGGCCATCAGCGCCAGGGTGTTGAGGGCGGTCTCCCCCGCGGGCAGCCGGGGCTGGCCGGGGGGCGGCCAGACCATGGCCCGGGACTTCACGATGGCCACCGCCGAGATGAGCCCGGCGAAGAGCATCAGCTCCGAGGTGATGAAGATCAGCATGCCGACCACGCCGTTGGGCGCGACCTTCAGGTTGGGGCGCGGAGCTCCCCGTCGGTGGGCTTCGGTGATGGGCAGAGCGGTCACGCTCATGTCGGCTCCCTCGGGGTCAGCCGGCGGATCGGGACGATCAGTGATCGTCACCCCCGCCGTGGCCGTCGCCCTCGGCGGCCATCTTCTCCAGGCCAACCCGCACGACCTCCTTCGAGGTCACGTTCTCCCAGTTGAGGCCCTCGTGCTTCATGACGTCCGGCGCGGTGCCGGAGAAGAACAGCACCATGAAGACCAGGCAGGTTGCGATGACGTAGTGGATGATGGGCTTCTCCACGTTGAGGTGCATGAAGTTCTTCATGACCATGTACGCCTTGATGAACGCGATCCCGAAGGCCGTGATCAACGTCAGGAGCGGGATGCCGATCTCCGGCCCGAGGACACTGATGACCAGCAGGACGCAGAGGATCGCCCAGATCTTGATGTAGTGGCTGTCCGGGACGGCGTGGTGACCGCCGTGGTCGTCGCCGTGATCGTGGCTGTGAGCGTGCTCAGACATGACGAATCCGACCTACTTGGCGATGTAGAGGAGCGGGAACAGGAAGATCCAGACCAGGTCGACGAAGTGCCAGTACAGGCCGATGAGCTCGACCCGCTCAAGGTTCTCGTTCTTGCGGGCCTGCAACGAGACCCAGACCATCAGGGCAGCACCGGCGATGACGTGCGCGGCGTGCACGCCCGCGGCCGTGTAGTAGAACGACCAGAAGTTGTTGGCCGAGATGGTGTACCCGAGGTGGATCTCGTGGGTCCACTCGAAGCCCTTGACGATCAGGAAGATGATCGCTCCGCCGACGGTGGCCAGCAGCAGGTTCGCCGCCCGCTTGCCGTCGCCTCGCTCGGCGGCGTTGTGGGCCAGGACCGCGGTGAGGCTGCTGGTCAGCAGCACCAGGGTGTTGAAGGCCCCGGCGGTGGTGTTGGTGTGGGCGGCGTAGCTGGCCCACTCGGGGTGACCCAGCCGGTGCATGAGGTAGCTGGCCAGGATCCCGCCGAAGATGACGATCTCGGAGCCGATGACCCACCACACGGCGAGCTTGCCGGTGGTCATCCCCATGACGGTGCGGGTGGTTGCGATGGGCTTTTCCATGTCGGTTCAGCTCACTTGGCAGCAGCGGTTTCGGGCGGCTCGTTCTGGGGCCAGTAGTCGCTCTCCCGGTCCGGGTGGGCGTACTCGTAGGGGCCCCGGTAGCAGGTGGGCAGGGTGGCCCAGTTGCCGTGGCCGGGAGGGGTCTGGTCGGTGGTCCACTCGAGGGTGTTGGACTTCCAGGGGTTGTCCTCGGCCTTCTTGCCGTTCTTGAGCGACCAGAAGATGTTGAGGAAGAAGAAGACCTGGAAGATGAGCATCACGACCATCGCGCTGGTCGCCACGATCCGCAGCATCTGCATCCAGTCCAGGGCCAGCTCCGGGAAGCCGGTGTAGTCGTAGATGCGGCGGTGCTGGCCCGAGGCCCCCAGGACGAACAGGGGCATGAAGACCAGGTTGAAGGGGATGATGGTGCCCCAGAAGTGGAGCTTGCCCAGCAGCGGGTTCATCATCTTCCCGAACATCTTCGGGAACCAGAAGGTGAAGCCCGCGAAGGTCCCGATGATGGCGATCGGGAAGAACGTGTAGTGGAAGTGGGCGAGCACGAAGTAGGTGTCGTGGAAGTAGATGTCGGAGCCACTGGCACCCAGGTAGATGCCGGTGATGCCGCCGATGATGAACTCGGCCACGAACGCCAGGGCCCAGAGCATCGGCACCGTGAACCGGATGGAGCCCTTGTACAGGGTGGCGATGTACAGGAACACCATCTCCGCGATGGGGATGGAGATCAGCACCGTGGTGATGGTGAAGATGTTCGCCATGCGCGGGTCGATGCCGCTGATGAACTGGTGGTGGGCCCACACGAAGAAGCTCAGGACACCGGTGCCGATGGCGGTCAGCAGGATGGTCTTGTAGGCGAAGAGCTTCTTGCGGGAGAACACCGCGATGATCTCACCGGAGATGCCCATGGCCGGCAGCAGGACGACGTAGACCTCGGGGTGTCCGAAGAACCAGAACAGGTGCTGCCAGAGGACGGGGTCGCCGCCCGAGGCCGGGTCGAAGAACCCGGTGCCGAGGTTCTGGTCGAACAAGAGCATCACCGCGCCGGCGATCAGGGGGCCGACGGACGCCATGAACAGGATGCTCGCGACGACGATCATCCAGACCGTGACGGGCACGTCCAGGGCCCTCATGCCCGGTGCCCGGCTGTTCATGGCCGTGGTGATGAAGTTGATGCCGCCGAGCAGGAAGGCGACGAACTCCAGGCCGACCGCAATGAGCCACAGGCTGGAGCCCGTGGGGGTCAGGCTGTAGATCTCCTCGGCGCTCAGGGGCGGGTAGGCGGTCCAGGCGCCGCCGAAGCCGCCGCCGGGCACGTAGAAGCTGACGATCAACACGACCGCGCTGACCAGGAAGATCTGGTAGCTGAGGCGGTTGATCCGCGGGAAGACCATGTCGTCCGCGCCGATCATCAGCGGGATGAGGTAGTTCCCGAAGGCCGCGATGAGCACGGGCATCGCGACCCAGAAGATCATGATGGTCCCGTGGTTGGTGACCAGGGCGTTGTAGGCGTCTGGGGTCACCACGCCGTAGAACGGCACGTGCATGCCCGGGAAGGCCAGCTGCATGCGGAAGGCGTACGCCATGAAGGCGCCGATCAGCCCCATCGCCATGCCGGTGATGAGGTACTGCATCGCGATGATCTTGTGGTCGGTCGACCAGCAGTACTTGATGAACCAGTTCTGCTCTTCGTGGTGACCGTGGCCGTGGTCGTGCGTCGCTTCCATGTCAGTTCCTCAGAGCCATCGAGGCCATCCAGGCCTGGTGCTCTTCCGGGGTCTCGATGTGGATGCGGCCCTGCATGAGGCCGTGTCCGATGCCGCACATCTCGGTGCACTGGATGTCGTACTCACCGGCCTTGGTAGGCTCGAACCAGCCCAGGATGCGCCGGCCGGGGACGGCGTCCTGCTTCAGCCGGAACACCGGGACGCTGAAGCTGTGCATGACGTCCGTGGCCTCGAGCTGGAAGTGGTAGACGGTGTCGACCATCACGTGCAGGTCGTCGGCGGTGCGGATGTCGTCGTCGGTGTCGAGCTCGCCGTCGGGGCCGGGGTGCTGGAACAGCCAGGTCCACTGGGTGCCGGTGATGCGGACCACCTGCTCGGCCGCCGGCTTCTGTTGCTTGACGTGGTACCAGACCTGGATCGCGCCGAAGATGATGAGCCCGTCGCAGGCGATGATCACCCAGTGTGGAAGGGTGATCCACCGCTTGAGGTGCTTCTCCTTTCCGGTGATGTACTCGGGCTTGACGCCCTCCCGCTCCCGGAACATCCAGAGGAACGTGAACATCACGGCCAGCGCCACGCCACCCCAGAAGGTGACGATGAGGAAGATGAGGAGGATGACGTTGTCGATGCTGTTGGCGTAGGTGCTCGCCGACTCGACAAAGAGACTGATCATGGGTCTCGCTCTCTCGTCAGATGACGAACAGGAAGGCCGAGCCGATGAACAGCGCGGCCATGACCATCGTGATCCGGAAGATCCGGGTGGTCAGCTCGTCCGAGGTTTCGTTGTCGGGTCCCGCCATCTTGGCGCTCCGTCAGGGAAGGGTCTGGATGTGGGCGATGACGTCGAGCATGGCCTGGTCGTCGGCCAGGCTCATCGCCATGGGGCGCATGGTGGCGCCGGAGGTGTCGCGAGGGTCGGCGCCGCGCTGGCCGTTCTTGAACTTCTCGAGCTGGGCCAGCATGTACCAGTCGGACTGTCCGGTGAGCCCGGGGGCGTTGAGGGCCTTGTTGCCCTTGCCGTCGGCGCCGTGGCAGGCGGTGCAGACCGCGTAGCCGGCCGCTCCCTTGGTGGCGTCGCCGCCGCTCAGGACGGCCGCGGGCTTGGAGGCCGGCAGACCCGAGACGAACTCGGCGACCGCCGCGACGTCGGCTTCGGTGCGGAGCGAGCGGGCCATCGGGCGCATGCGGGCGCCCTCCATGTCGTCGGGGTGGGCCCCCCGGACGCCATCGATGAACTTCTGGACCTGGGCCTGGACGTACCAGGACTCCAGGCCGGCGATGGCGGGCGCACCGATCTCCTGCTTGCCGAGACCTGCATCGCCGTGGCACGGCTGGCAGGTCGCGTAGAGGGTCTCCCCCCTGGCCGCCCCTTGTTGAGGAACGGTCTGGCAGGCCGAGAGGGTGAGCCCTCCCGTGAGCAGGACGGCGGCCAGCATCTTGCGCGGCGAGGCCATGCGACTCCCTGTCGTCAGCTTGGGCGCCCGGGGTAACCGTTGTGGCCGGGGTGGTCATGCCCCCACGCGCAGGGTCGCGTCGGTCACTCGGCGGATGGTCAGGTAGAACCCCATGCCCGGCCCATCCGGGCCCCTTACACTCCAGAGGTTGATGCCCTTCCTCCTGATCCTGGTCAGTGCCTGCGACCGCCCTCATCCCGGGGAGGCGCTGGTGGCGAGCGTGCAGCAGGCCCACCGCGACCCCGCTGCGGCGGCCGCGGCGTGCCGGGGACTCCCCCCCAAGGCCGCGGGGGAGTGCCTGGCCCTGCTCGCCGGACAGGTGGCCCCCGACGACCGACAGACCGCGATCACCCTCTGCGAGGGCACCGACGACCCCCTCTGGCAGGACGAGTGCTGGTTCCTGGTCGCCGAGGCCATCGCGGCCGCCGACGGCCCCGGCGCGGCGGTCGAGACCTGTGGCCGGGCCGGCCGCTTCGCCCGCAACTGCCTCGGGCACCTGTGGCTCGACGCCGCGGCCCGGGCCCACGGCGCACACCCCGCTGCGCCGCAGGCGGCCTGGGAGGCCTACGCCCCGACCGGCGCCTGGACCGTGCCTGGCGCCGAGCCCGACGCCCTCGCCCGCCGCCACCAGGGCACCTTCTTCGACGCCCGCTTCAACCCGACCGGTGCCGGCGGCGAGGCGCCCCCGATCGACGCGAGCTGGTGCGCGATCTTCGAAGGCGCACGGGTCCGTAGCTGCCGCCAGGCCGCCACCGAGAGCCTCCAGCGCCAGCTGAACCGGGCCGCGGGCGCGGGTGTCGACCTGGCCGTGCTGTGCTCCGAGGAGCCCCTGGCCGAGCGGGTGACCGCCGCGACCGGCGTGCGCTGGCTCCCGGACCCGGCGCTGGATCAGCGCGCGGCCACCCTGATCGAGCGTTCCTGCGCACCCGTGGCCCCTGGCGCACCCGGTCCGTTATTGGGCAGTGTTCCGCGAAAGGCCCCGGAGAACCCATGACCACGCTGACCCTCGCCGCCCTCGCCACCCTCGCCGGCTGCGGCGACGACACCACGACCGCCGACACAGGCACCGCGGACAGCGGCGTCTGGGCCGACGCGGACACCGACACCGACGCCGACACGGACACCGACAGCGACACCGATGCGGACACCGACACCGACACGGACGCCGACGCCGACACCGACGCCGACGCCGACACGGACGCCGACACCGA
>CAYFPX010000167.1:0-7489 GCA_964344945.1 uncultured Enterobacterales bacterium
GCCGCTCGGATCGGCCTCCCGCACGGTCAGCGGGTGGGTCTCGTCCTCGGTGTCCTCGGTGGCGCCTGCGATGCGCAGCTGGGCGTCGCCGTACAGGCCCTGGGCCCAGGCGGACCAGCCGTGGTCCGCCAGGGTGCAGGCGACACCGACCTGGGTCCAGGCCGGTGCAGGTGGTGCGGTCGTGGCGCCGGAGTCGGCGGTGCCGGTGCCCTGACAGGCGAGCAGCCACCACAGGGTCATGCGCCGAGGCCCTGCTGCTGTGCCCGCTGGCGGAACAGGGTCTGTTCCACGGTCTCCAGCAGCTCCTGCAGGCCCTCTCCGTTGGAGGCGCTGCACAGGACCGCTCCGTAGGTGGACTTCAGGGCTGGCCAGTGCTCGGGCGCCACGGCGTCGATCTTGTTCACCACGCGCAGGGTGGGGGTCTCGCTGACCCCGAGCTGGGCCAGGACCTTGTCCACCGCCGCCACGTGGACCTCGGCTTCGTCGGAGGCGCCGTCGATGACGTGCAGCAGCAGATCGGCGTCCACCACCTCCTCCAGGGTCGAGGAGAAGGCCTCGACCAGGTCACGCGGGAGCTTGCGGATGAAGCCCACCGTGTCGGTCAGGATGACCTCGCGCTCCTCGGGAAAGCGCAGGCGCCGGCTGGTGGGGTCCAGGGTGGCGAAGAGCTTGTCTTCGGCGTCGACCGCGGACCGTGTCATGCGGTTGAGCAGGGTGGACTTGCCGGCGTTGGTGTAGCCGACGATGGAGACCAGGGGCAGGCCGACCTTGCGGCGGCGAGCCCGGCGCATGCCCCGGTGCTTGCCCTGCTTCTTGAGCTCCTTCTTGATGCGGGCCTCGCGCTCGTCGGCCCGGCGCCGGTTGATCTCCAGCTTGGTCTCACCGGGTCCCCGCCCGCCGATCCCACCGGTGAGGCGGCTCATGGCGGTGGGCATGGCCTTCAGCCGCGGCCGCCGGTAGCGCAGCTGGGCGAGCTCGACCTGGAGCTTGCCCTCCCGGGTGGTCGCCCGGAGCGCGAAGATGTCCAGGATGAGCTGGGTGCGATCGAGCACCTTGAGCTCGGTCTCGGTGGCGATGTTGCGCAGCTGGGACGGGGCGAGCTCGCCGTCGAACACCAAGACGTCGGCGCCCAGGTGCATGGAGCGCAGCAGGATGTCCTGGAGCTTGCCCTTGCCGATCACGTAGCGGCCGTCGGGCCTGCGGCGGTGCTGCAGGGCGCGGTCCACCACGTGCAGGCCCGCGGTCTCCGCCAGCCGCTCGAGCTCGGCCAGGGAGCGCTCGGCCTCCAGCCGGTCCCCCAGCCCCACGCCGATGACGATGGCGCGGCCGGCCTCGCCGACGTCCTCGGCGGCCCAGGCCCGGGAGAACTGGCCCTCGAGGTCCTGGATGAAGGCCTGGAAGTCGTCGGTCCAGGCGTGCACCGAAGGCACGGACTCGGTGTGCCAGAAGCCTGACGTCTCGGCGCCAGGGGGCAGCAGGTGGCCGTAGTCGACTCGGCCAGGCAGGCCATCGATGCCAGCGTGCACGGCGATGACGGCGTCGAGCCGCAGCAGCGAGAGGTCGGTGAGGTTGTCCTTGCTCAAGGGCTCGCCCCGCAGCTTGGTCACCACCAGGCGGACGCCGCGGAAGCGGGACGCACCGGCCCGGGCCCGCCCGAGATCGGGCAGGAACACCCGGTGGGCGTCGCCGACGATGACTTTCTGGACCACCCCGAGCCGGTCGACGATGAGGCCCACCTGGCGGCTGCAGCCGCGGGAGGCCTCGGTCAGGTAGCGGGCGGTGCGCGGGTCGAGGAAGCGGCCCTGGGGCACCCGCCGGCGGTAGAGCGCGGTGAGGGTCTTGACCTGGCTGGGCTTGAGGCCGGTCGTGTTGCCGTGGAGCTGAGGGATGGTGCGGTCTCCGGAGGGAACGGCGCACCGTAACCGGCCGTCTGGGGGTCAGAACACCCGGTAGGCGAGGGTCTCGCCGCAGTGGTCCGCCGAGAAGGCGGCCTCGACCTGGCCCGTGCTGTAGGTGCCGTTCACCGGCCCGGGCTCGGCGGTGGTCTCCAGGGAGAGCCAGGTCCCAGACGGCAGAGCGTCGCTCAGCTGGCCGTCGTGGAAGACCGTGCTACGCAGCTCCGAGCGCCAGCCGGGGCCGTCACCGGCCACGGTCCAGAGGCCCTCGAAGCCCGGGAATTCGGCGTCCGGGGCCAGCCCGCTGTCGGCGGGCACCTCGACCCGCTCCCAGGAGAGCAGGTGGAAGGTGCCGTCGTCCTGGTAGAGCGTGGACAGCGGCTCCTCGAGCATCTCCTGGGGCTCCAGGAACTCCTCGCAGTCCAGCACCCCGCTGGAGGTGATCAGGATCGCGACCCGGCCCAGGTCGTACCAGTCGCCCTCGGCCCACAGGGTGGTGGCGGTCTCGTCGAGGTCCCGCGGGGCGAGGTCCTCGCTACCGCCGCAGGCGATGAGCCAGGCCGCCAGGATCACGGTGCGCCGGTGTCCAGCGCGCCGTCGTCCCAGCCGCCGCAGTGCTCGGCCTCGACATCGCCCGAGTACCAGGGCACCACGAAGCTGCCCTTGAAGTCGTCGACCCGGCGCCGCTCGACCTGGAACCAGCCGCCGGCCAGGTTGAAGCGCTGGCCGTCGCCGAAGGCCCAGGCCTCCATCCAGCGGGTGCCGGTGGGGCTGTGGGCCTCGCCGCCCCAGTAGGTGTCCTCCCAGTCCAGGTAGGTCGCGCCGTCGTCGACGGTGTCGAAGGCCAGGTAGATCGCCAGGCCGGTGGTGCTGTAGAGCAGCCAGGCCTCGTCGCGGGTGGCTTCGGGCAGGGCCTGCATGTCGGCGCAGGTCTGCTGCTCCTCGGTCATGACGATCCAGGCGGCACCGTCACCGTCGCCGCTGTTCGGGTCCTCGACCACGTACGCGGCGAGCTCGGAGGCGACGTCGACCGGGGCGTCGGCGTCGACGGTGACGGTGGCCACCGCGTAGTCGGCGGAGCAGGCCAGGAGCGCGAGCAGGGGCACGGGCTGATCCTATCTACTCCGCGCCCACCCCCAGGCGGTTGACGATCTTGGGCAGGTCGACCCCGACCCCGGCCTTGAGCTCCTCGACGAGCTTGGCGGCGTTGCCGGCGCGGCTGCTGCCCTCCGGCAGGACCGTGATGCGGTCGACCTTGACCTCCTGGATGGTGTCCACCAGTCGGGCCATGACCGCCTGGAGCTTCTGCATCAGGAAGATGTCCCGGGCGGACTCGCCGCCGTGGTTCCAGGTGGTGATCATCTCCTCGAGCACCGCCGCGGTGGCCTTGCCCTCCTCGATGATCTGGGCGGCGGAGGCGCGGGCGTCGGCCTGCTGCTTCTCCATGTCCGCGCGTGCCGGCGCGACCACGTCGGCCTCGAGCTTCCGACGGACCTGCTCCACCCGGGCCTCCTGCACCAACAGCTCGGCCTCGGCCTTGGCGATCAGGGCCTTGACCCGACCGACCTCCTCGGCGACCACCGCCTTGCGGCGGGTCTTGGCGTCGGTGACGCGCTTGGCGGTCGAGGCCTTGACGATCTCCATCTCCGCGTGGGCCTCGGCGACCCGGGCCTTCTTGCGCTGCTCGGCGTCCTGGATCTTGGACTGGGCCTGGTTGTTGGCCTCGGCGATGCGGGCCCGCTGGATGATCTCCGCGGACTGGATGCGGCCGATGCTGTCCAGGTAGCCGACCTCGTCGGTGACGTTCTGGATCTTGAGCACGTCGAGCACCAGCCCCAGCTTGCGCAGGTCGGCCTCGGCCTCCTCGAGCAGCTTCTCGGCGAACATGAGCTTGTCGTTGTTGACCTGCTCGGGGGTGAGCTGGGAGAGCACGCCGCGCAGGTTGCCCTCGAGGGTCTCCTTGGCGGCCTGGAGGATCTCCTTGCGGGACTTGCCCAGGAAGCGCTCCAGGGCGTTGTGCAGCTCGGGCTGGTGGCCCGCCACCTTGAGGTTGGCGACGCCCTGGATGGTCAGGGGGATGCCCCCCAGGGAGTAGGCCTCGGTCACCTTGACCTCGACGGTCATGTTGGTGAGGTCGATGCGCTCCACCCGCTCGATGATGGGCTTGCGGATGGACATGCCGCCCTTGACGATGCGGTAGCCGACCCGGCGCTTGCCCACGATGCTCGTGGTGCCGGAGAAGACCAGGACCTCGTTGGGGCCGCAGATGTAGACCAGGTTGCGCACGGTGTAGAGGAAGGCGAACCCGGCGATGCCGGCGACGGTGAGGATGGTGGTCGCGATGAGGATGAGGTCTTCCATCACTTGCCTCCTTCGGTGGTGGTGGTGCTGAGGATGCCGAGCACGTCCACGCCAGTGGTCTCCTTCAGCTCCCGCAGGACCTGGTTGACCATGGCGGGGTAGGCGCCGACGTAGCGGGCCAGGCCTTCGCCGTTGCCGCCGTCGAGCACGGTCACGTCGTCGACCTCGACGGCGTTGACCCGCTCCACCACCGTGTTGAGCACCTGCTCCAGGTTCTGGATCAGGAAGATGTCCTTGGCGTTGTCGCCGGCCTTGACCCAGGCGTCGGTCATCAGCTGGAGCACGGCGGCGCCGGCCTTGCCCTGCTCGTGGGTGAAGGCGGCCTCGCCCTGGGCCCGGAACTCCTCGGCGGCCTGGTTGGCCTGGGCCGGCAGGACCACGTCGGCCTGGAGACGCACGGCCTCGAGGCTCTTCCGGAGCTCCTGCAGGGCCTGCTCGGCTTCGGCCCGGGCCTGGAGCGCGGCCTGTTCCGTGGTCTCCTCTTCGGAGCGGGCCTCGGCGTCGAGCTCGGCGGTGATCTCCCGCAGCTGGTTCTGCGCGGTCACGATGGCCGTCTCGGCCTGCTGGTTGGCGACCTCGCCGGACTGGCGGGCCTGGGCCTCGGTCTGCTCGGCGGTCGACTTGGCCACGCTCTCGGCGACCTCGGCGTCCTTGATGACCCGGGCGATCGCCTGGCGGCCGATGCTGTTGAGGTAGTTCACCTCGTCGCTGACGGACTGGATCTTCAGCACGTCGAGCTGCAGGCCGAGCTTCTCCAGGTCTTCCTCGGCTTCGTCGATGAGCTGGTGGGCGAACTTCAGGCGGTCCTCGTTGACCTCTTCCGGGGTCAGGTTCGCCAGCACGCCACGCAGGTGGCCCTCGAGGGTCTCCTTGGCGACCTGCTTGATCTCCGCCGGGTCTCGGCCCAGGAAGCGCTCGATGGCGTTGCCCAGGTGCCGCGGGTTGCTGGAGACCTTGACGTTGGCCACGGCGTGGACCCGCAGGGGGATGCCGCCCTTGGAGTAGGCGTTGGACACGTGGATGTCGATCGGGACGTTGCGCAGGTCCATGCGGTCCACGCGCTCGATGATCGGGATGCGCACGGCGCGACCGCCCAGGATGATGCGGTACCCGACGGAGCCGCCGTCGGCGAGCTGGCGCTTGCGGCCCGAGAAGATCAGGACTTCATAGGGGCTGCAGATGAACAGGAACTGCTTGACCACGACCACGACGAAGGCGAGCAGTCCCGCTGCTGCGCCGGCGCCACAGATCAGTCCGATCAGGTTCTCCATGGGTGTTGGCTCCTAGGTGTTCGACTGGGTAGCGAGCTGGGGGACGGGCGTGACGATCGCGGTGTCTTGCTGGACCTCGACGATCAGCACGGTCTCCCGGGGGTTGAGGACCCGATCCTCGCGGCTGCGGGCCAGCAGCTCGAGGCTGGCGCCCTGGATGTGCAGGCGGATCTTGCCGCGCTCGCCGGGGCGGATGGGCAGCACGACCTGGGCTTCGGCGCCCTTGAGCGAAGCGGGGCGGACGGTGCTGTCGGCGGTGGCCTGCTTCAGCTTGTGGAAGGTCCAGGCCGCGGTCCAGCCCAGGGCGACGCCGCTGCCGAGGGCGGCGGGGGCGTGCAGGGCGACGGGGAGGCCCAGCAGGGTGAGCACCGTGCCCACGCCGCCGCCACTGGCCAGCGCATAGGTCCAGAAGCGCATGCTCAGGAAGGGGATGTAGGGCTTGCGGCGCCTGGCGATCGGCTTCTTGTCCGGGCCCACGTGGACCAGGTCGGCTTCGGGGTGGTCGAGGTCGTGCTCGGGCTCGATGTCGCCGTCCAGGTCGGCGTCGGCGTCCACGTCCACGTCGATGTCCACGTCGCCGTCGAACTCGAAGTCCTTGTCGAAGTCGAAGTCCTTCTCGACGTCGAAGTCCTTGTCGAAGTCCTTGTCGGCGTCTCCGAAGACCACTGCGGCCCCGATCAGGACGACGCCGAAGCCGAGGGATGCGAGGTAGGCCGTGAGGAACATCTTGTGGCACTCCCTACGGGTCTGGAGGACGGGCTATTGCCCGGGATCGCCGGGGTCCTTCGTGGCCGCCACGGCGAGAGCGGCCCATCCTGCCATGAAGGACAGGCCGCCAATGGGGGTGATGGCGCCGAGCCCCGGGGTGTCCGTCAGCACGAGCGTGTAGAGGGATCCGCAGAAGACCAGGATGCCGATCGTCAGCAGCCACCCGCCGAGGGGCGGCGCGCGGCGCCAGCTTCCCAGGGCGAACAAGGCCAGCGCGTGCACCAGGTGGTAGTCCGCGGCTGTCTCCCAGGTGGCCAGGCGCTCGGGGGTGACGCGGGCCTCGAGGGCGTGGGCACCGAAGGCGCCGGCGGCGACGCCGAGCAGCATGAGGGCGGCGCCGACGAAGCGCCAGTTCAGGGGCCTCATGCGTCGTCGAGCTGCTGGAGGGCAGCGTGGAGGTCGGCCGGGGTACGGAAGGCGGCAAAGTAGCTGTCGATGCGGACGAGGAGGCGGTTCTCGCACTGCTCGCAGCGGTCGAAGCACTCCTCGGTGCGGACCTTGTGGCCGGACTCGGCGAGGGACTTGCGGAGGGCGGGGCCGGCGCGGCGGAGGGCGTCTTCGCAGAAGGTCAGGGTGGGCACGCGATCGGGTAACGCGGGGTCGGGGGGGCCCAGGCACCTTGCCGGGGCCCCCGTGCCGCGCCCTCTACAGGTTCTTCTTCAGCATGTACTCGATCTTGAACCCGCTCTTCTTGGTGTGCACGCCGTAGCTGACCGCGCCGCCGCGGGTCTGGTCGACGTTCACCACGGCGATGTACATCGTGGCCAGGCCGTCGCCGGAGTCCACGATGACCTTGGCGTAGAGGTACTTCATGTCGACCTTGTGCCAGGCGCCGTTCTCCCAGACGATCTCCTGCCGGAGCTCCCAGGACGTGTCGTGGAAGCGGATGGCGAGGATGTCGTCCTCGGGCCAGGTCTCGGTCCACGTGGTCCGGATGCCGGCCCGCCAGGCCTCCTTCGAGGGGCCACCGTAGATCTCCTTGGGGGCCCGGGTGTCCTTCGCGTCGGTCATGATGAGGTCCCGCAGGCAGGCCTCGATGGCGACTCGGCTGGTCTCGTACTGCATGCGCAGACGCCGGGTGTCCGGGTGGTCTTCACCCAGCAGGGCCGCGATGACCTCCAGGCTCTCCTCGGACTCGGCGAGGCTGTCTGCCAGGGACCGGCCGAGCAGGTGGGGGTTGGCGTTGGCGACCGC
>CAYFPX010000167.1:7499-12987 GCA_964344945.1 uncultured Enterobacterales bacterium
GGCCTTCTGCTGGAGCTGCTCCAGGTTCCGCACGACCGTCTTGATCTGCTTGCCCGTGCGCCGCTTCACGCTGGCCGCGTACTGGCTCAGGGCCATGTCCAGCTTGTCCAGGTCCCAGTACAGGTCGGCCTGGGAGCCCTGCTCGGCCAGGAGCGCCTTGTACTTGCTGCGGACCTGCTTGGACCAGGCCAGGTCGTCCTCGTAGGACGCCGACAGCTGGCGGATCACGGTGACGTCGTAGCTGGTCTTGCCCTTGTTGTAGGCGGACGTGACCGCCTCGATCCGCTGCTGGTCCCCGGCCAGCTCGGGCCAGCTGGCCTGGGCGGAGGGGACCTCTGCGGCCACGGGGCCGGACATCGCGGTGACGGCGAGGAAGACGGGGAGCATCAGGGTGAGCGAACGCATGAGTGCCTCCTTGGGGCAGCTGCCGCGACATGCGGCGCCGAACCGGAGAGCAAGGGGTCGGCCAGCCTGCTGGCCCGGGATTCCAGGGACTTGGCACCGCTCCCCGTCAACTCGTCGCCACCCCTGGTCGACGCGTCGACACCCCGCCCGGACCTGGGGTTAGGCGAGTGACTCAGCTCGGAGGTGCGTTGTGTGGATCCTGGCCGTGCTCGCAGGTTGCTGCCGAGGAGGGGAGGTGCCCGAGCTGGTCGATCCCGGGCAGCTCAGCACCGAGCTCGGCGTCGCTCTGGAGGTCCCCCTGGCGGAGCTCGCGCCGAGCACCCCGGCCGAGGACCTGGAGGCCGTGGGCAGCGACCACGTGGACGCGGTGATCCAGGACCAGGTCCTGAGGCTGGTGCCGGAGCCGGGCTGGGAGGGCGTGGCGGCCGCGACCCTGACCGCCTTCGGCGACTGTGACGCCGTGGTGAGCCTGGACCTGTCGCTCGTGGTCGGAGACGTCGACACCACCGAGCCCACCGTGCCCGACGACCTGCTCTGTCCGGCGAGCTTCTCCTACACCGTGCGGGGCAACCCCAGCAGCGTGGCGCTGGCGGGCACCTTCAACGGCTGGGACACCGGCGCCCACCCGATGACCGAGGGACCCAACGGCACCTGGTCCGTCACGGTGGACCTGGCCCCGGGTCACTACCCCTACAAGGTGGTGGAGGACGGCGACGGCTGGGCCTGCAACCCCGACGAGCCCCTGTTCCAGTGCGACGAGGGCACGCCCTACGACCCGACCTGCCCCCTCGGCGGCTCCGCCTGCAACTCCCTGGCCGAGGTGAAGGACTGCCGGCGCCCGACCGTCGAGGCGAGCGCGGTGGACATCGACCGGGCCGCCGGCTCGCTGAGCGTGCAGCTGGACTGGGCCGCCGGCAGCGGTGGCGGTGCCCTGGAGACCCAGGCCATCACCCTGGACGGCGAGACCGTCGACCACGACCTGGCCGGTGGCGACACCCTGGTGCTCAGCGGGCTGGCCGAAGGCCGCCACACCCTGCGCGTCACCGCCAGCGACAGCGACGGCTTCTCCGCCGAGCCGCTGTACCTCCCGTTCTGGACCGACGACAGGTCCTGGGAGACCGGGGTGCTCTACTACGCCTTCGTCGACCGCTTCTCCAACGGCGACACCAGCAACGACGGCAGCGAGGGCACCAGCTGGTCGATCACCGACTACCTGGGCGGCGACTGGGCTGGGCTCACCGACAAGCTGGACTACCTGGTGGATCTGGGCGTGACGGCGATCTGGATCACCGCGCCTCAGGACAACCCGTCCGGTGCCTGGGGCGACAAGTGCGGGCAGGACTACAGCGGCTTCCACGGCTACTGGCCCACCAGCGCCTCGGGGCTCGAAGAGCACTTCGGCGACGAGGCCGCGTTCCGGGAGCTCATCGACGAGGCCCACGCCCGGGGCCTACGGGTGCTCACGGACTGGGTCGGCAACCACGTGCACACCGACCACCCCTGGTGGACGAACCACCCCGACTGGTTCACGGACCCCTACATCTGCGCCGAGGACGAAGACGGCGACGGCGTGAGCAACTGGGACCAGCGCCCGGAGACCTGCTGGTTCGACCCCTTCCTGCCGGACCTGAGGTACTACGACGTCGAGCCGCTGGTGGAGAGCGTCGACGAGGCGATGGACTTCCTCAAGGAGTGGGAGCTCGACGGCTACCGGGTCGACGCCGTGAAGCACATGCCCCACAGCGTCTACACCAACCTCCAGGCCCGGGTCCGGGCCGAGGTCGAGCACCGCGACGCCGGAGGCGACGAGGACTTCTACACGGTCGGGGAGACCTTCACGACGGACCGGGCGCTCATCGCCGAGTACGTCAACGACGCCGAGCTGGACGCCCAATTCGACTTCCCCCTCTACTTCGACATCCTCAGCCGCCTGGGCCGCAACGAGGGGGAGCTCTGGGAGCTGGCCGAGTCTCGCAGCTGGTCGGAGATCGACTTCTACCCGGCGCTGATGAGCACCTTCCTGGGCAACCACGACGTGGAGCGGTTCATCGCCCACGCCGAGGGCGCGGTCGGCTCGCTCTACGGCGACGGCCTGTGCCCCGATGGCTCGGTGCGGGAGGACCTGGACGCCCCGGACTGGGATCAGCCGTATGAGCGCCTGCGGCTGGCCTGGACCTGGCTGCTCACCAACGAGGGCCTGCCGCTGATCTACTACGGCGACGAGTACGGCCAGCCCGGCTACCACGACCCGGACAACCGCCAGGCGATGCGCTTCCCCAGCGAGCTGAGCCAGCGGGAGGCCGAGACCCTCTTCCACACCTGCCTGCTCGCCAACGCGCGGGCGATGTGGCCGACCCTGGCCGCGGGCACCCACAAGGTGTGGATGGGGTACGACCCGGTGGCGGGCTTCTACCAGGCCGATCTGCTGGCCTGGACCCGGGTCGACGGCCTGGGGGAGCAGGCGCTGGTGGCGCTCAACCGCTCCGACGAGGGGCTGGACCTGCGCAACGCCATCGAGTGGGCGGGGCTTCGGCCGGACACGGCCTTCGTGGAGCTGTTCACCGGCGAGGCGATCACGGCCGAGGGCGACCTGCTGGAATTCCACCTGCCCGCCCGCAGCTCACGGGTGCTGGTCAGCCCCGCCAGCACCGACGAGGTGTCGGCGCTGCACGCGCGCTGCGAGGGGCTGGCGGGGCTGTGACCCGTCGCGGTCAGACCAGGCTGTAGCCGAGCCGACCCGCCGCCACGCGCAGGTGCGGCGTGAGCCCCCCGTGGGCGAGGGGACGGTGGAAGGTCGGGGTGGCGGAGATGGCGTCCTCGGCCCGCTCGAACAGGGCCACGCTGGGCTGGTTCGCGAACATCGAGGACCCGTAGTAGAGCCCCTCGGCGTCGGGCAGGGCCTGGTAGATCGCTCGCGCCCACGCGCGAGCACGGTTGCGAGGACCGGAATTCAGGTTCATCGACGCCCCGGCCCGGGTCGGCCAGGCGCCGGTGCAGTCCACCAGCGCCACCGGCCGCGTGAGCCGGAAGCCGGTGAGCCAGGGCTCCCGCAGCACCCGGTCGATGACCCGGGTGGCCTGGAAGACCTCGGCCACGCACGTGGTGATCTGGTCGGCGGCGTAGAGCACTCCCCGGTCCTGGACCCGCGGCGGCGGCAGGTGGGGGTCGAAGCGGCTCGAGGTGACCGGGCCGTAGTGGCGGAAGGTGTCCCAGCTGGTGCGGCGCCGGCCGCCTGCGAAGTGCACCCGCCACAGCTCCGTGCCTGCGGGCAGGACCCGCAGCTCGGGCTGCGATGCGCGGAGGGCCGCGGCAGAGGGCGGGTGGGGCAGCTTGGGCACGGTGCGGGATCTCGGCGGGTCGCGGCCCCTTCGAGGGGACCGACGGAGGGTTCACGCCGGAGGCAGGACCGGGCTGGATGTACAGAGAGAACGGCTGTCGCGCGGCCGGGCTTCCCCGACCGGCTGGGCCGGCGCGTCAGAGATCGGCGGCCAGAGCGGCGACCGGGGCGGGCGGGTAACCCAGCCGCAGCCAGTCGCGAGGGCTCAGGGGATCATCGCGGTCCGGCGGGCAGAGATCGTCGTTGACGGTGGTGAACCAGGTGACCACGCTCAGCGGGTGCAGGCCGGGATCCAGGTGGGGCAGGACCTCTTCGATGCCGGGGATCAGGCCGTCGCCGTCGTCGTCGAACTGGAAGCGAGGCAGGCGCCAGGAGCGCCGGTGCTTCAGGCCGTAGAGGGTCCGGGGCTCGGCGCCGAGGCGCTGGCGGACGCGGCTGGCGTCGACCCCCAACAGGCGGGCGGCGCGGGCGGCGGGCAGGGCCGTGGCGACGAGCGCGGCGTACTCCGCCGCGCCCTGGCTCAGAGGATCCGGGGTGTCGTCGTCGGAGAGGTCGAGCGCTTCGCCCAGCCCGCCCCGGGAGAGGGCGGCGAGCTCGTGCGGCTCCAGGTCCGAGGTCTCGGCCCGCGTGCGCAGCGAGAAGCGCTGCACCGCCTCCTTGAAGAGCCGCTCGAGCTCTCCCTGGCCGAGCTGGATCCCGTGGTCCCGCAGGAAGGACGCCGAGATGGACATGGTGATGTCCTCCGCTTCCTCGTTAGCGTGAGGTTGCGTTAGCACTTTAGGGTCGCTGGCTCCCATCGTCAAGGACTCTCCTGCTTCCCCATCGGTCCATCCGGATCCGGATCAGAGGCCCCGGCTATGGTGGGCCTCGTGATCGCCCTGCTGCTGGCCTGCACCGACGCTGTCGTGGACGACACCGGAGAGGGCGTCAGCCGCGGTGACTTCGCGATGACAGCGGGCCCGATCCAGGCCTGCGAGCGGACCGCAGAGGTGCCGACCTGGACCGAGGTGGGAGAGGCCTGGGGCCTCGCCGGCAGCCCCCGGATCGACGGCCCCCACGGCGAAGGGGGCAGCCTGGCGGTCCTGGACGTCGACGCCGACGGGGACCTGGACGTGGTGGTGGGCTTCACCGACGACGTGCCGCAGCTGTACCGGCGCGACGGCGAGGGCTTCGACCGGGAGGCCTTCCCGGGTGGCTACGGCCCCTGGATGGCGACGACGGCGGACGTCGACTCCGACGGCCGGCTGGATCTGCTCTTCGGCGGCGAGACCCCCAGCGTGTGGCTGGGGGACGGCACCGGCTTCACCGAGGGCACCCTGCCGCCGCTGCCGGCCCACACGGACCTCGAGGGCACGGTGGTCAAGGAGCTGAGCGCCGGAGACCTGGACGGCGACGGCGCCGCGGACCTCTACGCCGTGGTGAACTCCGGCCAGGCCGACGCCGAGGACAGCGCGCGGGCGGACTTCCTGCTCCTCGGGGACGGCGCCGGTGGGTTCGTGGTCGACAGCGACCACCTGGACCCAAGCGCCACGGGCCGCTCGGGCTTCGACGCCACCTGGCTCGACTGGCAGAGGGACGGTGATCTCGACGTCTACGTGGTCGAGGACATGGGCCACCTGCACGGACCGGACGTGCTCTGGCGCAACGACGGCGGGGCGCTCTCGCTCGAAGGCGGCTGCGGCTGCGACGTCACTGTCTCGGGCATGGGTCTGGACGTCGGCGACCTCAACGGGGACGGCCGGCCGG
>CAYFPX010000167.1:13048-18863 GCA_964344945.1 uncultured Enterobacterales bacterium
ATCCTGGACCACGACAACGACGGCCACCGGGACCTGTGGGTGGCTCGGGGGGACATGTGGTTCTCCCCGGACGACGAGAGCATGCCGATCGAGGACCTGACCCTGGTGATGCTCGCCGGCGACGGCGTGTCCTTCGAGGACGTCTCCGCCAGCCGAGGCCTGGACGCGCCGGGGTCCTGGCGCTCCCTGGTCGCGACGGACCACAACGGCGACGGGGTCCTGGACCTGTTGGCGTCCCAGGTCACGGAGCGGCCCTCGCTGTGGCTGTCCGACGGCTGCACGGCGCCGGGCTGGCTCGCCGTCGAGGCGCCGCTCCATGCCCGGGTCGAGGTGGAGACGAGCGCTGGGGTCCAGACCGCCTGGGTGACGACCGAGTCCGCCTATGGCGCCGCCCGTCCGCCCGAGGCCTGGTTCGGGCTCGGGGCGCACCAGCAGGTGGACCGGGTGACCGTGACCCTGCTGGACGGACGCAGCGCCTGGTTCGAGGATCTCGGGGCCCGTCGCCGGATCAGCGCGTAGCCGGATTAGTCGGGTCCCATGGCCTGGATCGAGCTCCGCCCTGACCCGCGCTACGGCGGCCTACCGCAACCAGGGCCGCGACGTGCCCGCGGTGGTGGCGGTGATGAAGCCCAGCCCGCGAACGCTGCGGGCGGTGCTGCAGATGAACTCGGCGGTGACCTTCGGGGGCTCAGTGCTCGGCCGCCGGGACGAGGAGCTGATCGCCACCGCGGTCTCGGCGCTGAACGACTGCTTCTACTGAACGGTCTCCCACGCAGGGTTCCTGCGAGACGTAGACGCGGCGGGGGAGGCCCAGGTGGTGCCCTTGGTCCGGGCGCTCTGGCGGGCCGGTTCGAAGGCGGAGGCGCTGCCGCTGGAGGAAGGCCTGGTCTTGATCGACGGAGTGCTCGACGGGTTGGCGCTGAGGCCGCGGGACCGGGCGCTGCTGGGCTTTGTCGCCCGGCTGACCCTGCGGCCCCGGGGCATGGACCGTGCCGGGCTCCAGGGGCTGCTGGCGGCGGGCTTCACCGAGCGCCAGGCCCATGACGCCGTGCACGTCGTCGCCTGCTTCTCGTACATGAACCGACTCGCAGACGGCCTCGGAGTAGCGGTGACCGTGACCCGCGAGACCTGGGCCCGCGAGCTCTTCGGCGAGGCGGCCTGGCAGGCCCACCTGCGCTGGGCGGAAGACGGGCGCTGATCCCCCTCAGGTCCGGGGAGCTGCGCGCCGATCCCGGGCCCATGAGCGCTGACACCGCCCACCTCGCTCGCCGCATGCGGCAGCCGCTCTGCGCCACCATCGACTGCGACTACGGCGCGACCCAGGGCACGGTCATGTGGATGGATCGCGACGCGCTCTTCCTGCTGACCGAGGAGCCGGTGGCGGATCTGGGCGAGGTCCGGCTGCGGGTGGCCCTGCCGAGCCGGAACAACCCGGTCCGACTGGCGGCGCGCATCACGACCTGCCACGCGGGCAACGCGAACCCCTACCGCATGGGCCGGCTCTACGAGTGCACCTACGAGGCGGTGCTGCCGGACCAGGCGCTGGTGCTCGACCGCGCCATCCGCTCCTTGAACCCGGCGGCGCCCCCACGGCACAAGGGTGCCCGCAAGCGCCAGGTCGAGGTCGAGCTGGCCTGGCCCAGCGACCAGAGCACGGTGCCCTTCCGCCGTCGCAAGGACTACGGCGACGAGTCGTCCCAGCCGGTGGCCCAGAAGGTCCGGGAGCTGATGCGGGAGGCGGACCCGGCACAGCCCGGTCCCCGCCGGGTGGACCGGGAGGCCCCGGACCAGGTGGTCCCGGAGGAGCTGTTGGTGCAGCCCCTGTTCAGCGACGGACAGGTGCCCAGCCTGCTGGTGGCCTTCGACGACTGGGACAACCTCGGCGCGGCGACCCGCACCGATGGCGAGGGCATGCGGCTGGTGATCGCGGCGATCGCGTACCTCTCGGCGCTGGACCGCGTCCAGCTGGTGGCGCGGCTGCCCGACGGCATGACGGTCCAGCTGCTGATGACCGTCTCCAGGATCGGCCCCCGGCGGATGGTGCTGAGCAGTCGCGCGATCCCGGCGTGGGCCCGGGTGGTGATGGCCCGGCACGGGTAGCAGGTCTGCGGCCCGTGGCGACGAGCTACGGATCTCGGGAACCCCAGACCAGGTCGAGCGCCAGGGGGCCGTCGCCGTAGCGGACCTGGGTGTAGCGGTTGTCGCCGGGCTCCCAGGCCACGGTCTCTCCGCCGGTGGCGACGAGCTTGTACTCGAGCACGTCGCCGAGCACGGCCTCGAAGCGCACGGTGCCGTCGGGCCCCGCGACGTGGGCCTCGGGCGGGGCCCAGTTGCCCAGGTCCGGTCCGGTGCCCGTGAGCGCGATGGTGGCGCCCGGGGGGGCGTCCCTCACGGTCACGATCACCTCCCGCAGGTCCGGCACCCAGGGGTGGCCGGTGGCGGGCAGCAGGGTGACGCCGGAGCGGGTGACCGCGAGGTTGAGGGCTTCGTCCCGGGACTCCCGCCGGAGGAGCAGGCGGTCGTCGCTGGCCTCGAGCACGGTCAGGTTGCCCTCGGCCAGGGCCGGGTGCTCGGCGCGGCGACGGGTCAGCCGGCGCAGGTCTTCGGCCAGCGGGTGGGGCTGGTCCCAGGGCAGGTCCGCCCGGTTCTCGGGCTCCTCGCCGCCGTCCAGGGCGGCCTCGGTGCCGTAGCTGATCATCGGCACGCCGCGCAGGGCGAATTGGGTGTCCAGGGCGGCCCGGACCTTGTCCAGATCCCCACCGCACTCGTGGGTCACCCGCTTCACGTCGTGGTTGTCCAGGAAGGTGACCAGGCTGGTGTTCGGGTCGTCGTGGTAGCGGTCCAGGCTCAGGATGGCGCCGACCCGGCCCAGGGACCGGCCGTGGCAGAAGGCGTCGACGAGGGCGTAGCGCAGGGGGAAGTCGAAGACGGCGTCCAGGCCGGCCTCTCGTCGGCTCTCGGCGAGCAGCCAGGGGTCGCCGGTGAAGGACTCCCCCAGCAGGCGGAAGTCGCTGCCAGCGGCCGCGTGCAGGGTCTCGCCCATGGCCCGGATGAACGCCGGCGGCATGTGGCGCACGGCGTCGATGCGGAAGCCGTCCGGCGCGACGGCCTCGAGCCAGCCCAGGCTGGTCTCCGCCAGCCAGGCCGCGACCTCGGGCTGCTCCTGGGCCAGGTCCGGCAGGCCGTGGACCCAGCCTTCGATGCGCTGGGTGTCGTCCTCCCAGTCGGTGATGGGGGTGTCGGGGTGGAACCACTCCGGGTGCTCGGCCCGGACGGGGGCCTCCCAGGCCACGTGGTTCCAGACCACGTCCAGGTCGAGCTTCATGCCCCGGGCGTGCAGGTCGTCGCTCAGGGCCCGGAGCTCCTCGGTGGTGCCGAAGCGGGGCTCGACGGTCGTGGGATCGGTGATCCAGTAGCCGTGGAAGGCGCCCCAGCCGTGGAAGTCCTGCTGACGGCTGGCGAAGACCGGGGAGAGCCAGACCCGGGTGACGCCCAGGCCCTGGAGGTGGTCGAGCCGCTGGCGGACCCCGGCGAGGTCGCCGCCGTGCCAGGCTTGGAGCTCGCTGGGGTCCACGGAGCCGTCGTTGCTGGGGTCGCCGTTGGCGAAGCGATCCACGAAGACGAAGTAGAGGACCTCGGGTGCGTCGGGGGGCACCGGCTGCACGGCGGGCTCGGGGGGCGGGGCCTGGGTGGCGCCGGTGCAGGCCCAGAGGGCCCAGGCGATCACAGGCCGCCCAGCACGCCGTCGAGGAGCCGGCCCAGGCGGCGCTGCACGATGGGGGCGGCGGCGCCCAGCGCCTCGGACTCCCGCTCGTGGTGGAAGCTCAAGAAGACCGGCACGTCGAAGGTCTCGACCGTCGCCAGATCGAGCTGATCGGGCCTGGCGACGGAGAGGGTGACATCGACCACCCAGCGGAAGCGGCCGTTCATCTGGGTGTCGAAGCGTGGGGTGGCCTCGCAGAGCACCAGCAGCGGAGAGTCGGCCCCGGTCTCGACCAGCTGGCGGAGCCGGGCCGGGGTGGTGCGGTGCTTGTCGAAGGCCGGGCCGTAGGTGTCGAAGGCCACCAGGGTGGGCTGCAGGTTGCGGCTCTCCAGGGTGGTGAGCAGGGCCGCGCTCAGGGCCTCGGGCACGGCGGTGAGCTCACGGCTCTCCACGCTCCCTGCGGCGGTCGCCACGGACACCGGCGTGGGGGTCTCGGCCTGCAGCGGCGCGCTCTTCGGCGCGCAGGCCACCAGCAGCAGGGGCAACAACCAGCGCATCAGAACCAGGCCTCCGCTTCCAGAGCCACGACGTGGTGCCAGTGACGCTCGACGTTGCCGAACTCGTTGTACTGGTCCAGGGTCTCCACGAAGCTGTTGCCGAAGGCGTTGTTCTGGGTGGAGTACTGGACGCCGTAGAGCAGGCGCAGGCTCGGGCGCACGTAGACCCCCGGACCCAGCGGATTGAGCACGATCCCGGCCTTGCCCTGCCAGGTGGTGCGGGTGTCGCTGTCGCCGTACTCCAGACCCCGGGTGTCGGAGATGCCCTCCGTGGACTGGAAGATGGAGTCCACGTGCAGGCGGTAGGCGTTGCCGTTGGTGGAGATCTCGTTTGCAAGGCTCGTCTCGGCGAGCAGGTGCACGGTGTCCGAGACGTAGCCCTGGAGCCGCAGGACCGTGCTGGCGTACCAGCGGTCGTGGTCGGTGGGCGCGATGTCGTTGTCCAGGTCGGTGTGGCGGCCGAAGAGCCCGGCCCAGACCACGTCGAGGCGGTCCGGCACGAGGCGGAGCTGGACCTCGTCACCGACGATGAGCTCGTAGCGTTCGTCGGTGAGCTCGGTGACGTAGAGCGTGTAGTCCACGCCGTCGACGGTCTCGGTGACGGCGTTGTCCGGGTGCAGGCGGCGAAGACTGACGAACAGGTTGTTCCACACCAGCGGCCCCAGCCCGCCGAAGCCGAAGTAGCCGATGCCCTTGTAGGACAGGGCGTGGGTGGGGTCCGGGTCCGGGAAGTTGATCGCCTGGCCCGGGTTGTCCTCGAGCCAGGCCTGGACCATCTCTCCGCGGAGGTAGTCCTCGTAGTCCAGCCCCGGTGTGGTGTGGGGGGCGAAGCGGTTCCCGGTGACCGCGGGCTCGTAGAAGAGCTCCCCGCCGACGCCGAGCTCGGCGTGGCTGCCCAGGCGGAGCCGGGCCGTGCCGCCGGGGGTGAAGACGGTGTTGTACTCGCCGCCCTTGAGCCGGTAGCCGGAGTCGCCGAAGCCGAGCAGGACCTCGGCCCGGTCGGTGCGGTAGCGGCCGGAGAGGCCCACCGTGTCGAAGAAGATCTGGGCGGGCCGCATGTCGTAGAGGCCGAGGTCCCCAAACGACTGCCACAGGGTGCCGATCTGCCAGGTGACGCTCGGCAGGATGACGTTGCCAGCCTCGATGAAGAGCTGGGTCAGGCGGTAGTCGCCGAGCACGCCGTTGCCGCCGTCGGCGGCCCAGACCGACCCGCCCTCGAGCTTGGCGACGACCCGGGACCAGACCTCGTCGGATCCGGGCTCGGGCTCGAGCACGTCGAGGTTGAGCTGCAGCGCGACCCAGGGGCCTTCGTTGAGCAGTCGGCCGTAGAGGTTCCAGTAGCCGAGGCGGCCGTCGCCGCCCTGGAAGTCCGGGCGGGTCATCACCCGGACGTACCCGCCGACGTCGGCATCGGCGGCCTGTGCGAGACCCAGTCCGAGCAGGAGTGACAACACGGAGAGTCACTAACGGGGACCAGGGCTCGGAGGCATGGGCTGTCACCCGCCCGCCACAACGGGATAGGACCGGTGGCTCTGGAGGATCCCCATGCACCCTG
>CAYFPX010000168.1:0-1295 GCA_964344945.1 uncultured Enterobacterales bacterium
GGCGAGACCATGCACCGGTGGCGGGTGGCCCACATCGAAGGGCGCTTCGAAGAGACCGGCCCGCTGTGCACCCGCTGCAACTGGCAGAGCGCCGGCAGCTACCCGGCGGACAAGGCGGCGAAGTACCTCGCAGACACCGGCGAGCAGGAGGTCCTGGACAAGCTGCGAGACGAGGACCGGCTTCCTCGATAGCAGGAACCCCGTCAACCGGGGCCCCCGCAGCGACCATGACCAACGACACCGTGCTCTGGTGCAAGGACCTGGAGAAGGTCTACCGCAGCGGCTTCCTGCGCATCCCCTACACCGGCCTGGCCGATCTCGACCTCGACGTGAAGCGCGGGGAGATCTTCGGCTTCATCGGGCCGAACGGCGCGGGCAAGACCACGGCGATCAAGTGCCTGATGGGCCTGCAGTTCCCCACCGGGGGCGAGGCCCGCATCCTGGGCCGGGACATCGGCGACCCCCGCTGCCGCGAGCGGGTCGGCTTCCTGCCGGAGCGGCCATACTTCTACGCCCACCTCAGCGCCCGGGAGTTCCTGGACTTCTACGGCAAGCTCTTCGACCTGCCTGCGACTCTCCGCCACAAGCGCATCGACGAGCTGCTGGAGCGGGTGAACCTGGGCCGCTTCGCCGACGTCCCGCTCAAGGCCTACTCCAAGGGCATGCTCCAGCGGGCCGGACTGGCACAGGCCCTGATCAACGACCCGGAGCTGGTCGTGCTCGACGAGCCGATGAGCGGGCTCGATCCCCTCGGCCGGGCGCTGGTCCGCGACGTCATCCTCGAGGAGCGGGAGCGGGGCCGGACCGTGTTCTTCTCCAGCCACATCCTGGCCGACGTCGAGCAGATGGCCGACCGGGTCGGCATGCTGGTGAGCGGCAAGCTGGTGGGCTGCGGCACCATCGACGAGCTCGTGGGCGACAAGGTCCGCCACGTCGACGTGACCTGGCGGGAGGGCGGCGAGCGCAAGGTCCACCGCGTGGCCCCCGAGGCCCTCGACGAGACCCTGGCCAGCGTGCGTGCCGCGGGCGGGCGCATCCTCGAGGTCCACCGGGCCCGACAGACCCTCGAGGCGATCCTGGTCGACGAGATGGAGCGGGACCAGCCCGTGAACAAGAAGCGCCTGGGGGTGCTCAATTGAGCGCGACCCGCATCCGCACCAGCCGCCAGCTCGCTGCCCTCGTGCCCGAGACCGTCGACGTCGTGGCCGAGAACACCGGTGGCTTCGCCGCCGACGTGCGCGGTCTGGGCGAGGCGGCGGTGCGTCGCAAGGCCCGCGCCCTGGTGCGCGGGGTCT
>CAYFPX010000168.1:1305-18816 GCA_964344945.1 uncultured Enterobacterales bacterium
GCTCGCTGCCCGCGCACAGACCACGTTCCGCGAGGCGATCCGCGACAAGATCCTGTACTCCCTGCTGTTCTTCGCCAGCCTGCTGCTGGTGGTGAGCCTGGCGATGCAGGAGTTCACCATCGGCGACCAGGACAAGGTCGTGCGCTCCACGGCCCTGGGCGCGATCCGGCTCTTCGGCTCGATCATCGCGGTCTTCCTGGGCATCCAGCTGGTCTACAAGGAGCTGGAGCGCAAGACCATCTACACCCTGGCGGCCAAGCCCCTGCCCCGCTGGACCTTCCTGCTCGGCAAGTACCTGGGCCTGATGGGCGTGCTGGGCGTCCAGCTGCTGCTGATGGGCCTGATGTACGTGGTCCTGCTGTCGATCCAGCAGGGCTTCCCCAGCAGCGCGGTGTTCATCAGCTGGTTCCTGCTGTACCTGGAGCTGGCGCTGCTCACGGCCTGGGCCCTGCTCTTCAGCAGCTACTCCTCGCCCACGGTGGCCACCGCCTTCTGCCTGTCGATCTTCGCGATCGGGCACCTGGCCGACGACATCGCGCTCTTCGGGCGCCAGGCGGAGTCGGAGAGCGTGCGCAACCTGGCCGAGGTGGTCTACTGGCTGCTGCCGAATTTCGAGGTCTTCAACGCCGCACCGATGGCCGCCCACGGCCTGCCCGTGCCCGGCGCGATGGTCACCGGTGCTGTGGCCTACGGCCTGGGCTACACCACCGTCGTGTTGATCGCAGCGATGTTCGTGTTCAGCACCCGGGACTTCAAGTAGGTGGCCCAGCCGGCCAGGATCCGGATGGCGGACATCGCCGGGCGCCACGCGCGGCTCCAGGCACGGGTCGAGGCCCGGGCCCTCGCGGTCCTGCGGTCCGGCTGGTACGTGGGCGGGCCCGTGATCGGGGAGCTCGAGACCGCCATCGCCGGGCAGCTCCAGGCGAGCTGGGGCGTGGGCTGCAACTCGGGCACCGACGCGCTGGTCCTGGGGCTGAAGGCCCTGGGCATCGGACCGGGGGACCGGGTGGCGGTGCCGGCGCTGTCGTTCTTCGCGACCACGTCGGCCGTGCTGCTGGCCGGCGCCGAGCCGGTGATCTGCGACGTGCTGCCCGACCGCCCCCTGCTGGACCCCGCCGGGGTGCCCCAGGGCGTCGCCGCGGTGATGCCGGTGCACCTCTTCGGGGCCCTGTGCCCGGTGGCGGACTGGGGGGTGCCGGTGCTGTCCGACGCCGCCCAGGTCGCCGGCTGGGGCCACGGGCGGCCCCCGGGGGCGCTCGCGACCCTCAGCTTCTACCCCTCGAAGACCCTCGGCGCGGCCGGCGACGCCGGCGCCATCGTCGGCGACGACCCGGCCCTGCGCGACGCCTTGCTCCTGCTGCGCAGCCACGGCGAGCGCCCACGGAGCGTGCACCACCAGCTGGGCTGGAACAGCCGCCTCGACGCCCTGCAGGCCGCGGTCCTGCTGGTGCACCTCGAAGACCTGGACCGCCGGGTCGCACGGCGCAGGGCCATCGCCGGGCGCTACGAGCAGACCCTGGCCCACCTGGCCCCCCTGCCCCGCCACCCGGCCGACGCCGTGCACCAGTTCGTGCTCCGCACCGACGGCCGCGACGCCCTGCGGACGCACCTGGCGGAGGCCGGGGTCGAGAGCGGCGTGTACTACCCCCTGCCCATGGACGCCCAGCCCCTCTTCACGGGTGCTGCCGAGCCCTGCCCGGCGGACTCCGCCTGCCCGAACGCCCGGACCTACTGCGAGACCTGCGTGGCCCTGCCCTGTCACGCGGGGCTCTCCGAAGCCGACGTGGACGCGGTGTGCGCCGCCGTGCTGGACTGGGCGCCCGCACCGTGACCCTCGCCGCCAGCTACGCCACCTTCCAGGTCCTGGCCTTCCTGATCGCCCTGTGCGTGGGCAGCTTCCTCAACGTGTGCATCGCGCGGATGCCCGAGGACCGCTCGGTGGTGCACCCGCCGTCCCACTGCCCCAGCTGCGGGTCGGGCATCTCGCCGCGGGACAACATCCCGGTGCTGTCCTGGCTGCTGCTCCGGGGCCGGTGCCGGAGCTGCCGGATCGGCATCTCGCCGCTCTACCCGATCATCGAGCTGCTCACCGGGCTGGTCGGCCTGCTGCTCTTCCGCCACCTGGTGCCGACCCCCGAGGCCGTCACCGCGCCGGCCCTGGCGGCCTGGGTGGTCTTGCTGAGCTTCCTCTCGATGTTGCTGGCCAGCAGCTTCATCGACCTGCGCCACTACATCATCCCGGACCAGTTCTCGATCTGGGCGGTCCCGGTGGGCGTGGGCGCGATGGCCGGGCTGTCCTGGCTCGGCTGGGGACCGGCCCTGTCCGCGGGTCAGGCGGTGGCCGGGGCCATCGTGGGCGGCGGCAGCCTGTTGCTCATCATCGGGCTCTACTGGCTGTGGCGGCGGGAGGAGGGCATGGGCTTCGGCGACGTGAAGCTGCTGGCGATGATCGGCGCCTTCCTGGGGGCCATCCCGGCCATTCCCTTCGTGATCGTGGTGAGCTCCCTGGTGGGCTCGGTCGTTGGCATCGCGCTGATGATCACCCGGGGCACGGGCGCGAAGACCCAGCTGCCCTTCGGTCCCTTCCTGGCGCTGGCGGCGATGGTCTACGTGTTCGTCGGGCCCGAGCTGACCCGGCCGCTGGTGCGCACGCTGATGGTGCTCTGGGAGGTCCCCGGGGTGTTCCTGGGCGGCGCCTGATCGGCGCTCAGTCGAGGGCAGCGGGTCCCGCAACGACATCGTGCGCAGCGACACCCTGGACACTACCGGCGGCCCGGCGGGCCTCTGCCACTGACCACCGCACCGGACTCCCAGGCGGTATGGTCGGAGCCGCCCCGGAGACCTCCCCGTGCTGCTGATGTCCAAGCTCGCCTGTGGCGGCGAACCGCCGGATCGGGTCCACGTGCCCCCCGACGTCTACTCCACGCTCCAGGTGAACGGCCTGGAGCTGGCGCACTTCGAGCACGGCACCGCGCCGCTCGTGCTGATGGTCACCGACGACTTCGTGACCGAGCTCCTGGCCATCCTCGGAGACCCGGCGTGACCGACCGACCCAAGGCCCTCTTCCGCACCTTCTCGGCCGCGGACTTCATCACCCTGGGCAACGCCGCCTGCGGCACGGCCTCGCTCTTCGCCTGCCTGCTGTACCTGGACGAAGGGGTCGATTCCTACCTCCACCTCGCCTTCTGGTTGCTGCCCCTGGCCCTGGTGCTGGACCTGGCCGACGGCATGGTCGCCCGCAAGCTCAACCGCCAGTCCCCCTGGGGCGGCGACCTGGACTCGCTGGCCGACACCGTGAGCTTCGGGGTCGCGCCGGCGGCTCTGGCCTTCACCCTGGGCATGCGGGGGATCTGGGACGCCCTGATCCTGGTGACCTTCGTCAGCTGCGGCATCAGCCGCCTCGCCCGCTTCAACGTGACCGCCTCGGAGCTCACCGGCGACGAGGGCAAGGTCACCCACTACGAGGGCACCCCCATCCCCACCAGCCTGGTGCTGGTCGGACTGCTGGCGGTGGCCTGGACCCAAGGCGCGGTGGGCGATCAGCTCTGGGGCGGCGCGATCAAGCTCGGGCCCGGCACGCTGCACCCGCTGACGCTGTGCTGGGGGCTGAGTGGGTCGCTGATGGTGTCGACGCGCTTGAGGATCCCCAAGCCCTGACCGCTGACGCAAGTGTCAACTGTCGGGGTCAGTCCCCTGAACCTCACACCTTTGAGAAGTGTCAAGGACTGGGGTCTGACACCGGACGTTAAGGCCTGGGGTCTGACACCGGACGTTAGGGCTGGGGTCTGACCCCTGACCCCCACAGCAGGAAGTGTCATGGCCTGGATGGCCTGGGGTCTGACCCCTGACCCTGACACCTGGGCCCCAGCAGATCCCGGAGCCCCGCAGAGGCGGAGCGGCGGAGCGGCCTTGCGCCCGGAAGAGGAGCGCTACAGCCCGTGGTTCAGGAACAGGTTCACGCTCCCGACCGCGTCGTCGGCTTCGCCGTCGCCGTCGGTGTCGATCCCATGCCACGGGTCGCCGACCACCAGGTCCAGGGCGCCGTCGCCGTCCAGATCGGCGCCGGTGGCCATGATCGAGAAGGCGAAGTCCTCGTAGCTGTCCTCGGTGTCGCCGTAGACCTCGGCGCTGGCGGCCTCTTCGCCGTCGTGGGTGCCGTCGAGGTTGGCGCCCTTGTAGACCAGCAAGGTCCCGCCGCCGTAGCTGGAGTCGCCGTCGATGCCGACCACCCACTCGGAGATGCCGTCGCCGTCCCAGTCGCCGATGTCGCGGATAGCGGTGCCGATCCAGTCCTCGTCGTAGGTCAGGGTGAGGAAGGCGTCGGTGGACTCGGCGGTGCCGGTGGCGACCACCTCGCCGCTCACGACGTGCAGGCTCGCGGTGCCCGAAGCCCACCAGGCCAGCTCGGCGAAGCCATCGCCGTTCATGTCACCGAGGATGGTCGACAGGGCGCCGGCGCCCTCGCTGGACTCGGTGCCCTGGACCGCCGTGGTGGTGCCAGCGCCGTCCTTGAAGTCACCGCCGGTGGCGGCGTAGGGGTCGGCCCGGCCCCACAGCACGTCGACCACACCGGCGCTTGACTCGGTCGGGCTGGCCGACGGGTTGCCGTGGACCCAGTCCAGGTAGCCGTCCTGGTTGAGGTCGCCGGACTGCCCCAGGAAGAACTTGGCGTCGTTGGTGGAGCGGTCGGTCTCCCAGCGAGCGTCGGTGTTGCCCAGCTGGATGTTCTCGACACCGCCACTGCTGGTGGCGCCGTACTGGAGCACCAGCCGGACCGAGCCAGAGGTGTTGCTGCTGGAGCTGTTGAAGGTGGCCATCAGGTCGGTGAGGCCGTCGCCGTTCAGATCGCCCAGGTCGGCGATGGAGGAGCCGAGCCAGTAGCCGTAGCTGCTGGAGCCCTCGAGGATGGTGTGGGAGTCGGCGGTGTCGCCGTAGGACTCGATCTCGACCCCGTCGATGATGTAGATCACGCCCTGGTTGCCGCTCATGCCCGGGGCCCCGATGGCCACGTCGGCGCCCTCGTTCTGGTCGAAGTCGTCCAGCGCGCCCAGAGCCGTGCCGAGGTACTCGCTGGAGCCACCACGGATGCTGTTGTAGGCCTCGCCCACGTCTTCGTCGGTGTCGGGGATCCAGTCGCCCGACAGCCACATGTAGACCGCGCCGTTGCCGCTCGGGGTGCCAGAGCCGCCGTAGTAGCCGTCGTACCAGGGGGCGCCGGTCAGCAGGTCGTCGATGCCGTCGCCGTCGAGGTCGCCAGCCGCCATGCTGTAGCCGACACCGTGGGGGGTGCGGTCGCCCTTCCACTGGTAGTCGGCGGCGTGGGGCGGGATCTCACGGTCCTTGGTGCCGTCGCAGTTGTCGAGCTTGCCGTTGAGGCGCTCGATGCCACCCGGGTAGGCCTCGGGGTCGGAGTCGTCGCAGTCGTTGCCCTTGTCCAGGGCCTTGATGCCGTAGCCGTCGCCGTCGGCGTCCCAGTCGTTGTCCCCGGCACAGTCGGCGTCGACGCCGTCGTACCAGGAGTCTTCGGCGCCCGGGAAGATCTCGGCGACCACGTCGTTGCAGTGCCCAGGGCGACGTCCTCGTTGAAGACGTCGGTCTCGTAGCCGTCCTGGTCCTGGTCGTAGTCGTTGAGCTCGTCGCAGTCCTGGTCGATGCCGTCGTACCAGATCTCCACGGCGTCCGGGTTCACGCCGGCGTCGCTGTCGTCGCAGTCCGTGCCGCCCGCTTCGGGGCGGTCGAAGCCGTCGCCGTCGACGTCGACCAGCACGCTGCCGGTGATGTCCAGCTCGACCAGGGGCTCGTCCGGGTCGTCGGAGTGGATGGACAGGGTCGCGGTGGTCTCGCCGTAGGTGTCGGGGACCAGGTTCACACCCAGGCTGGCGCTGGAGCCCGCGGCGATGGTCAGCGCGGTGAGGGTGGTGGTGAACGGCGCCTCGATCTCGACCGAAGAGATGGTGAGCTCGCCGGTGCCGGTGTTCTGCAGGATCAGCTGCTTGTTCAACAGCTCACCCACGTTGTCCGCCAGGCCGAGGTCCAGGGAGGTCTCGGTGAGCACGATGTTGGGCACGCCTTCGTCGACGACCGGGTCCGTGGTGCCTCCGGTGATGTTGTCCCCGCAAGCGGACAGGACGAACAGCGCAGAGGTCGAGAGGAGGATGGGGAGCGGGCGCACGTCGCCTCCAGGCGGCAAGGGGGGGAGTGTACCGAGCCCCGGCGCCGTCTGCCAGGGCGATGGGGTCACCCCTCGGCTGGCGGTGGGCCCGCGGGGCCGGTCGGGGTCGCCACCACCGGCCGCAGCAGCGCCCAGTCGTCGGTGACCTCGACCCCGCGAGTGAGGATCAAGTAGGCCTCGGTGCAGGCCAGGTCGGTGCCCCCGCGGGCGAGGGGCCCGGTCACCAGCACGCCGACGAAGCAGAGGCAGAGCCCGACGATCGAAGCCGCCAGCTTCACCACACCGAGCACCACGAAGAACACGATCAGCTGGATCCGATTGCCGCGGGCCAGGGACCAGGACCGGGCCAGGGCGTCCATGACCCCCAGCCCATCGAAGGTCACGGCCTCGCCGCCGAAGGCCAGCCCGGGCTGCACGTAGAGCGTCGCAGCGAGCAGCAGCAGGAGCGACACCCCGCCGCCGAGCACCGCCACCGGCACGCTCTCCAGCGCGAGGGCCGCCGCCGCCGCCAGGCCGAGTGGCACCAGGCCGATCAGGGTCACGCCGGCCAGGATCAGGCCCTTGAGCAGGCTCCAGAGGACCATCCGCAAGAACAGGTCCGAGCCGCTGAACAGGGTCGCGAAGTCGCCGCTGCCGGTCCGCAGGCACTCCTCGTGCAACCGGTACCACCCGGGCAGGATCCAGCAGCGCAGCGCGAACATCAGCACGACGAACACGCCCACACAGCAGATCAGGCCAAAGATCGCCGTGGCGCCCAGGGCCATCAGGCCGAAGGCGTCCTCTTGCAGCAAGCCGGCGTGCAGCCCGTCGAGCCCGGCGCTGAGGTCGTCCCAGTCGAAGTCGAAGCCGCCGCCGGTGTCCCAGCTGCCGCCTCCGCCCTCGCCGACCAGGTCCAGGATCTGGGCCGGGTTGCCGCCGCAGCCACCAGCCCCGCCTTCGGTGAAGCCCAGGATGGCGCCGCCCAGCCAGAGGTGGATGGGGATGCGCTTGATGGCTTCGATCCCGTGCTGGATCCCACGGCCGGGATCGAGGGCGACGTCGGCGGACATGGCGGCTCCGGGCGTGACCGCCGCATCCTACGCCAGCAAGGCGCTCACACGGCCGGGTGGCGGCTCACCGGATCGACCCGCGGGCTCTCTTCGAGATCGAGCACGTAGCGGACCATCTCCTTGCCGTAGAAGGTGAAGGTCCCCCGGTCGACGAAGCCCCAGGAGCGCAGCTGGCGGTTGGCGCCGAGGTTGTCGGTCTCGGTGGTGATCTTCACGAAGCGGTGGCCCCGCGCGAGCAGGTCGTCGAACAGGTACTTGTTGACGTGCCCCGAGATCCGCCGGCCCCGGAGCTGGGGCTCGAAGCTGCAGAACAGCGACTCCGCCGGCACATCCAGGTCGTCGTCGCCCGAGACCGCGAAGTAGCGGGCGGTGTGGACCAGGTGCTGGATCACCGCGGGCTTCTTCAGGACCCCGGGCACGGCGGCGGTGCCGAGCACCAGGAAGCGCCGCTTGAAGACCTCGGACATCATGCGGCTGGCGTCGGTGGAGCCGGCGATGAAGCCCCGCACGGTGCCGGTGTCCCCGGGCTCGGGACCGGGCTCTTCGAAGACGAAGCCCAGGAAGTGCGGCGAGTCGATGAGCCCCTTGTAGAGCTCGGTCAGGAAGCGCTCGCCCAGCTTGGCCCACAGGGAGTCCCCCATCGCCGCGCTGTGCAGCTCGGCGACCCGCGCGGCGTCGCGGTTCTGCATCGGGCGGATGCCCGCGCAGACCTCGGGGTCGAGGGCGAAGGGGCGCGGCTCGTGGGCCGCCGGCTGGCTCACTCGGTGTCGTCCTGGTGCTTGCGCAGGGTCTCCAGGAAGGTGTCCTGGGAGATCGCCCGGTGCTGGGCCGCCAGGAAGTGCCCGATGGCGTTCTCCCAGCTGTTGCTGTAGCACTCGTTCAGCAGGCGCCGGGTCAGGGTCACGGCCACGGAGTGGTTGGGCCCGAGGGCGGCGACGGCCTCACCCAGGGCGGCGTCGAGGTCGCTCACCACGCCGTCGACCACGCCCAGCTCGGCGGCCCGCGCCGCACCGAGCACCTCGGCGGTGAGCAGGAAGCGCTTGGCGTGGCCCAGGCCGATGTACTTGGCGAGCCGGAAGGTGGCCATGCCCGGCAGGAAGCCCAGGTGGGCCTCAGGGGCCTGGAAGGTGGCGCTCGGGGTGGCGTAGCGCAGGTCGCAGACCAGGGCGATCTGCAGGCCACCGCCGACCGCCGGGCCGTCGACCAGGGCGATGGTGGCCTTGGGGAGTCGCTCCAGGCGCGTGCAGAGCTTCTCCCACTTGTTGAAGCCGTGGATGTCCAGGGGCTGGTCGGGGTGGAATTCCCCGAAGTCGATGCCCTTGGAGAACACGCCTTCGGACCCCCGGAACACCACCACCCGGGCGTCGCTCTCGTCCTCCAGGTGGTCGCAGACCGCTGTGAGCTCCTTGAGCTGGCGCACGTCGATGCACGGGCGAGTCAGGGTGATGGTCGCGACGCCGTCGCGCTCCGCGCAGGTCAGGGTCTCAAACTGGGTCATGTCGTCACCAGCGGGTGAGGCAGGTCTCGATGGTGGAGCCAGGGCCCATGGTCATCCACACGGCGTAGTCGCCGCGCCGGACGATGCCCTCTTCGAGCAGGCGCTGGTAGCTGAAGATCACCGAGGCCGACGACAGGTTGCCGTAGTCCCGGAGCACGCTCACGGTGTGGCGGACGTCGTGCTCGGTGATGCCGATGTTGTACTGGATGGCGTCGATGACCTTCTTGCCGCCCGAGTGCACGAGCCAGTGGTCGATGTGCCGGCGCTTGAGCCCGTGGGCGTCCAGGAGCCGGTCCACGGGCCGCTCGGCGAACTGGCCCACCACGTAGGGGATGTCCCGGTCCAGGAAGAAGGAGAACTTGCCGGCGCTGTCGTCCCAGTCGAAGCGCATCGCGCCGATCGCCGGAGTGACGATCTGGGAGTTGAAGCCCAGGATCGAGGGCGCGAAGCGCGGGCCGTCGGAGGCCTCGGACCGCACCAGCGCGGCGGCCGCGCCGTCGCCGAAGAGGCTGTTCACGATGGCCGTGCGGAAGGTCATGTCGAAGACGTAGGCCGCCGAGCACACCTCGACGCAGACCATCAGGGCGTTCTTGCCGGGGTTCATCGCCGCCCAGCCCGCCACCGGGTTCAGCCCGTTCAAGGCCGCGTTGCAGCCCATGCCCACCACGTCGACCCGGGAGCAGTCCTCCCGGAAGCCCATGCGCTTGATCAGGTGGGCGGTCAGCCCGGGCGCCATGAAGCCCGTGGTCGTGATCACGCAGAGGTAGTCGATGTCCTCGGGCCCCAGGTCCACCTGTTCCAGGCACCGCTCGATGGCCTGCGGCGCGATCTCGAGCGCCCCGCGCAGGTGCTTGTCGAGCAGCTCGCCCTGGGTCTCCTCGGGCACGCCGTCGGCGTTGGGCTCCGGCAGGTAGAGGTGCCGGGTCTGGATGTGGGAGCTGTGGAAGAGCCCCGCGAGGCGAGGATCGTCGACCTTGAACATCTCGGGCAGGGTCTCCTGCCTGAACCTCTGCGGCGGGTTGGCCGTCCCGACAGCGAGGATCCGCGGTCTCACGTCGATCATCGTCTCGACTACTATACCGGCGCTTCCAGCCAGGGACGGGGTCGTGAGGCCGCAGGGAGAAGGCGCAGACCGCGAGGGCGGACAGCAGCTCGGCGGGACCGATCAAGCCCGGGCGGCGAACCACTGCATGCGTTCCCTGGTGCGGGCAGCCCGCAGCTTCCTCTTCTACGACGCACACAACGAGGCGGTGAGCCGCTTCCTCGAAGAGCTGCGGCTGTCGTTCGACGACTACTGCCACCGCTTCGGCGACCTGGATCTGGCCCTGACCGCCGACGCCATCCGGCTGGGGGCCGAAGGCGAGGTCATCTACCGGGAAGCGGACCGGGAGCGCTCCCTCGCCTTTCGCCTCTACCGCGACGGCGTGCGGCGGGTGGTGGTGCGGGGTCGGGTGACCTGGGAGGACCTGGTGGCCCTGCTCGAGGTGCTCTCGGTGCGGTACATCGGTCTGCGCCAGCAGGAGGACGACATGGTCACCCTGCTGCGCCGGGCGGACTTCGAAGCCATCGAGATCCACGCCGTCCAGGGCTTCGTGAGCGACGACGAGGCCGGTGGCCCCCAGGGCAGCGACCGGAGCGACGAGCTCATCCTCGAGCAGGCCCTGGCCAGGGGTCCGGGTGCCCCGGGACTTCGACCTGCCGCCGACCCGACTCGGCGAGCGCAAGAAGGTCTCCTTCGTGCCCATCCCCGACGACCTCAAGGCCCGGGCAGCCGCCGAGGCCTCGTCCCGGCGGCTCACCCTGGACTGCCTGAGCCTGGTCGCCTGGATGATCCAGACCGTGCAGTCCGACGGCGCCATCCTGACCCTGGAGGAGTGCCTGGGGCTCATCGAGGAGATCCGGGACTACCTGCTCACCGAGGGCGAGGTCCGGGGGCTGCTGGAGCTGCGCAAGCTGGTGGCCGAGGTCCCCGGGGCGCTGCCCGGGCAGACCGAGCTGGCGCGGCTCGTCGCGGAGTATGGCGACCCCGGCAGCATCTCGCGGCTGGTGCGCTCGGTACCGCCCGAGCAGGCCGAGGTGCCGGTGCCGATGCACGAGCTGATCGCCGGTCTGCCGGGCGACGTGCCGAAGGTGCTGATGGACCTGATGCACAGCGAGCACTCCCAGCACCTGCGCCGGGTGCTGCGCCAGGCCCTGGAGCCCTACGTGGCCGAGCGCCAGGCCGACCTGATGCGGCGGATCCGCTTCGAGCCCGGCCACGGCGGCGCCGACCTGCTGCGGGCCCTGAGCGCCGGCGCCCCCGAAGCCGCCCGGCGCCTGGTCATGGAGCTCGCCACCGAGAGCGCTCCGGACATCCAGATCGAGTGCGTCCACATCATCGGGCGCTCCAGCCAGGGCTCCACCGCCCGGTCCCTGCTCATGCGCCTGCTCGAGGACCCGACCCCTTCGGTCCGCACCACCGCGGCCACCGCCCTCGGCGCCTACCACGACAACGCCACCTTCCAGGCCCTGCGCACCCTGGCGGAGCGCCGGGCCGCGGCCGGCTTCGCCGAGGGCCTTCCGGAGCTGCTCGGCCAGACCCTGGCGGCGGTGGATCCGGCCCAGGCATGGACCCTGTTCAGCGGGTGGATCAAGCCCAGGGGCCGTCTGCGGCTGGCCAAGGCCGGCGAGGACCAGCTGCCGTGGGTCGCCCTGCCGGGACTGGGCGCCCTGGATCATCCCGAGGCCGACGACGCGCTCAAGGCCTTCGCCCATCGCCACAGCGGCGACCTGGCTCGGGCCGCGACCCGGGCCCGGGTCGAGCGTGCCCGGCGGCTCAAGGACCAGGAGAGTGCGCCGTGACCACGGCCCATGCCTCGATCCAGGCCCGCATCGGCCGAAGCCTGCTCCGGGCCCGCGCGGGCGAGGACCAGGAGCTGGCCACCCTGGTCCGGGAGCAGGGCGAGGTCCTGGTCAACCAGTTCTCGGGGCTGTTGAAGCTGGTCCGGGTCCACGACGCCCACAACCGCGCCTTCGAGTCCCCCGTGCGGGAATTCGGGCGCACCCTGGACCAGCTGCTCGAGGCCCTGGGGCCGGTCCAGCTGGTGGGCATCGAGGACCAGGTCTACCTGAACGACGTGAGGATCCGGCTGGAGCACCGGGGAGACGTCGCCAGCTTCGTGACCGGGTGCCTGGCGTCCCACCACGTGGGGGGGCTGACCTTCCACGGCTTCCTGGACGCCCGGGCCATCCGCGCCGTCACCACGGCCCTGGCCACCGACCCCAGGGGCGAGGCCCCCGGGCGCCAGGTCCTCCAGGGTCAGCTCGACGAGCAGGGCGTGGTCGGCGTGGAGCTCGTCGCCCCGATGCGCTGGCGCACGGAGCACGAGGGCCAGCAGCTCACCGCCGCCCAGGGCTTCTCGGGGGTCTACGGCTCGTTCATCAAGCAGGTGGCCCAGGCCTGGATGGCCCTGGCGGCCGGCCGGCCCCCCCACCCCGCACCGGTCCGCCGGGCGGTCCTGGACCTGGTGGACTTCTGCAAGGGCAGCCAGCAGGAGATCATGCTCGTGCTGGCGGACCACGCCCTGGAGTCCCACCTGGCCCACGCGGTCCACGTGGCGGCGATCGCGGTGCTGCTGGGGGTCGAGCTGGGGCTCGACGAAGCCGCCCTGGCGGACCTGGGCGTGTCGGCGATCTTCCACGACACCGGCACCCTCACCCTGCCGGACAGGCCCCCGGCGGACAAGGCGGGCCACCCCCAGGCCGGCGTGCAGACCCTGTTGCGCCAGCGAGGCTTCCACCCGGGCAAGATCCGCCGCCTGCTGGCGACCGCTCAGCACCACGATCGCCACGGTCTGAAGGGCCGCTTCGGTGAGCCCCGGTCGCTCTTCGCCCGCATCATCCACATCGCCGATGACTACGACACCTTCACCCGGGTGCGGGGGATCCGGCCCTTCCTGACCCCGCCGGCGGCCCTCGAGTACATGGCCGGCGCCGCGGGCACCGAGTACGACCCCCTGCTGGTGCAGCTGTTCATCAACAGGGTGGGTCGCTTCCCGCCCGGCACGCTCCTGGAGCTCGCCGACGGCCGCTGGGCCCTGTCGATCAGCGGTGTCCGGCTACCCCGGTGGTTCTCCAAGCCGCTGGTGCGGATCGTGCGCCAGGCCGACGGCAGCCGGCCCGCGGAGAGAGAGGTTGTGGACCTGGCCATGGAGGGGCGGATACGGCGGGTCATCAAGCCCCAGTAGGGGAGATCTCGATGCAGCTCCACAGCAACACCCTCGCCGACGGCGCCCCGGTCCCCCAGCGGGCGGCCTTCGGCAAGCCCGATCCGGACAGCCACGTCACCCTGAGCGACAACCGCAGCCCGCACCTGGCCTGGTCCGAGGTGCCCCGGGGCACCCGCTCCTTCGCCGTCGTCTGCCACGACCCGGACGTCCCCAGCGTGGGCGACGACGTGAACCAGGAGGGCAAGGAGGTCCCCGCGGACCTGCCCCGGGTGGACTTCTTCCACTGGGTCCTGGTGGACGTGGCCGGCGACACCCGCGAGCTGGCGGAGGGCGCCGACGGCCAGGGGGTCACAGCCGGTGGCAAGGCGCCCGGTCCCACCGCTCTGGGGGTGCGCGGGATCAACAACTACACGGACTGGTTCGCCGGCGACCCGGACATGGCCGGGAACTACGGTGGCTACGACGGCCCGTGCCCGCCCTGGAACGACACGATCGTCCACCACTACGTGTTCACCGTGTACGCCCTGGACTGCGAGAGCCTGGGACTGTCGGGGATCTTCGGGGGCCCCGAGGTGATCGAAGCGGTGAAAGGTCACGTACTGGACAGTGCATCCATCACTGGGACCTACTGCCTGAATCCGTCCGTGGGGGGCTGACCGGCAGCGGGTAGACTGGTCGCTCCCGGGGAGGGAAGGTTGGCACTCCAGACCATCGAGGCAGTCGCGGACGTCCACGCTCACCTGAACAGCGTGGCCCACCAGGCCCGACGGGCGATCCTCCAAGGTCCGCTCGGACACCGGATCGAGGGCCTGCTGGCCCCCCCGGACGACGAGGGCCGCATCGCCTTCCGAGGCGTGGGCGCCGAAGAAGGCGCCGGGCTGGGCCTGGGCACCCAGGTGCACGTCGAGTACCGGCAGGCTCCGGGCTCCTGCATGTGGGACACCCAGATCGTGTCACGGGGGGTCCAGGGCAACTTCATCCTGGCGGTGCCGGCGATCATCCGCATCCGGGAGACCCGTCGGGCCGAGCGCCACAAGCTGCGCTCCACCGACCGCGTGGGACTGACCGTCACCCACCACGGACGCCTCTTCCCGGTGCGCGTGGTCGACGTCAGCCTGACCGGCCTGAGCTTCCGCTACGACCCGGCGCGGCTCCGCCTGGGCCTGGGAGACATCCTCGAGGCCCGCGTGTCCAAGCGCCGCCAGGCCCAGGACATCCGCTTCGAGATCCGCCACATCGTGCCGGCGCGGGGCTCCAGTGGCATGGCCCAGGCCGGTGCCCGGTACGAGAAGCTCGGGCTGACCGAGCTCGACCAGCTGCTCAAGCTGGTGAAGGGCGCCTGAGCGGCGTCCCCTACTGCACCGAGAACGTGACCGACGTGTTGGAGAAAGCGCCGCCCAGGTCGTAGACCTCGTAGGCGAGGGCGTAGTTGCCGACGGGCATGTCGTAGAGCGAGAAGCGGGCCTTGCCCTCGCTGTCGCCGTGGGTGGGCCAGTCGGCGGTGTCGAGCTCGCCGCCGTCCCAGATGATCTCCAGCGACGAGAGGTTCTCGAAGTCCTCTTCGTCCTGGTAGTAGGCCAGCACCTCGATCACGTCGCCGTACGCGAAGGTGTCGCCCTCCTTGGGCTTGATGAAGCTGCAGGTCGGGGCCTCGTTGAGCACGAGCTCCACCGTGACGGAGTCCTCGGCGGTCTCGCCTTCGGAGTCGACCACCTGGAGGGTGACGACGTGCTCGCCCACGCTCAGACCGTCGCCGATGGTCATCGTGACGGTCTCGCCCTCGACCACCTCGTCCCCCACGAGGTAGCCGTCGAGGGTCGAGGTCCAGGAGAAGGTCAGGTCCTCGTTGGCGGTGATGTCGTCGGTGATCGTGGCGACCAGCTCGAAGGGCACGCCGGCATAGGCCCAGGAGCCGTCGGCGGGCAGGACGAAGGCGACCTCTGGGGGGTTGTTGTGCACGGCGACGCCGGAGTCCTGGGTGCAGGCGACGAGGACGGTGGCGGTGAGGCCGAGGAGGAGGCGCGGCATGTGTGTGCTCCGGGCTCAGTGGCGATGCGGTGGCGGCCATTCTAGCTCGCAATGGTGGGGTGTCACCACACGGAGGCGCCACACAGCCCACGCCGGATCGCGCGCAGAGTCCGCTGGCACGGGCCTGTGAGCGGCTTCAGGGGCCCGTGCCCTTCCCTGCGGGCGCCCCATCCGCGACAATGGCCGGCAGTGGCACGAAGCTGGGTGGCTTGGACAGCAGTGGCGCTCGCGCTCGCGGGGGTGTGGGGCGGACCTGCGTCCGCCGGGGGCGAGCGCGAAGAGGCCGAGCTCCACCGGCTGGTCGAAGACATGGGCAAGATGGCCGAGCAGGGCCACTGGGGCGGCGTGGAGCGGGCCTACACCCGCATGCTGGAGCTCGAAGGCGTCGACATCCCCTACGACGCCCACTACACCGCCGCCCAGGCGGCGCGCTCGACCGGAGACATGGCCCTGGTCTTGGAGCGCCTCGAGGCCGCGGCCCGCATCAAGCGCCCGCCGGGCCTGAGCGGTTGGCTCGAGGAGATCGAGGGCAGCTACGGAAGGGTGGAGATCAGCTGCACCAGCCGCAAGCGCCCCGAGCTCAAGCCCGCGGTCGTGGTGCTGCACCCGGACATGCGCAACCAGATCGCCCTGGCCAACGGCGCCATCCAGGAGACCTGCACCTACAAGGGCCTGCTGCCAGCCGGGAGCTACACCCTGGGCAACCGCACCCTCGAAGTCGTGCCCGGCATGACCATCCGGATTGACCTCGGCGGGAAGTAGGTTGTGACGCAGAGGTGAATTCCGCCGGGCAATTCCGGGGAATTCCCGCAATTGCCCCCGGAATTCCATTGCAGAGGAGGATCTTCGCGGGTAGATCCGCGGCGCTTCCGGCTCCGGCCGGAGCAGGCACCGGAGCAGAGACCATGTCCACGCTTGCCCTCCTCCTGCCGCTGCTGGGCGCGTCCGACGCCCAGGCCGTCGAGTTCGACCACCACGCCTATGTCTCCATGGCGGGCGGGTACTTCTGGACCGACGCCGGCGAGCACATCGACTCGACCTGGACCGCCAACCTGCGCCTGGGCTACGGCCCCAAGAAGTGGCTCGCCTTCGAGGGCGAGGGCGCCTACCTCCAGGGCCGCACCCGGACCAACTTCAACTACGTCTACAGCGCCACCACCCCGCGCTTCAACGCCCTGGCCTTCCTGGCCCCCAACGCGCGGGTCAAGCCCTTCCTGCTCGCCGGCGCGGGCGCCATCTACAAGTACGCCTGGCGCGACCCGGACGTCATCTCCGACTCCAGCAACGAGCTGGGCTGGGGCCAGTACGAGAACCCCGATCTGGACTTCCTGGTCAACGCCGGCGGGGGCCTGTTCGTGCCCTTGTGGGGGCCGACCGCGCTGCGGGCGGACTTCCGCTACCTGATGAACATCGGCTCCGAGCCCCACGGGCTGCGGGAGGACGTGTTCAACGACTGGGAGCTGACCATCGGCGTGGCCGCCTGGTTCGGCAACGGCTCCAACGACAAGGACTTCGACGGCATCGTCGACAAGAAGGACGCCTGCCCCACCGACCCCGAGGACCTGGATCGGTTCGAGGACGCCGACGGCTGCCCCGACGACGACAACGATCGCGACGGCGTGTCCGACTGGGACGACGTCTGCCCCGACAGCCCCGAGGATCGGGATCGCTGGGAGGACACCGACGGCTGCCCCGACCTGGACAACGACGGCGACGGCCTGGCGGACCTCGAGGACGAGTGCCCCACCAGCCCCGAGGACAAGGACGGCTTCCTCGACCGCGACGGCTGCCCCGACGAGGACAACGACGAAGACGGTGTGGTCGATGTCTCCGACCAGTGCCCGAACCACCCCGAGGACCTGGACGGCTTCAAGGACACCGACGGCTGTGCCGACACCGACAACGACGCCGACGGCCTGGCCGACTACCGCGACGAGTGCCCGGACATCGCCGAGACCTACAACGGCTTCGACGACGTCGACGGCTGCCCCGACGACACCCCGGACGAGGTGGCGCGATTCACCGGCGTGATCCGCGGCGTGAATTTCCACGTGAACTCCGCCGAGATCACCGTCGACAGCTACCGCCTGCTCGACGAAGCCGCGGCCATGCTCCGGGCCTACGACCACCTGCGGATCGAGGTCCAGGGCCACACCGACAGCGACGGTGGCGACGACTTCAACCTGGACCTGTCCGCTCGCCGGGCCAACTCGGTCCGCGCCTACCTGATCCGCCGGGGCATCGACCCGGACCGCCTCGAAGCCAACGGCTACGGCGAGGGCGAGCCCCTGGTGAGCAACGGGACCCTGGACGGCAAGGCGGTGAACCGCCGGGTGGAGTTCCAGATCATTCCTGGGGTGGTGGCCGATCAGTAGGGGCTCAGCACCGGGGCCATCGGCTCGAAGCGCAGTGCGCTGAGCCGGGCCGGGCCCAAGGCGAGAGATGGCCGCACAGCGGTCATCGCTCCGACTGGGCCGGGCCCAAGGCGAGAGATGGCCGGTCAGCGGTCATCGCTCCGACTGGGCCGGGCCCAAGGCGAGAGATGGCCGCACAGCG
>CAYFPX010000169.1:0-18794 GCA_964344945.1 uncultured Enterobacterales bacterium
CCGCGGGCGCCGCGTGGATCGGGGGCCGGCCCGTGAACGCCCTCGACGGTGCATTTCGAGAGGCGCTGGGGTATCTGCCCGAGGGCAACCCGCTCTATCCGGAGCTGAGCGTCACCGAGTACCTCGACCACGTGGGGCGGCTGCGCGGCTTGGATCGCGGCGCGCGGCGTGCGGCCATCTCCCGGGTGGTCGATCGCTGCGCGCTGGGGGACTTCGCCCGCCGCGACATCGGGGTCTTGTCCAAGGGGATGCGCCAGCGGGTGGGGCTGGCCCAGGCCATCCTGCACGAGCCGCCGGTCCTCATCCTCGACGAGCCGACGAGCGGCCTGGATCCCCGCCAGCGGGAGGAGATTCGCGGCCTGGTGCGGGCCCTCTCGGCGGAGGCCACGGTGCTGTTCAGCAGCCACGACCTGACGGAGGTCCGCGCGGTGGCCACCCGGGTGCTCATCCTCGACCGGGGGCGCCTGGTGGCCGACGACCGACCCCAAGCGCTTCAGACCGCTGCCCTGATGGTCACCGTGAAGGGGCCGGCCGCCGGGGTGCAGGCCCGCCTTCGGGAGGTATCGGGGGTGGCCGAGGTGACGCTCGAGGCCGCCGAGGACTCGGAGGGGGTGGTGCTGCACGAGACGCTCACCCCGAACGCGGATCCACGGGCCGCCCTGGCGACCGCCATCGCGCGCGGGCTCCGCTGGGGGCGCCCCACAGCCGGAGGCCCGTTGAGCGCGCTCATCGCGGTGGCCAGGCGAGACCTGATCGCCGCCCTCAACCAGCCCACACCCTACGTCCTCCTCGCCAGCTTCGCGGGCCTGAGCGCCGCCTACGTGTTCTACCTGCAAGCCTTCTTCGTGGCCGACGCGGCCAGCCTGGCGGCCTTCTTCGACGCGGCCCCCCTGCTGCTGTGCTTCTTCGCCCCCGCGCTGGCCATGCGCTCGCTGGCCGAGGAGCGGCGAGCCGGGACGCTGCCTCTGTTGCTCAGCTGGCCGGTCAGCGAGTGGGCCGTGATCGGTGGGAAGTGGCTGGCCAATCTGGTCCTCCTCGCGGGCGCGCTGCTCCTCACCGCGGGCCTGCCCCTCACGGTGGCAGCCCTGGGCGCCCTGGACTTGTCGGCCACGCTGGGCGCCTACCTCGGCCTGCTCCTCCTGGGCGGCACCTTCCTGGCGGTGTCGCTGCTGGCGGGGAGCGGCACCCGCAGCCAGCCGGTGGCGTTCATCCTCGGCTTCGTTGCCTGTGGTGGGCTGCTGTTGGCTCGACGCGCCGCCCTCTTCCTCCCCGCGCCGCTGGGCGACCTGTGCGCCCTGGTGAGCCTCGAGCCGCCCTACCAGGCGCTGGCCGTGGGGCTGGTGGATCTGCGGGATCTGAGCGTCTTCGCCGCCTCCAGCCTGGCCAGCCTGGCCGGCGCGGTGGAGGTGCTGGCCGCCCGGCGGTGGCGATGACCGGCCGGACCCACGCCGCGCTCACGCTCTGCCTCGCGCTGGCAGCGGCCGCCCTGCTGTTGTCCGCCGCGCGTCGACACCCGGCCCGGCTGGATCTGACCGCCGACGGGCGGCACACCTTGAGCGCCCCGACGCGACACGCGCTGGCGGCCCTTCCCGGCGACCTCCAGGTGGAGGCCTGGCTGCCACGACACGCTCCGCCGCCCTACGACACCGTCGTCCGCGCCACCGAAGACCTGCTGTGGGCGGCGCGCCGCGCGGCCGGCCCGCGGCTGCGCGTGGAGATCCACGACCCGTCCGACCCCGATCTGAGCGCCGCCGAGCGCATCGCCTCGACCCAAGCGGCCGAGCGCGCCGGCGTTCCGCTGGCCGACCTGCAGGTGATCCGAGAGGCGCGGCAGGTCCGCGAGCGCTTCCCCTTCGGCGTGGCCGTGCGGGCGGGTCCGCGGGAGGCGGTCATGCCGCCCCAGGAGCACGCCGGGCAGCTCGAGTACGCCCTCGTCCGCGCCCTGCGGGAGGCCGCGCCCGGCGGGCGAAGGCACCGCATCGCGTTGAGCGTCGGCCGGGGCGAGCCGGAGGTGTTGGGGAGCCCGCTGGCGCCAGTGTTCCGGCCTGCCGGGGAGCTCACGGCCATCCAACCCGGCCGCGACCCCCTGCCCACCGATCTGGATCTGCTGCTGGTCATGGGGCCCACCCGGCCCTTCGACGCGGCGGCGACCTACGCCGTGGAGCAGCACCTCGTGCGCGGCGGCGCGCTGGTCCTGCTGGTGGACTACCGGCGGCTGAGCGACGTGGTCCAGAGCGCGCTGGTCCCGAACCGCAGCGGGCTGGAGGGGATGCTGGCCGCCCACGGGGTGGAGGTGCGGGCCGGGCACACGGTCTTCGACCACCGGGAGCACGCCAGCGCGCCCACGGGCCGGGACGCGGCGGGGGCGGTCATCCGCGCGCCCCAGCCGCTCTACCCCCGCGCTCGGGAGAGCGATCACCCCATCGCCGCCGGGCTGGCCGGGGTGCCCGTCCCGCTGGCGGCCCCGCTGCGTTTGTCCAAGGGCGCCAGGGCGCTCCTCCAAACGGGGCCGGGCGGCCGCGCGGTGGGGGATCTGCGCCACCTGACCGCGCCGGCGGAGGGGGAGGCCGGGCCCTTCACCCTGGCCGCGAGCCTGGAGGCCCCCCTGCGCGCCACCCTGTCGGCCCGGGGCCCGGGGCACCGGAGCCGAACGGGCGCGCCCGCGCGGGTGGTCGTGATCCCCTCGGCGACCTGGTTCCTCGCCGCCGATCCCCGCGCGCTGACGCTCCTGCAGAACGCAGTGGACTGGGCGCTGGGGGAGCCAGAGCTCATCGCGCTTCGGCGGGGGCCGCCCGTGCCGCCCGCGCTGGGCCAGCTGGGGGCGGCCCGACGTCGGCTCATCGAAGCCGCCAACGTCTTCGGACCGGGGCTGCTGCTGGTGGTCTTCTGGGCGGGCTGGCGCCGGCGCCGGAGGGGGGCGGCGTCGTGAGGCGCACCTGGATCTACGGCGGGCTCTGCGTGGTGCTCGGGGCGCTGGCGGCGTGGCCCACGGAGACGCCCACCGATCACGCGCTCCGCCAGCTCCCGGCCTTCGCCGCGCTCCAGCGCCTCCGGCCCGGCGTGGGCGGGGTGGAGCTGCGCCGGGGCCCGGCGGGGTGGACCACCGCCGACGGCCGCCCGGTGAGCCCCTTCGCCATGCGGTCGGTGGGCGAGGCCCTGGCCGAGCCGCTGGCCCTGCCCGTCGTGGCCGACGCGGCGTCGGCAGCCGAGCGCGACCGATACGGGCTCGGGGAGGCGGCCCTGCCGGTGGCCCTGGACGGGCTGCAGCTGAGGGTGGGGCGCAGCCTGGGCCGACACCGGAGCTTCGTCCAGGTAGCGGGGGAGCCGCTGGTCCGCCTGGCGCCGGTCAACCTCCGGCGGCTCTTCGATCGTGAGCCCGGCGAGTGGCAGGAGCTCCGGCTGTTCCCGGAGCCGCCGGGCGAGGCGGTGGTGTTTCGACGCGAAGACGGCGGCCGCCTGGCCTGGTCGGTGCGGCGGACCGCCGACGGCTGGCGCTTCGAGGCGCCGACTCAGGGGCAGGTGGACGCGCAGGTGGTGGAGCGCGCGCTGGCGGCGGTGGCCCTTGCCCGCGCCGAGGCCTTCGCGCCGCCCGCCACCGCGCTCCGGCCCGTCTCGGTCTTCCGCGCCGAGGACGCCACCGGGAGCGGCTGGGCCCTGGCCCTCAGCGGCCCGGGGGCTCGCCGATGGGCCCGGCGCGATGGGGGCCCGGTGGTGGCGCTGCCCCAGACCACGGTGGGCATGTTCGACCTGCCGGCGGCGGCCCTGCGGCAGCGGAAGATCTGGTCCTTCGAGCCGGCGCGGGTGGTGGCTGTGGAGTTGACGGTGTCCGGCGAGGCGCCCCGGCGGATCGATCGCGGCGGAGGCTGGGACGCCACCACCCAGGCCTGGCTGACCGAGCTGGCCGCGCTCCGCGCTGCGGGCTTCGCGACGGACGGCGACTTCGTGGGGCGAGCCGAGCTGCGCCTGCGCACCGAAGGCGACCACTGGCTCGCGCTCACCCTCGGTCAAGACAACCGGGTGCGGGTGGCGCGCCGCCCGGGCGAGCTGCTGGTGCTGTCGGCGGCGAAGGCGGCGCGGATGGTCGCGCTGCCCTCACCAGCCCCCTGAGTCGAGGCTCAGATCCGGCAGCCCGAGGTGCTCGCGGATCGCGCGCCACCGCATCTCGGCAGCGGTGGCCTCCAGCTCCTCGGCCGGGCGGAAGGAGGCCTCCCGGTCGACCAGCGCCATCTGGCCCACGATCGCGCCGGCCCGCAGGGTGGCGAGCTCGGCGTCGAGGGCCTCCTCGTCGAGGCTCGACGACCACCCGCGCACCACCTCGAGGGCGTGGCTCAACACCGCCGGCGCGGGCGCGGCGAGCGCCGCCGCCTGCGCCTGCTCGAGTCGGCGGATCAGCCCCGGGAGGGGAGCCGCGGCCGGCGCGGACTCGGCCGCCGCGAGGCCGGCCCCGACCTGTCGCTCACGCCACGCCTGGGCGGCGCGGTCGACCAGCGGGACGACGTAGCTCAGCCCCATCACGCGGCGGGCGGGCGGCGGATCGAAGGCCTCCTCGATGGCCCGCACCACCACCTCCTCGGGCAGGCCCGCGCGGCTCCAACGTCGGACGATCTGCAGATCCCGCGCGGAGAGCATGAGCCCCCGACCGGAGGCGGTCAGGAAGGCCTGCTCGATGGCCGCGAGGTAGGCGGGGGTCACACGTCGAGGTTCTTCACGTCGAGCGCGTTCCGCTCGATGAAGTCGCGCCGAGGCTCCACGTTGTCGCCCATCAGGACGGTGAAGATGCCGTCGGCCTCCACGGTGTCGTCGATGCGCACCTGCAGCAGCGTGCGCACGTCGGCGTCCATGGTGGTCTCCCAGAGCTGCTCGGGGTTCATCTCGCCCAGGCCCTTGTAGCGCTGGATCTCGTAGCCCTTCCGCGCGGCGGCGAGCACGGCGTCGACCACCGCTGGCCAGCTGGCGAGGGGCTTGTCGTTGAGCGCCGCCGGCAGGGCGACGCGCCCGCGCAGCTCGGCCGCGAGCCGGCCCAGCGCCGCCCGCTCGGGGGAGGCGTCCGTCACGCCGCCGAGCACGGTCACCCGGTCCCGGCCCTGGTTCAGGGTCTGGACCTGCAATGCATAGCTGCCCTCGTCGTCGTGGAAGACCACCTCGACCCGGCGCAGGGTGAGGTCGGGGTGCACGGCGGCCAGGGACGCCGTGAGGCGGTTGCCCGCTTCCTCCAGGGCGACCCGGTCGCCACCGGCGGCGGGACCGTCGATGCGGTACCAGGCGTCGAGCACGGCGGGGTCGCAGAAGCGGTCCTGGCGGTCGAGGCCGGCCTGGTACCTGGAGCCGATGCGGATGGCCTGGAGCAGGTCGGTGCCGGCGACGGACACCTCGCCCGGCAGCGCCAGGCTGAGGTTCCGGGTGCCCTGCTGGAGCAGGAACTCCTCGAGCGCCGGGTCGTCCTTGAGGTACTGCTCCTTGCGACCGCGCTTGACCTTGTACAGCGGCGGCTGGGCGATGTAGAGGTGCCCGCGCTGCACGAGCTCGCTCATCTGCCGGTAGAAGAAGGTCAGGAGCAGGGTGCGGATGTGGCTGCCGTCGACGTCGGCGTCGGTCATGATGATGACCCGGTGGTACCGGAGTTTTTCAACATCGAACTCCGGGCCGATGCTGGTGCCCAGGGCCGAGATGATGGTCTTCACCTCGTTGTTGGCGAGCATCTTGTCGAAGCGGGCCTTCTCGACATTCAGGATCTTGCCGCGCAGGGGCAGGATCGCCTGGGTCTTGCGGTCCCGGCCCTGCTTGGCCGACCCGCCCGCGGAGTCGCCCTCGACCAGGTAGAGCTCGCACTTGGCCGGGTCCTTCTCCTGGCAGTCGGCGAGCTTGCCAGGCAGGTCGCCGCCGTCCAGCGCGGACTTGCGGCGGGAGAGCTCCCGGGCCTTCCGAGCGGCGTCCCGCGCACGGGCGGCGTCGAGCGCCTTGCCGACCACGGCCTTGGCGACCTGGGGGTGCTCCTCGAGGTAGGCGCCCAGGGCGTCGTTGACGATGGCCTCGACGATGCCCTTGACCTCGGAGTTGCCGAGCTTGGTCTTGGTCTGGCCCTCGAACTGGGGGTCCGGGATCTTGACCGAGAGCACGCCGACCAGGCCCTCCCGCACGTCGTCGCCGCCGAGGGAGGTGCCCTTGGCGCCCTTGAGCAGGTTGTTGGCCTGGGCGTGGGCGTTCAGGGTGCGGGTGAGCGCCGCCCGGAGCCCGGTGAGGTGGGTGCCGCCCTCGATGGTGTTGATGTTGTTGGCGAAGCACAACAGGGTCTCGTTGTAGGCCGAGGTCCACTGCAGGGCGATCTCGCACTCGATGCCCTCGCGCTCGCCGGTCATGTAGACGGGCGGGTCGTGGAGGTGGGTCTTGTTCTGGGCCAGGTGCTCGACGAAGGAGCGTATGCCGCCTTCGTAGTGGAAGTCGTGGGACCGGCCGTCGCGCTCGTCGAGGACCCGGATCAGGACCCCCGGGTTCAGGAAGGCGAGCTCCCGGAGCCGCCCGGAGAGCGTGTCGAACTTCAGCTCGACGGTCTCGGTGAAGATGTCCGGGTCGGGCAGGAAGGCGATGCGGGTGCCCCGTTGCTCGGTGGGACCCGCAGGGCCGAGGGCGACCTGGGGGGCGCCGACGGCGTAGTCCTGGGTGTAGTGGGTGCCCTCGCGCCAGACGTCGAGCCTGAGCCAGGCGCTCAGCGCGTTCACGCAGGACACGCCGACGCCGTGCAGGCCGCCGGAGACCTTGTAGCTGGAAGAGTCGAACTTGCCGCCGGCGTGCAGGACGGTGAGCACCACCTCGGCCGCCGGGCGGCCCTCGGTGGGGTGCATGGCCACCGGGATGCCGCGGCCGTTGTCCAGGACCGAGCAGCTGCCGTCGGTGTGGAGGGTGACCAGGATCTCCGAGCAGTAGCCGGCGAGGGCTTCGTCGATGCTGTTGTCCACGACCTCGTAGACGAGGTGGTGCAGGCCGCGCTCGCCGGTGTCGCCGATGTACATCGCCGGGCGCTTGCGCACGGCCTCGAGTCCTTCGAGGACCTGGATCGATCCGGCGTCGTACTGGGTCTGCTCGCCGGTGTCGGCCATCTCGGACATGGGGGTGTGCGCCTCCTGAGGACGGGCCTTGGCAGGGGCCGCCCGTCTCGCGACTTCATCGCGAGAACGGGCCCCGCAACCCCTCGGACGTAACCCGTCCGGGGCCGCCGAGCACCCCCCGTCAGACGCCCGTGGATCCTTGGGATCACAAGGAAATCCGGCCGTCGCGACCGGGCCCCGGGAGGGGGTCTGCCACACTCCCGTCGTGACGCCCCTGAACCTGGTCACGACCCACCTCGGCGCGGACCTCGACGGCCTCGCTGCGATGGTCGCCCTGCGGCACCTGGAGCCGGACCTCGCGCTCGCCCTGCCGGGGGGCATGGACACGGCCACCGCGCGGTTCCACGCCGCCCACGGCGACGACCTGCCCCCGCTGCTCTCCCGGCCCGCCCTCACCCGGATGCTCGGCGAGCGCCCCCTCGGCGCCCTGCACGTGGTCGACACCTCCCGCCGGGATCGCCTGGGCTGGCTCGGCGAGCACGTCGACCGCTTCGCCTCGGTCCGGGCCTGGGACACCCACCCGGTGACCGCCGAGGACCTGGGTCGGGAGGTCCTGCCCGCCGCCGGCTCGAGCATCGCGCCCCTGGTCCTGCTCCTGGTCCAGCGCGGCATCGTGCCCTCCACCGCCGAGGCCGGGCTCTTCCTGCTCGGCGTCCACGCGGACACCGGCCACTTCACCTTCGAGACCACCACCGCCGTGGACCTCCGGGCCGCCGCGCAGTGCCACGCCTGGGGCGCCCCGGCGACCTGGGTGCGCACCTTCCTGCCCCGGGGCCTGGACCGCCGCAGGCTGCGCCTGGTCAGCCAGATGGCCGAGAGTGCGGAGACCCTGACCCTGCCGGGCCCCGCGGTGACCCTGACCCGCCTGGAGCTGGACCGCCCGGAGCCGGACCTCTCCAACCTCCTGGACGAGCTGCGCAGCGCCGAGGGCTGGCCCGCGGCCTTCCTGCTGGCGGCGGACCCGGAGCGGGTGAGCGTGATCGGCCGGGCGGGCCCCGGGTTCGACCTGCGTCCGGCTCTGCGCGTCTTCGGCGGTGGCGGCCACGCTGGCGCCGCCAGCGCGAGCCTCCGGGGCTGGACCCTCTCCGACGTCGAAGAGCGCCTGGTGGCCGCCCTGGCGGCCGGCGTGCGCACCGCTTCGGACCTGGCGACGACGTCCATCCACGGCCTGCCGGCCGACGCGACCGTCCAGCAGGCCGCCGACAGCCTGCACGACCGCCGCATCAACGCCCTGCCCCTGCACGAAGACGGCGCGTGGGTGGGCCTGGTCACCCGGCGAGAGGTCGACGACGCCCTGCGCAAGGGCCTGGCCGACGCCGCGGTGGGCAGCATCAGCACCGGACCCCCCGGCTGGGTGGCGCCCGACGCTTCGATCGCCCAGGTCCGCCAGGCCCTGCTCGGCGGCCAGGGGCGCCTGGTCCTGGTCGGCGAGGACCCCGACGCCACCGGCGTGATCACCCGCACCACGGTCTTCCGGGTGGCCAGCGCAGACCCGCCCCTGGGCGCCGGCGGACGCCCGCCGAAGCCGAAGTCCCTGTGGCGCCGGACCACCGAGGCCCTGGGCCCCGACGCCGACCGCCTGGCCCGGCTGGGGGCCCTGGCCGCCGAGCACGACGCCCGCACCTGGCTGGTGGGCGGCAGCGTGCGCGACCTGCTCCTGGGCCACACCCCGGACGACCTGGACGTCGTGGTCGCCGGCGACGCCCTGGCCCTGGCCGCCGCCGCCGCCGAGCGCTGGGGCGGCACGGTGCGCAGCCACCCGGCCTTCGGCACCGCCACCTGGACCCCGTCCGACGGCGCACCCCTGGACCTCGCCCGCTGCCGCGCCGAGTCCTACCCCGAGGTCGCCGCCCTGCCCCGGGTGGTGCCCGGCTCCCTGCGCCAGGACCTGCACCGCCGGGACTTCACCCTCAACGCCATGGCGATGGCCCTGGCCCCCGGCGAGCTCGGCAAGCTGTCCGACCCCTTCGGCGGTCGGAGCGACCTGTCCCACGGGATCCTGCGGGTCTTGCACGGCCTGAGCTTCCACGACGACCCGACCCGGGCGATCCGCGCCGCCCGCTTCGCCGCCCGCTTCGACCTGCACCTGGCCCCGGGCACCCACGCCCTGCTCCAGCGGGCCCTGGCGGCCGGGGTCCTGGACACCCTGGGGCCCGAGCGCACCGGCGACGCCTGGTCCAAGCTCCTGCGGGAGCGCGAGGCCGTGCGAGCGGTGGCCCTGGCCCGGGACTGGGGCGTGGTCGCCCGGCTCCACAAGAGCCTGGCCGGCGACCGGGACCTGCTGGAGCGCCTCGCCGCCACCCGGGAGGCCTGGGCCCGCCTGACCGCCCTGGCCCCGGACCTGGAGGGCCCCGACGAGGGGCCCCTCTGGCTGGCCCTGTCCTGGGGCGTGCCGCGCCCGGACCGCCGCCCCCTGGCGCCGCTGCGCCGCTCGAGCCCGGGCGGGTCCCCGGCCTTCGTCGCCGGTCCCGCCCACGTGAAGGACGCCCGCAAGGCCCTGCGCAGGACCGGCCGGGCGAGCGAGCGGGGCCAGGTCCTGGCGCCCCTGACCCTCGACGAGCTCGCGCTGCTCGTCGCGATCGGGCCCGAGGGCACCCAGGAGGTCGTGGAGACCTGGGTCCGGACCGGCCGCCACGTCCGGAGCGCCGTCGACGGCTCGCGCCTGCTCACCGCCGGTGTCCCGGAGGGCCCCGCGATCGGCGTCGCACTGGCGGCAGCTCTGGCCTCCGCCCGGGACGGCGACGACGACGACGTCCAGCTCGCCGCCGCCCTGGCAACCCTCAGTCCGAAGGACTGACCGAGCCGCCCTCGACCCGCAGCCGCAGCACGTCCTCCACCGGCAGCGCGTCCACCAGCGACGGGTCCGTCGTGGACACGAAGACCTGGACCCCGCACGCCCGCAGCCGCTCCACCAGCCGCCCGGTCCGCAGCCTGTCCAGCTCGCTGCTGAGGTCGTCGAGCAGCAGCAGCGGCCGCACCGGGCTGGGCAGGTCCAGCACCGCCAGGGTCAGGGCCAGCACCACCGAGCGCACCTGGCCCTGGGAGCCGAAGGTGCGCGCCGGCCGGCCGTCGATGCGCACGGTCATCTCGTCGCGCTGAGGGCCTACCAGGTTCATGCCTCGCCGGAGCTCGTCGGAACGCCTCTCCGCCAGCAGGGCCGCGTAGCTCGCCGCCAGGGCCGCTTCGTCGTCGCCGGTCAGGGCCGAGCGGTACTCCAGCAGCGCCTCGCCGCCCCCAGCGATCGCCTCGTGGTGCACGCCGAATGGGGCCTGCAGCGCCTCGAGCACCTCCCGTCGCCGCCGCACGAGCTTCGCCCCAGCGACCACGAGCTGCTGGTCGAGGGTGTCCAGCCAGACCGGGTCCGGGAGGGGGTCCTTGAGCAACCGGGCCTTCTGCTCCAGCAGCTTCCGGTGCCCCCGGGCGAGCTCCAGGAAGCTGGGCTTCAGGGTGAACGCGGCCCGGTCCAGGAAGCGCCGGCGGGCTTCGGGACCGCCCTTCACGGTCTCCAGGCTCTCGGGGGCGAACACCAGGGCCCGGATGTCCCGGAAGTAGTCCACGAGGCTGTTGGGGGCGCTGCCATCGACGGTGCCCTTGCGGCCTTCGGCGGTCAGGGCCACCCGGTAGTGCCGCAGGACCTCGCCCCGGCGCAGGGTGGCCTGGAGCACGGCGGCGTCGCTGCCCCAGCGGATCTGCTCCCGGACCGAGCGGGTGCGGAAGCTCTTCAGGGTCGCCAGGTTGTAGACCGCCTCGAGGAGGTTGGTCTTGCCCTGGGCGTTGTCGCCGTAGAACACCACGAAGGGCGCGTCGACGGCGAGCTCGGCGTCTGCGAGGTTGCGGAAGCCCCGGGCCGAGACCCGGACCAGGCGGGTGGTCTCGGCCAAGGGGGAGGAGCCCGGGCGCTCAGTCCAGGCGCATGGGCATGATCACGAACAGGCCTTCGTCCTGGTCCTGCTCGCGCAGCAGCGCCGGCATCAGCGGGTCGGTGAGCTCGATCAGCACGCGCTCGCCGCTGGTCGCCGCCAGGGCTTCGCTGAAGTAGCGGCCGTTGAAGCCCACGGTGATGGCCTCGCCGTCGAGCTCGCAGGGGACCTCCTCCCGGGCCTCGCCGATGTCGAGGTTCTGGGTGGACAGGGTCACGTGATCGCCCTCGAAGGCGAAGCGCACCGGGCGGGTCTGGTCGCTGGCGAGCAGGCCCACGCGCTTGACCGCCGCGAGCAGATACCCCCGGTCGATCATCACCCGGCGCTGGCTCGCCGAGGGGATCACCTCGCGGTAGCCGGGGAATTCGCCGTCGATGAGCCGGAAGAAGAACCGGCCCTCGCCGGTCTGCAGCAGGGCGCCGTTGTCCGAGAAGGACAGGGAGACCTCCTCGTCGCCGCGCTCCGAGAGCTTGCGCATCTCGCCCAGGGCCTTGCGGGGCAGCAGCCGGGCGGCCGGCATGCCGAAGTCCCCGGCGAAGCCGGCCTCGGCGAAGCCCAGGCGGTGGCCGTCGGTGCCGACCATGCGCAGGCGCTGGCCGTCCTCGGCCGTCGACAGCTCCAGGTGGGCGCCGTTGATGCCGTAGCGGTTGTCGTCGGTGCACACGCAGAAGTGGGTGCGCTCGATGAGCCACTTCAGCCCGCTGGCCCGGATGGTGAGGGTCGCGTTGCCCGTGAACTCGGGCAGGGGCGGGTACTCCTCGGCGGGACTCCCGACCATCTTGAACCAGGCGGAGCCGGAGCTGACCTCGAGGCGGTTGTTCTGGCCGAGCACCAGGTGCACGGTGTTGTCCGGCAGGGCCTTGGTGATCTGGAAGAGGTGGGCCGCGTCGACGGCGATGGCACCGGGGGAGGTCACGTTGGCGCCCAGGTCGCCGGTGAAGGCGACCTCGGTGTCGGTGGCGGTCATGCGCAGCCGGTCGCCCTCGGCCTCCAACAGAACGCTGGAGAGGATGCGGTTCGTGCTGCGCCGCTCCACGATGCCCTGCACCCGGGTCAGGCCGTGGGAGAAGGCATCGCGGTCGATGTAGAGGTCCATGGAGGGCTCCTCAGGACGATTAAAGAAGAGGACTGTGTGTGTATTTCGTTGTGGATCGATCAGTCCTGCCGAGTGTGGGGACAACCGGCAACAACCGAGTCATTCCAAGAACTTGGATCGGTGAGATCCTGGGGATGAACTGGGGGTTGGACCTGTGGAGGAACAGGGGATGACTCGGGAGGCCGGAATTGCTCCACAATTCGGTCCCCAGCGGGTCACAGGGTTGATCACAGGGTTGATCCCCTCGCGATCACAGGGCTGATCACAGACCTGTCCACTGGATCCAGGGCTCGTGGAGGGCATGCTCAGACCCCCAGGGAGCTCTCGAGGTTGCGCATGACTTCGCGCAGATCAGCGTCCTTCTTCAGGTCGGCCTTCACCTTCTTGCAGGCGTACTGGACCGTCGAGTGGTCCCGGCCTCCGAAGGCCCGGCCGATGTCCGGGAAGGACAGCTCGGTGTGGGTGCGGGTCAGGTGCATGGCGATCTGGCGGGGCCGGGCGATGCCCTTGACCTTGCGGCGGCCCTTGAGGTCCGTGACCCGGATGTTGAAGAAGCGGGCGACGACCTCCATGACCCGCTCCGGGGTCGGGGCCATCGTGCGCTCCGGGTAGAGCTGGGCCAGGTGCTCCTTGCAGAACTCGATGTCCAGGTCGGTCGAGAAGAAGGAGGACAGGGCCCCGAGCCGCTTGAGCGCCCCTTCGGCCTCGCGGATGTTGCAGCGCACCCGACCGGCGATCCAGAGGCTGACGTCGTCGGGCAGGGCGATGTGGAGCTCGTCGGCCTTCTTGCGCAGGATGGCGACCATGGTCTCCAGGTCCGGCGGCTGGATGTCGGCCAGCAGGCCGCCTTCGAAGCGGCTGCGCAGGCGGGGCTCGAGCTTGTCGATCTCCTTGGGCAGGACATCGGCGGTGATGATGATCTGCCGGCCGGAGCCCTGCAGCGCCTGGAAGGTGTGGAAGAACTCCTCCTGGGACCGGTCCTTGCCGCTCAGGAACTGGATGTCGTCGATGAGCAGGCAGTCGACGGTCTGGCGGTAGGTGTTGCGGAACTCCTCCATCTTCTTGAACCGCAGCGCGTTGATGAGCTGGTTCACGAAGACCTCGGTGGTCGTGTAGACGACCCGGGCCGCGGGGTTGGCCTTGCGGATGGCGTTGCCCACCGAGTGCAGCAGGTGGGTCTTGCCCAGCCCGGTGTCGCCGTAGACGAAGAGCGGGTTGTAGTGGGTGCCCGGGAAGTCGGCGACGGCGAGGCTCGCCGCGTGGGCGAACTTGTTGCAGGAGCCCACGACGAAGCTGTCGAAGGTCTTGTCGGGCATCAGCCGGGGCAGGCTGCTGGCAGCGACCTCGGCCAGCACGGCCGCGCCGGTCTGCTCCTCGGCCACGGGCTCTGGGGCCTGGAAGTGGAACTCCAGGGTGAGCTCCTGTCCGGTGGCGGTGGACAGCTCCTCGAGCAGGTCGCTCTCGTAGTTGTCCCGGATCCAGTCGCTGTAGTAGCGGTTGGGCACCTCGAGGCGGGCGACCCGGTCCTCGAGGCCCACCAGGCGGATGGGCCGGATCCAGATGTCGTGGGCCTGGGACCCCAGGCGGGCTTCGAGGCGGTTCTGGACCTGGTCCCAGATCTCGGTCATCGGATCTCCACAGGCCCCGGCGCGGACGCTGCATCGCCCGCGACGCACGCCACCCGACCCGCCCAGGATCCGCCTCGGGACCTGGAGACCGCGGGCTCGGTGAGCGCTGGCCAGGAGATGTGCCGGTGTGCCGGGACCGGACCCTGTGACGGTATCAACGGGGGCCTGGGCAGGCAAGACGGCCGCCCGGCTTGCCCCTGGGTGGCCCGTCGAATAGATCGCAGGCCGTTTTTCCCGGCCCGCGCGCCGGCCCCCGGCTCCCGAGAGCCGCACGCCCAGGACAGCTCCAGATGAAGCGCACCTACCAGCCCTCGAAGATCAAGCGGAAGCGCTGCCACGGCTTCCGCGCCCGCATGGCCACCCCCGGTGGCCGCAAGACCCTCGCCCGTCGTCGCGCCAAGGGCCGCAAGCGCCTGGTCGTGTCCGTGCCGAGTGAGCGCAAGCTCTAGGGACGCACCACCCCAGACCTTCCCCAAGTCGGTCCGCCTGCTGCGGACGCGGGACTACCGGAGGGTCCAGGGTCGTGGGCGTCGCCTCCGCACTCCGCACCTCCTGATCCTCTTCCTGCCGGGCAGGACGGGGATCTCTCGCTTCGGCATCACCGTCAGCCGCAAGGTGGGAAACGCTGTGATCCGCAACCGGGTCAAGCGCTGGCTCCGTGAGGGCATCCGGCTCCACCGCGCCGAGGTCGCGGGGTGCTGGGACGTGGTGTTCATCGCCAACCCCCGGGCCCAGGGCGCTGGACAGGAGGCGATCACCGCCCAGGTGTGTTCCGTCTTCGCCCAGCTCAGCGAGCGCGCCCGGTGAAGACCTTCCTGACCGCCTTCATCCGCTTCTACAAGCGGTTCCTCTCGCCGGCCCTGCCGGCATCGTGTCGCTTCTACCCCACCTGCTCGGCCTATGCCCTCGAGGCCATCGAGACCCACGGCGCCCTGCGCGGCACCTGGCTCGGCGCTGTCCGGCTCTGCAAGTGCCACCCCTTCCACCCCGGCGGCCTCGACCCGGTGCCCCGGCTCGGAGCGTCCGAGTGAGCCTCAAGAAGGACCCGGAAGCCGAACAGAGGCTGATGCTGGCGGTCTTCCTGTCGATCGCCGTCTACTGGATCTGGACCGCATTCTTCCTGCCGCCTCCGGCGCCGCCCGTGGTGGACGCCGCCGTGGCCGCGGCGTCGGCCGAGGTGACCGGGACGGAGCCGGCCGAAGGGGTGCAGACCCCTGCGGCGTCGCCGATCCCCGTGGTCACCGCCGCTGACCTGCCCGAGCGCACCCTGGCCTTCGCCACCGACGGCCTGAGCACCACCCTGACCAGCGAGGGCGGCGGCCTGAGCGACGTGGTCATCCAGGGCCACCGCTCCCCCTACGAGATCCAGGCCATCTGGAACCGGCTGCTCGGCAAGGTGACCGGCAGCGCCGAAGGCGACTGGCTGCCCTGGGGCATCGAGCCCGGTCCCGAGCGCTTGATCAGCGCCGAGGGCGTGGTGCTGACCGGCGGCGCCGGCGAGAACTTCGTGGTCGGTCGACACAGCGTCCAGGGCGGGTCCAGCACCACCGCGACCCACACCGACGCCGACGGCATCGAGGTGCGGCGCACCTTCGAGGCCACCGACGACCCCAACCTGCTCCAGGTCGACGTCACCTGGACCCACCGGGGTGGCACCCCGTGGAAGGGCCCGCTGTGGGTCGGCACGGTCGACGCCTTCTCCGGCGAAGCGAACCGCTACTCCAACGTGGCGCGGCCTGTGATCTCCGCCGACACCGACCTGGAGACCCTCGAGGATCTCGAGGACACCGAGGTGCTCGAGGGCCCGGTGGGCTGGTTCGGCATCGCCGACCGCTACTTCATCGCCGCCGCCATCCCCGCCGACAGCGCCTGGGGCGCGGGCGAGTTCGCCGAGACCTTCGACGGCCGCCACGGCGCCTTCCTGGTGCGCCAGGCCAACCTGATGCCGGGACAGTCCGAGCAGCTCTCCCTGGAGCTGTTCATCGGCGCCAAGGAGCTCGACGTGCTCGCCGAGCACCACGTGGACCTGCCCGCCGCGGTGGACTTCGGCATCTTCGGCTTCTTCAGCCGCATCCTGCTGTGGATCCTCCAGGGCTTCCACGGCCTGGTGGGCAACTGGGGCGCGGCGATCATCCTGCTGACCCTGTCGGTCAAGGTCGCCTTCTGGCCCCTGACCCAGAAGAGCTTCGCCTCGGGCCGCAAGATGCAGGCCCTGCAGCCCAAGATCCAGGCGATGAAGGAGAAGTTCCCGGACGATCCGCAGCGCCAGGGCCAGGAGCAGATGAAGCTCTTCCAGGAGGAGGGTGTGAACCCCCTCGGCGGCTGCATCCCGATGGTCATCCAGATGCCCGTCTGGTTCGCGCTCTACTCGGTCCTGCTCTTCAGCGTCGACGTCTACCACGCTGAATTCCTCTACCTGAGGGACCTGTCCTCTCCGGATCCCTGGGGGGTCCTGCCCACTCTGGTGGGTGTGCTGATGATCGCGCAACAGCGCCTGACGCCGATGTCCCCCAACATGGATCCGACCCAGCAGAAGATCATGCGGATGATGCCGCTGATCTTCGTCTTCATCATGTACGCCTTCCCGTCGGGACTGGCGCTCTACATCCTCGTCAACACGATCCTGTCGATCCTGCAGATGTGGCTGGTGAACAAGGCCTACCCGATGGTCCCACCACCCGCCGCCCCCGCCGCGTCCAACGCATAGCGGCACACCGGAGCCAAGAAGAAGATGATCCGTTCCATTCCCGAAGGCGTCTCCACCGTCAACGCCGAAGGCGCCCACATCCGGGCCGCCGTCACCTCCGCCGCTGGCGAGCTGGGGGTCACCCCCGCCGCGGTCCAGTTCACCATCGACAAGGCCTGGTTCAAGAACCAGGGCGGTGGTTCCCAGCCCCGCGACACCGTGAAGATCATCGCCTGGGTCCGCGACGCCGAAGAGGTCGAGGCCGCCAGCGACGCCGAGACCTGGCTGACCGGCCTGGTCGAGCGCATGGGCTTCGAGGGCACCGTGGGCGCCGAGATGCGCGACGGCGGCGTGATCGTGCTCAAGGTCAACCTCAAGGACCGCACCCCGCACTTCGTGGGCCGCCGGGGCGTGACGCTCCAGGCCATCCGCCACCTGCTCGAGCAGAGCGTGGGCGCGGACTACCCGGACAAGACCTTCCAGCTCGACGTGGCCGACAACCGCCCCCGTCGCGACGACGACGACCGCGGCGAGCGCCGCGGCCGGGGCGACCGCGACGACCGGCGGGGCCGGGGTCGGGACCGCGATCGGGGCCGTGGCCGCGACCGCGACCGCGACCGCGACCGCGGCGGTGACCGCGACGAGGCCAACGCCGCTCGGCTGGGCAAGATGGCCCGCAACATCGCCAAGCGGGTCCGCAAGACCGGCGAGGCCGAGGTCGTGCGCAAGGAGCTGAACTCCTACGACCGTCGGGTCGTGCACATGGCCATCGCCGACATGGACGGCGTCGGCTCGCGGTCCCTTGGCGACGGCAGCCACAAGCAGATCGAGATCTTCAAGGAGGGCGGCGACGACGACAGCGTCAGCTCCGTCTCCAGCGTCTCGAGCGAGGGCGGCGAGGAGTAGCTCCTCGCGGCTGCAGACATGGACACCATCGTCGCCTGCGCGACCGGCTGGGGCCGGTCGGCGCTGGCGGTCGTGCGCCTGAGCGGTCCCGGGGTCCGGGAGGTGCTGGCGGGCTTCGTGCGGCCTCGCGGGGGGTGGCCTCCGGCGCGTCGGGCGCGGCTCGCGCGCTTCTTCGACGGCGAGGAGGTCTTCGACGAGGGCCTGCTGACGCTCTTCGAGGCTGGGGCGTCCTACACCGGCGAGGCGGCGGCCGAGCTCAGCTGCCACGGCAACCCGCTGATCGTCGAGCGGCTGATCCAGGCCGCGGTGGCCGCCGGGGCCCGGGTCGCGGAGCCCGGGGAGTTCACGAAGCGGGCGCTGCTGCACGGCCGGCTCGACGCCACCCGGGCCGAGGCGGTGCTGCAGAGCATCGAGGCCACCAGCGCCCGGGGCCTCCAGGTGGCCCGGGCGGGGCTGGACGGGGCGGTGGCGGAGCTGGTCGAGGACCTGCGCGCGGGCCTGACCGCTGGCATCGCAGAGCTCGAGGCCTGGCTCGACTACCCCGACGACGACCTGGCCCTGGTCGACGAGGCCACCTTCGTGGCGACCCTTCGGGCGCACGCCGCAAGGGCGAGGGAGGCCGCGGCGACCTTCGGCGCCGGTCGGGCCTGGGTCGACGGCGCCCGGGTCGCGCTGGTGGGCCCGGTGAACGCCGGCAAGTCCTCGCTCTTCAACGCCCTGGGCGGCTCGGTCCGCGCCCTGGTGAGCGACGTGCCGGGCACCACCCGGGACGTGCTGGAGCGGCGGGTGGACCTGGGCGGTGTCGCCGTGACCCTGCTGGACACCGCCGGGGAGCGGGAGGCCCTGGGTCTCGAGGCCGACGGCATCGCCCTGGGGCGCTCGCTCACCGCCGACGCCGACCTGGTGGTGGTGGTGGTGCCGGCCCACGGACCGGAGAGCGCCGAGGCCGTGCTCGCCCGGACCGCGGCCCGGCCCCGGCTGGTGGTCTGGAACCACGCCGACCGGGCCTCGGTGCCCCGGGGTGCGCTGGCCACGACGGCGTCCACCGGAGCAGGCCTCGACGCCCTCGCCTCGGCCATCCGCGACGCCCTGGTCGGCGAGGTGCCCGGCGAGGCCGCGGTGGTCATCGCCTCGGCCCGCCAGCGGGACCTGCTGCTCGCGGTGGCGCGGTCGGTGGACGAGGCGCTGGTGGCGCTGGCGGACCACGCTGGCGTCGCGGTCGCCGCGGAGGCCCTGCACGAAGGCCTCGCCCGGCTCGACGCCCTGGACGGCCGGGACTCTCGAGAGGCCGTGCTGGACGAGCTGTTCCGCAGGTTCTGTCTGGGCAAGTAGGCTGGGGGCCATGGTGCGTCCTGACGCCGACCTCCAACTCCTCCTGCCCTTTGGGGCGTTGGCGGCGGCAGGCTGTGTTCAACCAGCAGGTGGAAGTCCTGTCCCGGTAGGCGCCGGTGCGCC
>CAYFPX010000170.1:0-18771 GCA_964344945.1 uncultured Enterobacterales bacterium
GCAACGCGCAACGCCAGGGTTGCGCGAGCGCAACGCGCCGCCTCTCGATCACCCCCCCCGCGGCGCCACCCGCTCGATGTCCAACCGGAACCCCGGCGGCGCGTGGTCCGGGTGCTCCCGGTACCAGGCCTCGGCGTCGGGCTTCTCGCCGTCCATCAGGTCCCGCATGTAGTCCTTGGTGTGGATCATGTCCTGGCGGGTGTAGGCGTTGATCTCGTAGATCCGGGTGTCCATCCGGATGGCGTCCTTGGGGCACGCCTCGACACAGAAGCCGCAATAGATGCAGCGCAGCATGTCGATCTCGAAGCGCACGGGGACCTTCTCGATCGGGTCGCTGGGGTCCTCGGCAGCGACGATGGTGATGCAGTTCGCCGGACAGGCCGTGGGGCAGCACATGCAGGCCACGCACTTGACCTTGCCGTCGGGGCGGGTCGTGAGCCGGTGGGCGCCGCGGTAGCGGTCGGCGATGGGCTGGCGGACCTCGGGGTACTCGTAGGTCGGCAGGCCCTCGGGGGCGCGGATGTTCTTCACCAGGTGCGAGATGGTGATCTTCATGCCCTGGAGGATCTCCTTCAGGTAGAAGGCCGATCCGCTCTTCTTCAGCTTGCGAGGGGCAGGCGTCGTCGACATCGGTCTCTCTAGGCGAGGAAGGAGTGGGCGATGACCCGGACCAGGCCCATGGCGAACACGAGCACCATGGAGACCGGGAGCAGGACCTTCCAGCCGATGTCCATCAGCTGGTCGTAGCGGAAGCGCGGCACGGTCCAGCGGACCCAGACCATGATCCAGCAGCCGATCATGATCTTGCCGACCAGGACGTTGAGGCCGATGACGGCCACCAGCAGCTCCACCACCAGGGCGGGCAGCGCGATGGCGCCCACGACGACTGCGCCGCCGAGGCCTGCCAGGCCCACGTGCGCCAGCGCGAGCAGGATCCAGACAGCCCGCCAGAACTTGGGCTCCCGCAGCCGGGGATCACCCTGCTCGAGCGCCTGGTAGAAGCGGCCGTTGCGGCGGTTCCAAGCGATCTGGCTGGCGATGCCGAAGACCACAGCGCCACCGCCCCCGACGAGGAGCAGGACCAGTCCCAGGTTCCCCCGGAACCAGTCCGTCGGGAGGAAGGGGAAGTTGTACCCGCCGAAGAAGACCGTCGCGATGACCGCCGAGGCGGTGATCATGTTGCCGAACTCGGCCACGTAGAAGCTCACGAACCGGAGGCTGGAGTACTCGGTGTGGTACCCGGCCACGAGCTCGGCCTCGGCCTCGGGCAGATCGAAGGGCATGCGGTTGGTCTCGGCGAAGATCGCGATGAAGAACACGATGAACGCCACCGCCGCGATGCCGAAGCCCTGAAAGACCCCCCAGTTGAAGACACTGCCCGCCTGCATGCGGGCCATCTCGCCGAGGTCCAGGGTGCCGAACCACAGCAGCATCACCACCAGGCTCAGGCCCATCGCCAGCTCGTAGCTGACCATCTGGGCGGAGCTGCGCAGGCCGCCGAGCAGGCTGTACTTGTTGTTGCTGGCCCAGCCCGCGAGCATCACGCCGTACACGCCCAGGCTGGTCAGGGCGAGGATGAACAGCACCCCACCGTTGATCTGTGCGCCCTGCAGGGGGACCGCCAGCTCGGTCGACACCCGGAAGGTGTCGCCCCAGGGCACGACGATCATCGTGGAGAAGGCGATGGTCACCGCGATGATGGGTGCGGCCATCCAGAAGGGCTTGTAGACGTGCTCGGGGATCACGTCTTCCTTGGTCAGCAGCTTGACGACGTCGACCATGGCGTGGACGAGACCCGCCGCCCGGATGCCGAAGATGTCGGCGCGGTTCGGACCGTTGCGGTCCTGCATGTAGGCGCTGCCCTTGCGCTCCAGCCAGAGCAGCAGCGGCGAGATCTGCAGGATGACGCCCACCACGATGAGGGCCTTGATCACCACCAGCGTGAGCGGGTGGGTCAGGAAGGCGCCGAGGGCCAGGAGAAACATGACGCCTCCCCTACTTGGCGGGCGCCGGCGCGGCCGGCTCCGGGGTGGGCTCGGGAGGCGGAGCCGGGGCCAACAGGGGCTGGCCCTCGCTTCCGAGGCTCTTCCAGGTCATGCCCGCCAGGTCCGCGACCTCGCCGGCGAGCATGGCGAAGACCGTGTCGCCGCTGCTCGCCACCACCGACTCACCGGCCGCGACGGCCAGCGCATCGACCGCGGACCAGCCGGAGCGGCCCTCGCCGCGGACCCAGACGGCCTCGCGGAAGCGCTGGACCCGGGAGCGACGGTTGATCCAGGAGCCGTCGGTCTCGGTGTGAGCGCAGACCGGCAGCAGCACATGGGCGGCCTTGGTGGTGGCGTTCCGCCGGGTGGCCAGCACGACCAGGCCCTCCGGTGCGTCGACGCCGAGCCGGCCGAGCACGTCGTCCTGGAGGACGAGGAGGCTGGTCACCGAGCCGTCGGCCAGGGCGGCCTTGAGCGCGGCGCCGCCCTCGAGCTTGCCCGAGAGCTCGCCGATGAGCATGGCACCCCGGCGGTTGGGGTTCTTGTCCTCGTCGATGAGGAAGCGGTCGGAGCCGGCAAAGGCGCCCGGGTCGTTGCCCTCGACCAGGAAGAAGCGGGCCTCGCCCAGGTGCTTCCGCGCCAGGGCCAGCAGGGCGTAGTTGGCTTCGTTGGTGCCCTGGGCACCGAAGACCACGCCGATCTTGCCGTCGCTGAGCTCCCGGATCGCCGCGGCCGCCGCCACGTCCCAGTCGGCGACCTTGCCCTCGACCACCGGCATGAGCACCCGGTGGGGGGGCTCGAGCTGCTTGGCGGTGTCGCGGCCGGCGTCGCACATCCAGCTGTCGTTGACGTGGTCGTTGCGGCGGGGGAGCAGCCGGTGGACCTCGCCCTGCTGGTGGCAGACCCGGGTGTTGCAGCCGGTGGCGCACCCGGAGCAGATGCTGTCGGTCTCGCGCAGGTACCAGACCCGCTTGGTGAAGCGGAAGTCCTTGTTGGTCAGGGCGCCGACGGGGCAGATGTCCGCCAGGTTGCCCTGGTAGTCGTGGCTCAGGCGCTCGCCGGGGAAGATGCCGATCTCGGTGGCATCGGTGCGCTGGAAGAGCCGCAGCTCGCCGGTGCCGGTGACCTCGTCGCCGAAGCGCACGCACCGGGTACACGCGACGCAGCGCTCGGCGTCGAGCAGGATCTTGTCGCCGATGTCGACCCGCTTGGCCTTCTTGTGCTTGGGGTCGGCCAGGCGACTGTCGTGGTCGCCGTGGTCCATGTAGTAGTCCTGCAGCCGGCACTCGCCGGACTGGTCGCAGATCGGACAGTCCAGGGGGTGGTTCTTGAGCAGGAACTCCATCACGTGGGCGCGGATGCTCCGGACGTTCTCGGTGTCCGTCCGAATCGCCAGACCGTCGCGAGCCACCATGTTGCAGGCGATGTCCGGGCCGCGGCCGCCAGCCTCTACGTCCACCGTGCACATGCGGCAGTTGCCCGCGATGCTCAGGTGCGGGTGGTAGCAGTAGTGGGGGATCTCCTCCCCCACCATCCGGGCAGCCTCGACCATGTTCGTCCCTTCGGGGACGTCCACCTCGATGCCGTTGATCTTGACGAGAGGCATTTACTTCGCGGCTCCCGGGGCCCGGAGGGCGTGGACCTTGGCCTTGAACTCGTCGCCGAACTTGGCGAGGAAGCTCTGGACCGGCATCGCGGCGCTGGCGCCGAAGAAGCAGATGGTCTTGGAGTGGATGTTGTCGGCGAGGTCCAGCAGCGTGTCGAGGTCGGACTCGCTGGCGGTGCCGGCGTCGACGCGCTTCAGGATCTGGTACATCCAGCCGGTGCCCTCGCGACACGGTGTGCACTGGCCGCAGGACTCGTGGGCGTAGAACCTGAGCAGGTTGGTGAGCGCCCGGACCATGTCCGTGCCCTCGTCCATCAGCATGAAGCCGCCGGAGCCCATGTAGGAGCCGGCGACCTCGTTGATGGACTCGTAGTCCATGGTCGCCCGGGACACCTCGTCGGCGGTCATGACGGGGACCGAGGAGCCGCCTGGGATGACGGCCTTGATGGACCTTCCACCCTTGACGCCCCCGCAGTAGTCCTCGATGAAGCTGGTCATCGTGATGCCGAGGGGGATCTCGTAGACACCGGGCTTGTTGATGTGGCCCGACGCCGAGATGAGCTTGGTGCCCGCGGACTTCTCGGTCCCGATGGCCCGGTAGGCCGCAGCACCGTTGGTGATGATCCAGGGGACCGCCGCCAGGGTCTCGACGTTGTTCACGATGGTCGGGCAGCCCCAGGCGCCCTCGACCGCCGGGAACGGCGGCTTGAGCTTGGGCTGGCCCCGCTCGCCCTCGATGGAGCTGATGAGGCCGGTCTCCTCGCCGCAGATGTAGGCGCCGGCGCCCAGGTGGCTGCCCAGGATGTCCTGGCCGATCAGGCCCGCGGCCCGGGCCTCTTCGATGGCCTGGTCCAGCCGGTCGATGACGTACTTGAACTCGCCGCGCAGGTAGGCGTAGCCCGCACTCGAGCCGATCGCGTAGCAGCAGATCAGCATGCCCTCGAGCATCATGTGGGGGTCCTCCCACATGCAGAACCGGTCCTTGAAGGTGCCGGGCTCACTCTCGTCGGCGTTGCAGATCAGGTAGACCGGCTTGCCGCCGCGCTTCTCGGCGGGCGGCACGAAGGTCCACTTCCGGCCGGTCGGGAAGCCGGCGCCGCCGCGGCCGCGCAGGCCGCTGTCGAGCACGCACTGGGTGACCTCGGCCGGGGTCATCTTCAGCGCCTTGGCGAGCGCCGTGTACCCCCCGCGCTCCCGGTAGGTCGCCAGGGTGTGGGACGTGGGGTGGTCCCAGTTCGCGGTCAGGATGCGGGGTACGTCCACCGTTCCGCCTCCGGCTGGAGCCTGGGCTCACCGTCGCCCGCGAGGTCGGCCAGCATGGCGTCGACCCGCTCGTCGGTGAGCAGCTCGTAGAAGTGATCGTTGATCTGGCACATCGGGCCCGAGCCGCAGCTGGCCAGACACTCGACGCGCATCAGGGAGAACTTGCCGTCGGGGGTGGTCTCGCCCTCGGCGATGCCCAGCTTGGACTTGATCCGCTCGACGACCCGCTCGGAGCCCGCCAGCTCGCAGCTGAGCGTGTGGCAGACCTGGATGAGGTACCTCCCGGTCGGCTCCTTCTTGAACATCGTGTAGAAGGAGGCGACCGAGAGCACGTGGCTCGGCGGCAGGTGCAGGGTCTGGGCCACCAGGCGCATGACGTCGTAGGACAGCCAGCCCCACTTGCGCTGGGCCTTCCAGAGCACCGGCATGATGGCCGAGCGCTCGGTCGGGTACTGGGCGACGATGGCTGCGATCTCGGCGGTCTCCGCCTCGGTCCAGCTCAGCTCGCCGTGCCCTGGGGGCAGGTTGGTGTGGTGCAGGAACGCAGACATCAGCGGTCGAGCTCCCCGGCGATGATGTTGACGCTGCCCAGGATGGCGGCGACGTCTGCGACGAGGCTGCCGTTGATGAGCTGCGGGAAGGCGGTGTAGTTGGCGAAGCAGGGCGGCCGGATGCGCACGCGCCAGGCCTGGGGCGAGCCGTCCGAGACGATGTAGAAGCCGAGCTCGCCGTTGCCACCCTCGGTGGCCGAGTAGACCTCGGCCTTGGGCGGTTGGATGCCGTGCATCACCAGCTTGAAGTGGTTGATGAGGGCCTCCATCTGGTTGTAGACGTGGCCCTTCGCCGGCATGGCGATGGCGTGGTCCTCGACCACAAACGGGCCGTCGGGCAGCTGGTCGATGGCCTGGAGCACGATGCGGCGGCTCTGCTCGATCTCCTCGAACCGCACCATGATGCGGTCGTGGGTGTCGCAGCCGTGCAGGACCGGCACGGTCCAGTCGTAGGTGTCGTAGCCCCAGTAGGGACGTGCTTTCCGAACGTCGTACTCGATGCCGCAGGCGCGGATGCAGGGACCGGTCCAGCCGTGGGACAGGGCCAGCTGGGGGTCCATGACCCCGACGCCCCGGGTGCGGTCCAGGAAGATGCCGTTGGTCTGGACCAGGCCCTTCACGTCGCCGAGGACCTCGTCCAGCTCGGAGAGGATGGTCCTGCACTTGTCCAGCCAGCCGTCCGGCGCGTCCATGGAGACCCCGCCGATGCGCGGGTAGTTCACCATCATCCGGGCGCCGGTGAGCTCCTCGAAGAGCGTGTAGATCTTCTCCCGGTAGCCGTAGAGGTACCAGAAGTTGGTCAGGGCACCCAGGTCGACCAGGTTGGTGCCGATGCACACGCAGTGGTCGATGATCCGCGAGAGCTCGCTGGTGATGACCCGCAGGGCCTGGGCCCGGGGCGGCAGCTCCAGCTCCAGCAGCTCCTCGACCGCGTGGCACCACGCGTTGGAGTTGTGGCACGGGCCCATGTAGTTGAGCCGCTCCGCATACGGCACCACGTACTGGTAGAAGACGCTCTCGCACTGCTTCTCGTAGCCGCGGTGGAGGTAGCCGATCTCCAGGCCGGTGTTGGTGATGGTCTCGCCGTCGAGCTCGACCTGGATGCGCAGGGTGCCGTGGGTGATCGGGTGGCTCGGCCCGATGTTCACGATCATGCGCTCGGTGACGAGCGACTGCTGGTCCATGGGCGTCGACATCAGGCGTGGTCCGGGTCGTCGCAGAGCAGCAGCTCGATCGGCCGGGCGAGCTGCTGGCGCTTGTTGATCGGGTAGTCCTTGCGCAGGGCGTGGCCCTGGAAGTCCTCGTGGCACAGGATGCGGCGCAGGTTCGGGTGGTCCGAGAAGCGCACGCCGTACATGTCGTAGACCTCGCGCTCCATCCAGTTGGCGACCCGCCAGAGGTCCCAGACCGTGGGGACCTCGACCGAGTCGTCCCGCACGGCGACCTTGACCCGGAAGCGGTGGTTCTGCGCCAGGGAGAACAGCTGGTAGACCACCTCGAAGCGGTGGTCGCGGTCGTCGTAGCCCTTGTAGTCGACCCCGCCGACGTCCATCAGCATGTTGAAGTCGAGCTCGTCCTGGTCCCGGAGCCAGGTGAGGACCTCGCGCAGGGACCCCGGCGCGATGGTGACCGCGTGCTGGCCGGCGTGGCTGTACTCGCTCAGGATCCGGTCCCCGAAGTGGTCCTTGACCCGGGCTGCAATGGTGGCTTCGTCCACAGCGACTCCGTGACGCCTCGCGCGCCGGTTGGCCGTGTGAGGGGGCGGCTACTGGCTCGCCCACTCCACGTTCTTCTCGGCCTGGATCTTCTCCTGGAGCCGAGCGATGGCGCCGATGACGTTCTCCGGCCGCGGGGGGCAGCCGGCGACGTAGATGTCGACGGGGATGAGCTCGTCGATGCCCTGGACCACCGAGTAGTTGTCGTAGAAGCCGCCGCTGCTGGCGCAGGCGCCCATCGACACGACCCACTTGGGCTCGGGCATCTGGTCGTAGATCTGCTTGAGCACCGGGGCCATCTTCTGGGTGATGGTGCCCATGACCATGAGCAGGTCGGCCTGGCGCGGGGAGAAGCGCACGACCTCGGCGCCGAAGCGGGAGACGTCGAACTTGGGGCCGACGACGCCCATGTACTCGATGGCGCAGCAGGCGGTGCCGAACGGCATCGGCCACAGGCTGTACTTGCGGCCCCAGTTGATGACGGCGTCGACGCTGGTGGTGACCCAGGGGGTGTTCACCCTGTCGAGGAGAGTGCTCTCGAGACCCATGTGACGCTCCTAGTCCCAGTCCAGGGCGCCACGCTTGAGCACGTAGTACCAGCCGAGGAAGAGGATCCCCAGGAAGAAGGCCATCTCCCCGAGGATGTACCAGCCGGCGCCGGCGGCGAGGAAGTCCTCGAAGACCACCGCCCAGGGGTAGACGAAGACCGCTTCCAGGTCGAACAGGATGAAGAGCACCGCGACCAGGTAGAACTTCACGCTGAAGCGCTGGTGGGCGCGGCCCACCGGGGGCATGCCGCACTCGTAGACCGCGAGCTTCTGACGGGTCGGGCGATTGGGCCCGAAGAACCGGGATCCCAGCATGAAGGCCAGCCCCAGGACCAGCCCGATGAGCAGCGCGACGAGGATGGGGACGTAGGCTTCGCCCATGGAATTCGGCTCCGGGGACGCCGGCTCCCTAGCCCGTTGGGGACCCCTCTGCACGACCGTCGAGATAGGTCTCCGGCATGCGCTGGCTGGGCCTCGACGAAGCGGGTCGCGGGGCGGTCCTGGGACCCCTCGTGGTGGGCGGCTTCGTCACCGACGAGGCCGGGGTGGAGGCCGTCACGGCGGCGGGGGCCACGGACTCCAAGCAGCTCTCCGCCAAGAAGCGCGAGGCGCTGATCGGCCCGCTGTCCGAGCTGGGCGAGCACCACGTGATCCATGTCTCGGCGGGCGAGATCGACGCCGAGAACATCAACACCCTCGAGGAGCGGGCCTTCGTGGCGCTCATCGAGCGCTTCCGGCCCGACGGCGTGATCATCGACGCGCCCTGCCACCCCCGGGCGATCCCGACCTTCCGCGCGCGCCTGCTCGACACGCTCTCCTACGAGCCCGAGCTCGTGATCCAGCCCAAGGCGGACCTGGACTTCCCGGTGTGCGGCGCCGCGAGCATCTTCGCCAAGGTCTCCAGGGACGCGGCGATCAGGGCCCTGGGCGAGGTCGGGTCGGGCTACCCCAGCGACCCGGTGACCCGGGGCTGGATCCAGGGGCACCTGCGCTCCGCCGAGCCTCTGCCGGGGTGCATCCGGAAGCGGTGGGGCACGATCCAGGCGCTGAGCCAGGGGGAGCTCTTCGGCGACTGAGAGGGGATAGGGCCAGCCCCGCTGCAGAGGACTCCGATGCTCCCGCTCTCCGCCCTGTGTCTGGCCGCCTTCGCCCAGCACCTCGAAGGACCCGCCGGCCCACCCGCCGACGGCCCCGACTTCCCGGTCATCGACCCCCTCCCGCTCGCCGTCCCAGCGACCCCCGAGCCCGAGCTCCGGCTCGTCTACACCGGCGCCAGCGGCGGGGTGGCCTCCGGCCTCTACCCGATGCGCGGGCTTGACTGGCTCGCCGAGTCGGTGGCCGAAGCGGGCGACACGATCCTCTCGCTCGAGGCCTTCCAAGGCACCCTCGCCCAGGGCCCGTGGCTGCTGCACGCACCGGACTGGACCGTCGCCTCCCTGGGGGACTTCCTCGACGGCTCCGAGATCACCTGCGCGGAGCCCATCCAGGACCTGGCGGTCCAGACCCTCACCGAGATCTGGATCCTCGAAGCCGAGGGCGAGCCCGAGTGGTTCAAGGCCGTGGAGAGCCACCTGGGCGACCCACTGCCCTGGACCGAGCGGGACTGCACCAACACCGCTGGCGTCAGCGCCCGGCTGGCCGGCCCCGACGACGGCCGGGACCTGCCGGACTGGGCCCCGCTGCGCTGGGAATTCCGCGTGGGCCTGCACGCCGACATCCAGGAGGGCGACGAGGTCTGGCCCCTGCTGCTGGTCGGCCGCCCCCTCCAGGAGCGCTCGCGCACCGCCGGCCTGCTCCACGACCTGCTCGCCGAGCCCGGCGCCTTCTTCATGGACGCCGGGGACTTCGTCGACGGCGCGAGCTCGGTGGAGGACGGCGCACTCTCGCTGCACCGCCCCGGCGGCTTCGCCCTGCTCGATGCCCTCGACCCCGTGGCCCTGGCCCCCGGCGAGAACGAGCTGGTCGCAGGCCCCCGAGCCTTCCTCGATGAGATCGCCGGCCTGGGCCTGCCCTATGTCGCGACCAACTGGGCCTCGGAAGACCCCGCGCTGGCGCTTCCCGACGCCCTGGTCCAACAGCTCGACACCCCGGCTGGCCCGGTCACCGTGGCCTTCGTCGGCGTGCTGGATCCGACCCTCAACACCCTGCTCCCCCAGCTGGGCCTGGACGGCGTGACCCTCACGGACCCGGTCACCGCGGTGCAGGACGTCGTCGATCGGCTGCACGCCGATCACGAGCTCGACGCCGTGGTGGCGCTGACCACCAGCCGCGAGGTCCTGATCGGCCTCCGCCGCCACGCCAAGGGCATCGACCTCGTCGCCGGCGACGACACCATGGCCACCATCCGCGTGGCGTCCCGGGACGTGCACTTCCGGGACCTGCCAGCCAGCGCCAAGGGCGCACCCCTCACCCTGCCCATGGACGGCGTGGGCACCGCGGACCTGGCCTTCTCCGCCGACGACGGCGGCCTGTCCCAGGTCACCGTGACCCCTCGCCTGGTGTTCCCGGACATGCCCCAGGACGAGGCCGCCACCGCGGCCATCTCCGAGGTCCGCTACGCCAGCTACCCGGCCCACGACAAGCCCATGGTGCCGGCGCCGCCGGCCGGCCTCTCCAGCAGCTGGAACCAAGCGGACTGGGACAAGCTGGTGTGCGAGATCGTCCTGGAGCGCACCGGCGCCGACGCGGTCTGGCTGCGGGAGCTGCCCCGTGTCACGGCCCTGCCGGGCCCCATGAGCGAGCTCCAGGTGGCCGACCAGCTGGCGGTGCTCGATGTCCTCGAGGTCCACAAGGTGCCTGGGACCGCCCTGCCCACCCTGCTGATGCAGGCCAAGGGCGAGGTGCCCGTCTCCTGCGGCGCCCCGATCGGCGACAAGAAGCCCAAGGTCCGCGGCCGCGGCATCGAGGGCGATCGGGTCTACCGGGTGGCCACCACCGACCGCACCCGCATCGGCACGCCGATCGAGGCCATGCTGAAGGGCGTCTCCAGCAGCCGCCGGCTCGATCAGCCCGCCATGAGCGTGGTGGTGGACCAGGCCGGCCAGCCCCTGACCCTCCGCCGGGCCAGCCTCGAGGGGCTGCGCGCTGCGAGAGCGGTGAGTCCCCAGGGCTACCCGGCAGACCTGCTGGCCCGCGGCCCGAGCACGAAGTCCGGGGAGTGGGTGGTCCGCGTGACCACGCTCTCGCTCCACGCCGAGGCCTTCCGCGGCACCGGCAGCGACGCCTTCGCCGACGTGCCCGAGACCCTGGCCAACAGCCCGTCGTCGCTCACCTTGGGCGCCACCGCCGACACCGCCCTGGAGTACTCGGCCGCGAAGGTCGCCTGGGACCTGCGCTACCGGGCGGCCTTCACCCGGCTGGCCACCTCCGAGGACCTGGGCCAGGAGACCGCCGACGACTGGCGGCTGTCCACCAGCACCGCCCTGCCGAAGCTCACCTTCCCCCGGGAGACCCCGCTCCGCGCGATGCCCTATGGCGAGCTCGCCTTCGACTCGGAGTTCACGCCGGGCCTCGCCGACGACGGCAGCGGAAACCCCCGCCAGGCGGACCTCTCCCTGGTCGCGGGCCTGTCGGCCGCGAAGTGGCGTGGACTGAAGTCCCTCCGCGCCGGCCTGCTCGTCAACCGGGACCTGGCCCGGCTGGACGCCAAGCCCTTCGAGCTCGGCGGGCGGCTGGACTTCGAGACCCTCAAGGTCTTCGGCCCCTCGGTCCGGCTCAGCACCTACGGCACCCTCGACGTCTACGGCAACACCCCCGACGACGACGCCAGCGACCTGCGCCTCCGGGCCTCGGCAGAGGTCCGCCTCGCCCTCCCCCTCGCCCGCTACCTGGACCTCGCGCTCTACGCCCAGGGCTTCGCGCTCCAGGGGCGGGTGCCGGAGAACGACGAGGTCGGGGCGGCCTGGACGGTCGGCACGTCGCTGGACATGGCGGAGACCTTCCAGATCCTGCGGTAGAAGACCTCGTGTCCCGCCCCTCCCTCGGCCTCGCCATCCCCCTCTACAACGAGGAGGCACTCGCCGACTCGGTCGTCACCGCCATCGACGACGCCCTCACCGCCGCAGGCATCCCCCACGTCCTCCACCTGGTGGACAACGGCTCCACCGACGCCACCCCGGGCATCGTCAACCGCCTCGCCGCCACCCGCGAGACCTGCCGAGCGCGCCACCTGACCCCCAACGCCGGCTACGGCGGTGGCATCCTCGCAGGCCTCCGCGGGCTGGAGACCGACATCGTGGGCTGGACCTGGGGCGACGGCCAGGTGGGCCCCGAGGTCCTGGTCGCCTGCTACGAAGCCATGGTCGCCGCCGAGGCCCCCCTGGCCAAGGCGAGCCGCACCGAGCGCCAGGACGGCCTCCAGCGCCGGGCGGTCACCCGCATCTACAACACCCTGATGCGCCTGGCCTTCGACGTCCCGCTGCACGACGTGAACGGATGCCCCAAGCTCGTGCGCCGCGAGGTCCTCGCCCAGCTGGACCCCACCAGCTCCGACTGGTTCCTCGACCCGGAGGTCGTGCTGAAGGCCGCGGAGCTCGGGCTCCGGTGGACAGAGGTGACCGCCGTCATGCAGCCCAGGGCGGGCGGTGCCTCCAAGGTCCGCGGCGACACCCTGCGGGAGTTCGTGGGCAACCTGTGGGCCTGGAAGCGTGGCGAGCGGCGCTGACTCCGCGCATACGGCGCACAAAGATCCGCGATTCCGGTAGGATCAGGCTCCTTCCTTCCGCTCGACCGAGGGGCCTACGCGAGATCAGGGGCAGTCGATCCACCTGGCAGGAGGCCGGTACGTCACGCACACCGTCCTCGCAAGGGGCATCTACGCGACCGTCTACAAGGCTGTGGATCACCAGTTTGCGGTGAACCGCGCCATCAAGGTGCTGCACCCGGACGTGGTCGCCGAGCGCCCGGATCTGTGGCAGCGCATGAAGCTCGAGGCCCGGGTGATGAACCGGCTCGCGCACCCCAACGTGATGCAGGTCTACGACCTGGTCGAGCAGGGCAACCGGATCTGCGTGGTGATGGACCTGGCCGACGGCGGGACCCTCGCGGACTGGCTGGTGCTGGTGGGGCCGATGCCCCCGAAGACGGCCCTCGGCTACATGGTCCAGGTCCTGTCGGCACTGGCCACGGCCCACGTCAACGGCATCGTGCACCGGGACGTCAAGCCGCAGAACATCCTGCTCGACCGCCGCGGGGTCGCCCTGCTCAGCGACTTCGGCGCCGCCCTCCACAGCGGACCGGGCGAAGACGCCCTGGCCGTGGTGGGCACCACCGGCTTCATGGCCCCCGAGCAGCTGCGCCACGACCAGGCCGTGGGCGCCGCCGCCGACCTCTACGCGGTCGCCGCCACCCTCTACACCCTGCTCACCACCCGCTCCCCGGAGGACCTGCTCGACGAGGACGAGGACAGCCCGCGCTGGGGCGGCCTGACCGACGAGCTCGTGGACTTCCTCCGCACCGGCCTGTCCCGGGACCCGTCCCACCGGTTCGCCAGCGCCGTGGACATGGCCCGGGCCTGCGAGCGCCTGCTCCCCGCCGCCCCCGACGTCCCCCTGGCACCCTTCGAGCCGGAGCACGAGGACTTCTTCCCCTACGCCGCCGGCACCTCGGCGGAGCAGCGGGGCTGGGGCCAGGTCCAGGGCCACCTGCCGCCCTACCCACCGGCGCTGCAGATCGCCCTGAGCTTCCTGGACGACCCCCCCCTGTTCCGGGAGGTCGAGGCCGGCGGCTCGCTGCTGGCCGAGCCCACCCACGAGTCGGGCGGCACCCTGGTCGCGCCCGACGAGAGCTGGCTCACCCCCGGCGAGGCGATGCCGCGGAACCTGGCGGAGCGGACGGAGGAGACCGAGGAGGCGCAGGAGTCCCAGGACAGCGCCTCTCCCGCCCTGCCGGACGTGGTCGCCTTCGACGCGGCCGAGGAGCCCCTGGGCTTCCTGCCCGACGACGGTTCCCAGATCCCGCTGGGCTACCTCCCCGACGACTCCGAGCTCGTGGACCTCCTGCCCCCGGAAGCGAGTCGAGGCCCGGCGCCAGGCAATGGCGCGGGAGCGGGCTCACCGCACCAGGCAGGCCCCGGACCGGACCGACGACATGGGCGTGCACCCCCTGCGCCCCCTGCGCCTCAGCACCGACGAGGCGGCCCCGCCCCCGGGGTGGAGCGACGCCAAGGTCCAGCGGCCGGAGCCGATCCAGGAGCCCTTCCAGGCCCCCGAGCTGCCCCGGCTGCCCTACGGCCTGTTCTTCGCGCTCGGCATGGTCGCGGTGGTGCTCTTCGTGGGCTTCGAGCTCGGCGGTGGCTTCGATCCCCCGCCCGCCCCCGCGGCCGTCGCCCCGGCGGTCGACGAGCTCGTGGAGGTGGTCCAGGCCCCCCAGCCTCGCGAGGTCATCACCCAGTTCGCCGAGCGGAGGCCGACCCCGCCGCCGAGCGCGGCCGCGGCCTCGGCACGCCGCCCGGCTCCGACCCCCGCAGCCTCGCGCCCCGAGGCCCCCGCCGACCCGGGCAACCCGGTCGGACGGTGGGAGGGCACCCTGGGCGGGCGCCAGGTCATCGTCGACCTGCGGGGTCGCCCCGGCGCCTTCCGGGGCACCGTGACCTCGTACTTCCTCAGCAACTCCATGGAGATGGCCGTCTCCGGGGCCTACGACCCCGGGAGCCGGACCCTCGCCTTCGAGGACCTCGACCCCGAGCCCGATGCGGGTCGCTACTGGGGCACCGTCTCCGACGACGGCCAGGGCTTCGACGGCTGGTTCGAGCGCCTCGACGGCACCAGTCGGGTCCCCCTCATCCTGCACAGAAAGGGCTGAGCGCGTTGCACTGGCTGCTGTTGGCGACGGCCTGGGCCGGACACCTCGAAGCGGGAGCCCGGATCCAGGTGTCCGTGGCCGACGCCGACGTGAGCGGCCCCAACAGCGCCGGGCTGGGAGCCTGGGCCGGCTGGAACCTCACCGAGCGCCTGCGGGCCGAAGGCGTGCTCGACCTGGGCGCGGCGGGACGCGAGGGGCAGTGGTCCGGCGCCTGGGGCGTGCGAGGCGAGCTCCGCTGGTACGCGACGAGCGCCTGGGCCGGTCGCGGCGCCCTGTCCCTGACCGGCGGCCTGGGCCTGCTCGGCCGAGGCGGCTCGCACCCCGTGGCCAGCGCCGGCGCCGCCCTGGACCTGGCCCCTCGGGGGGCCTGGTCCCCGAGGCTCTCCGCCCGGTACTTCGTGGCCGCAGACGGTGGCCTGGCCCTGGCCGGCCTGCAGCTGGGCCTCGGCTTCGCCTGGGGCCGCCCGGCGGACCCGCCTCGGGTGGCTCTCGCGGAGCCGCCACCCCCGCCCCTGCCCTCTCCCCTCCCCCTGCCCGACGCCCCCGATGCGCTGCTCGCCGTCACCGAGCCGGTCCCGGACCTGCTCGAGACCCGGCCCCGGGACACCCCGGTCCGGGTCTGGATCCCCCACCCCTTCTGCGAGTGGGTCGACGAGGCCGAGGCCGAGGCCCTGCTGGCCCAGGTCGAAGAGGTCCAGCAGGTGCGGGTCGAGTCCCCAGGCTACCTGCCGGCCCACGTGGACCTGGACCCCACCGACGACCAGCCGGCCGCGGTCGAGCTCACGCCAGCGCCGGCCCAGGGCTCGGTGCTGGTGGTCGCCAACCGCGGCGATCTGGTCGAGGCGAGCGGCTTCAGCATCCCGGCCTCCCAGGACGGGCTGGTGGTGTTCAACGCCCCCGCGGGCCCGGTGGAGGTCACCGTGCGCGGCGGTGGCCGCGAGGTCCTGCTCCGGGGCGCTGTGACCAACGGCTACGCCCTGTGGATGCGCGTGGACCTGCCGGACGAGGTGCGGGTGCTCTTCGACGTGGGCAGCAGCCGCCTGCGACCGCTGGCCAGGGAGTCCATCCAGGCGCTCGCCGACCAGGCCGGAGGCTATCGCTTCCAGCTCCAGGGCAGCTACTCCCCCGAGGGCGACTACACCTTCAACCAGCGCCTGGCCCACGCCCGGGCCGTGGCCGTCACCAACGCCCTGGTCGAAGCCGGCGTGCCCGCCGAGCACATCTACAGCGTGCCGCCGCCCGCAGAGCAGGCCGAAGGCGACGCCAAGGAGCAGCGCAGCTGCCTCGTCACCCCGGTCGAAGCCGTGGCCCCCGAGGCCCAGGGCGCCGCCGAGGACCTGAGGAACCAGGAGAGCCTGCCGGACTTCGTGCCCGAGCAGCCAGCCGCCGATCCCGAGTCTCCGCCCGTCGTCGACCCGCCGGAGGTGCCCCGGTGATCGCCCTCTGGCTCGCAGTGGCCACCGCCCAGGCCCACGACGTGCACGTGGTGAGAGCGGGGGAGACCCTCGAAGACGTGGTGACCGCCTACGGCGGCGACCCCGAGCTGCTGCGGGTGCTGCGGGAGCTCAACGCCCTCGGCCCCGGCGAGCAGCCGGCGACCGGCAGCCTGCTGAAGCTCCCGGGCCCCGAGGACGGCTTCCGTGTCCGGGTGCAGCAGGCCCGGGTCCTCAGCATCGCCGGCTCGGGCACCGCCCAGCCGCCTGGTCGGGACCCGGTGGCCCTGGAGACCGGCCTCTGGCTCCCGGTCGGCACCACGGTCTGCACCGACCGCGACGGCTTCGCCGCCGTGCGCCTGGCGGTGACCACCGGGACCTTCCTCCACGACGACATCTCGCTGTTGCCGGAGACCTGCCTGGTGGTGGAGTCCGCGGTGTCCCGGTCCGACCAGCGCTCCTCGGTGGTCGAGATCCTGAGCGTCCGCGAGCTGGACGAGGGCGACGCCGGGCGGGTGACCGTGCGCAGCACCGCGGGTGTGACCACCGGCGAGCGGGGCGGCTACCGGGTCACCTTCGACGACGACGAGGCCCGCACCGAGGCCCTCTTCCAGCCGGTGGCCGTGCTCGCCGAGGGGGAAGAGCAGGTCCTCGAGGCCGGCCAGGGCGTGATCACCGAGCAGGGCGAGGCGCCGGGCGAAGTGGTCCAGCTGCTCCAGCCCGGCCTGCTGGTGCGGCCTCGTGACGGCGCCGCCCTGCGCCGCCCGGACTTCACCTGGGAGCCCGTGGACCGCGCTCTGGGCTACCGGGTCGAGATCGCCACCTCGGCGGACTTCACCCACGTCGTGACCACGAGAGAGGTCGCCGACCCCGAGTGGCACCCGGAGCTGCTCTACGTGCCCTACCGGGTCGACGGGCTGTACTGGCGCGTCTCGAGCTTCGACCGCACGGGCTTCCTGGGCATCCCCAGCGTGCCTCGCCAGCTCACCTTCCCCGCGGGGGTCGGCCCGTGAGCCCCTGGCTGTGGTGGCTGGCCTCCGGCCCGGGCGCCTGGGCCGCGGGCTCCGGCGAGCTGCCGGCGACCCTGTCCATCAGCACGGAGATCGGCGTCACCATCCTCGATGCCTCGGTCGAGACCATCACCTGGACCGGCAGCGACGACGTGCGCGCCTACGACCCTGACGGCGTCGACCTGGGCACCTACACCAGCGGCGACGAGATCACCCCGACGGCGACTACCTGCTGGTGACCCAGGGCAGCGAGACCAGCTGGGAGGTCACGGTCAACAACCCCATCGACGGGGGCACCGGGCGGGTCTGGAGCGAGTACTGGGTGCTCCAGAGCCCCAGCGCCGCCGAAGCCGACGCCCTGGACCTCAGCCTGTTCGCCCTGGTGCCCGGCGGCGACGGGGTCAGCACCGGGGTGGTCGAGCTGGCCTTCGAGGGCTTCGGCGACGGCGTGCCGCGCCTCGGCGCCACCCACGTCGGGCTGACCGGGGCTGGCGGCTACAGCTCGACCGGCGGCTACGCCATCGAGCCCACCCTGCCGCTGTACCTGGAGGTCCCCACCTGGTCCGACTTCACCGTCGTGACCCCGTCGGTGGCGGACTTCGACTACGCCGCCGGGGCCCAGGGCTGCACCAGCATCGCCCCCGGCTACACCACCGGCACCTTCTCGGTGAGCTCCGACGTCGAGGGCACCCTCCAGATCCGGTGCGACGCCAGCGGCGACGGGGTCTACGACCACACCTCCTCCGAGGACATCCTGCTGATCACGGCGGCCGAGCCGGGCACGGTGACCCTGGCCTGGGACGGCTACGAGGTCGACGCCGACACCGACGACAGCAACCCCGGCGACGCTGCGCCCACCGGCGCCCTGTCCTGCGTCGCCGTGCTGACCACCGGCGAGCTGCACTTCGTGGCCGACGACGCCGAGACCCTCTACCCGGGGCTTCGGCTCTACGAGGTCGACAGCGGCAGCAACCGCAACGGCCTGCCGATGTACTGGAACGACACCGCGGTCCAGCCCGACGCGACCCCCATGCCCAACGGCGACACCTCCGCCGAGACCTCGGGCATCGACGGCCTGGACGCCGGGACCTGGGGCGACGCCGCGGATCCCGGCGTGAACAGCCGGGCCTGGGGCGACTGGACCACCGGCACCAAGGGCAACAGCGCGAGTGTCGACACCTGGACCTGGCTCGCCGAGGACACCAGCGTCGCCCTCAGCATCGACGTGCTCGACGGCGCCACGGACACCGACGGCGAGGGCCTGAGCGACATCGAGGAGCGCTGCACCTGGGGAACCGAGGAGACCCTGAGCGACACCGACGGCGACGGGGTCAGCGACTACGAAGAGGCCATCCTGCTCGGCAGCGATCCGCTGAACACCGACAGCGACGGCGACGGCCACGACGACGGCGAAGAGGTCGGCGGCGACGCCACGAACCCGCTGGACACCGACAGCGACGGCATCGACGACGTGCTCGACACCGACGACGACGGCGACGGGGTGGCCACCCTCGACGAGCGCGACACCGACAGCGACTCCGACGGCGTCGACGACTACCTGGACGACGACGACGACGGCGACGGCGTGCTCACGGCCGACGAGCTCGGGGTCTCGGACTACCTCGACCCCGACGACGACGGCGATGGGTTCCCCACGCTGGAGGAGGGCACGGGCGACTCCGACGCCGACGGCACCGCCGACTACCTCGACACCGACGACGACGACGACGGCGTGCTCAGCGTCGATGAGCTCGACACGGACAGTGACGGCGACGGGCTGGACGACCGGGTCGACGAGGACGACGACGGCGACGGCGTGCCGACCGCCTCCGAGGCGGGGCTGTCCACCGACAGCGACG
>CAYFPX010000171.1:0-1273 GCA_964344945.1 uncultured Enterobacterales bacterium
TGGCCCTGGCGGCCTGACGGCCATCGCCACGCGCATCCACGCCTTCACCCGGGGCCTGGCCGAGATCCTGGCCCAGGGCGGCCACGAAGTCCTGCACCACCGCTTCTTCGACACGATCCGCGTCCGGCCCGGCAGCGGCGACCCCCTCGCGGCCGCGCTGGCGGCCGGCATCAACCTGCGGCCCTTCGACGACGGCACCGTGGGCATCGCGCTGGACGAGACCGTCGGCCCCGCCGATCTGGACGACCTGGTCGCGGCCTTCGGCTGTGGGCCGGTCGGCGACTGGGCTGCCGTGCTGGACGGGCTGGCCCTGGACTTCGGAGAGCTGGGCCGCACCAGCGCCTTCATGGCGCACCCGATCTTCCACAGCTACCGGTCCGAGACCGAGCTGCTCCGGTACATCAAGCGCCTCGAGGCCAAGGACCTGTCCCTGACCACCTCGATGATCCCGCTCGGCTCCTGCACCATGAAGCTCAACGCCGCGGCGGAGATGGTCCCGGTCTCCTGGGCCGGCTTCGGGGGCCTGCACCCCTTCGCCCCCGCGGACCAGACCGCCGGCTACCGCACGCTCTTCGAGCGGCTCGAGGCCTGGCTCTGCGAGATCACCGGCTTCGCCGCCTGCTCGCTCCAGCCCAACGCCGGCAGCCAGGGCGAGTACGCCGGGCTGCTGACCATCCGGGCCTGGCAGCAGGGCCGCGGCCAGGGCCACCGGGACGTCTGCCTGATCCCCAGGTCCGCCCACGGCACCAACCCCGCCAGCGCCGTGATGGCCGGCATGCGGGTGGTGGTCGTCGCCTGCGACGACGAGGGCAACATCGACCTCGAGGACCTGCAGGCCAAGGCCACCAGGCACAGCGACGACCTGGCGGCCCTGATGGTCACCTACCCGTCGACCCACGGCGTGTTCGAGGAGACCATCCACGGGGTCTGCGAGACCGTGCACGCCCACGGCGGGCAGGTCTACATCGACGGCGCCAACATGAACGCCCTGGTGGGCCTGGCGCGGCCGGCGGAATTCGGCGGCGACGTCATCCACCTCAACCTGCACAAGACCTTCTGCATCCCCCACGGCGGCGGCGGTCCGGGCATGGGCCCGATCTGCGTGGCGCCCCACCTGGCGCCCCACCTGCCGGGCCACCCGCTGGTGGACCTGGGCCACGACGCACCCAGCGGCGCGATCTCCGCGGCCCCTTGGGGCAGCCCGTCCATCCTGCCCATCTCCTACGCCTACATCGCCATGATGGGCCCCGAGCAGCTGACCCGGGCCTCCAAG
>CAYFPX010000171.1:1283-18678 GCA_964344945.1 uncultured Enterobacterales bacterium
GAACTACATCGCCCACCGCCTCGATGCCCACTTCCCGGTGCTCTACAAGGGCGCCACGGGCCGCGTGGCCCACGAGTGCATCATCGACCTGCGCTCGCTCAAGTCCACCAGCGGCGTCACCGTGGAAGACGTCGCCAAGCGCCTGATGGACTTCGGCTTCCACGCGCCGACCATGTCCTGGCCGGTGGCCGGCACGCTGATGATCGAGCCCACGGAGAGCGAGTCCAAGGCCGAGCTCGATCGGCTGTGCGATGCGCTGGCGCTGATCCGCCAGGAGATCCGCGCCGTGGAGCAGGGCCGCTGGGACCGCCATGACAACCCCCTGTGCGCCGCGCCCCACACCGCGGCCGAGGTCGCGGGGGACACCTGGGATCGCAGCTACCCCCGCAGCCAGGGCGCCTGGCCGGCCCCGTGGACCCGGGTCCACAAGTTCTGGCCACCGGTCTCTCGGGTCGACAACGCCTGGGGCGATCGCAACCTGGTGTGCGAGTGCCCGCCGCTGGAGGCCTACGAGTCCTCGCCCTGACAGGGAACATGGGCGAAGCTGCAAATAGTCCAAGCTCCTGAGATCGGGGCCGAATTTCGTCGTTGACCTCCGCTTGACCACTCTGGCAGGCTGGTGATCGAGGTCAGCACGATGACCGCCGTCCTTCCCTTGACATTCGTGCTCGCCAGCCTGCCCGGCTGTGGCACGCCCGACTACGGTCTCGCCGTCCACGACGACGTGGGCGCCGAGCTGGCGTGGATCGAGACCACGGACAGCACGTCCATCCAGATCTCCTTCGACGCGGCCTTCCAGCGCACCAGCTACGGCCACGACATCGGGCGCTGCCAGGTCCAGCTCGCCTTCCTGCTCGAGTGGGAGGACGACGGCATGGGCTCCACCGAGGACGGCGGCCACCAGCAGGAAGAGGGCCAGGGCGACCCCCACCGCAACCCCAAGGGACCGAGCGGTCCCAGCGCCCACGGCGAGCTCGAGGTGATCATCGCCGAGCACGGCGGCGAGCTGGTCCTGCCGGAGAACCCCGGCGACTGCGTGCTCTCGATCTTCGACTACGACGGCACCCACCACCAGGACAACCACCCCGAGGATCAGGAGGAGCACCCCGAAGGCGATCCGGAGCACGAGGAGCACCCGGACGGCGAGGAGAACGGCGAGGCCCCCGAGGGCCACGAGGAGCACCCCGAGCAGGAGCACGACCAGGGCCCCTCCGACGGCGCCTGGATGGTCCGAGGCTCCATCGACCTGGGCCCGGAGATCCTGCTGACCGGGGTCGAGGACGTCTGGCTGGACCGGGCCGAAGACGAAGAGGGCCGGGTCTTCTACCAGCTCCAGCAGTGCGACGAGCACACCTTCCCCTTCGCCCAGACCTTCGATCTGGAGATCCCGCTCGGCTTCGAGACCGAGCTGGGCAGCGTGCTGGTCGAGGAGGCCTTCGCCATCGGCCCCGAGCTCACCCTGACCCGGCCCGGCTACGAGCTCACGGACCAGGGTGCGTTGACCCACCACCAGGACCAGCCCCTGTCCATCGCCTGGGAGATCCACGACGACGCGCCGGAGATGAACGGCGAGCCGGTCGACGAGGAGCTGTTGATCTGGATCCAGACCCAGCGGCGGGAGGACCAGCGCTTCGAGGAGGCTCTGGTCTGCCAGCCCTTCGACAACGCCAACCACTTCCTGATCCCCCGGGAGTTCTTCCTGGAGATGCGGGGGGACGACCCGGGCGCCGAGGAGCCGATCTACGAGAGCTCCTTCCAGGTGGACCTGCGGAGCCGGGCCCAGCCCGCACCCGTGGACTGGGCCGAGCTCGGCCGGGTGAGCTCGACGGTGACGGACGGCGGCATCTTCCGGCTGGTGGGGCCCGAGGAGCCGCCGCGGGACTGAACGGCGTGGGGCTGTGCGTTAGGCCTGGGGCATGACCCCTGTCTCCGCGCTGATCACGACCGCCCTGCTGGCCTGCTCCGGCAAGGGTGGAGGCGAGCTGGAACCGGCCGCGGACGCCTCCGCCGGCCTGGTCAAGGTCGAGACCGGCCTGCCCTCGGCCGGCAACGCCGCGGCCCAGGCGAGCCAGCGCGGCGAGCGCGACGCGATCCTGGCCGTGCTCAAGACCTCCCAGCCCGCCGCCCAGGCCTGCTACGTCGACGCCGTCGGCCGGGACCCCCACCTCCACGGCGACCTGGTCGCCCGGGTGGACATCGTGGCCGACGGGAGCGTGGGACGAGCGACCATCACCCGGACCACCCTGCGCGACGACGGCCTGGGCCCCTGCGTCGCGCAGGCGCTGGAGGCCCTGACCTTCCCGGCGCCGAGCAAGGACCCGCTGGTCGTGTCCTACCCCTACGTGTTCGTGAGCGACCTCACTCCGCCCGAGGTGGTGCGGGCCCTCTACATCAAGCACGGCTTCCTCGATCCGGACGACGAGATCCCGGAGGACGACAAGCGCAAGGAGCTCGCCAGCGGGGAGGACGGCTGGTACGAGCACTGGTAGGCCGCACCGACGCTCCGGCCCGAAGCAGCGAACCCCGCCGGTGAGGGCGGGGTCCAGACAGCGTGCTGCGGGGTCGCCTACTCGCCGGACCCCAGGTAGCTCTCGAGGCTCCGGCGGCGCTTGGCCTGCCGCAGCTTGCGCAGGGCCTTGATCTCGATCTGGCGGATGCGCTCGCGGGTCAGGCTGAAGTGGGAGCCGATCTCCTCGAGGGAGTAGTTGGTGGGCTCGCCGATGCCGTAGCGCATGCGCAGGACCTTCTCCTCGCGGGGAGTGAGGCCGCACAGGACCGTCTCGATCTCCTCCTTCAGCGCGGCGCCCTCGATCGGGTCGCTCGGGGCGGCGGCGTGTGGGTTCTCGATGAAGTCACCGACCGTGGAGTCGCTGTCCTCGGCCACGGGGGCGTCGAGGCTCATCGGCTCGCGGGTGAGGCGCATCAGGGCCTCGAGCTTGTCGACGTCCATCTCCAGGCGCTTGGCGACCTCGGCCAGGGTCGGCTCGCGGCCCATCTCCTGGAACATCGCCTTCTGGGTCTGGTGGACCTTGTTGACGACCTCGAGCTTGTAGATCGGGATCCGGATGGTGCGGATCTGGGACTCGATCGCCCGGATGATGGACTGGCGAATCCACCAGGAGGCGTAGGTGGAGAACTTGAAGCCACGGGTGTGGTCGAACTTCTCGACGGCCTTCATGAGGCCGATGTTGCCTTCCTGGATGAGGTCGGACAGCGGCAGGCCCCGGTAGGTGTACTGCTTGGCGATGGAGACCACGAGGCGGAGGTTGGCGTTGATCAGGGCCACCTTGGCCAGCTCGGAGTCCGGGCCGCCGTCGGCGACGCGGCGGGCGACCTCGATCTCGTCCTCGCGGTTGAGCAGCGGGATCTCGCCCATCGACTTGAGGTACTTGTTGAGCAGCGGGCTCCCAGCGCCAGGCTGGTTGCGGTTCGCCTTCGTGGCAGTGCTCGCCATGTCACTCCTCCCGGGTGTGCGCTGTGGCGATGCAAGTGCCGTTCCAGACTTTCGCGACATGGGGCCTCCTCGTGCTCGGCCGGGCCAAGTCCCCGTGACAAGTGCGATTCCTCGACACCCATCAGGTTGCGATTCGTCCGGTCGTGGCACCCTCTCTGACGGATCCGAGGTCAGGGATCTTGACGGCGTACAAGATTCTTGAACGCCTGACCCGGTGGGTGTGCTCAGCCCCCGGCGGCCCGCGCGGCCCGCTCGATCGCGACAAATGGATCAGGCTGCCGGCGCGTCAGCTCCCCGATCCGGGCGATGAAGGCGGTCAGGTCGCCCCCCTCGGCGGCCAGCAGGGCCTCGAACCACCGGGCGTTGGTGTTGTAGGTCTTGAAGCCGATGAAGCGGGCGTTGTTCCACACCCCCTGTTGAGTCGCGCGCAGGTAGCGCTCCGGGGATCGCAGGGCGGACCGACGCACCCGCTCGGGCAGCTCCGCCAGCAGCGCGGCCTTCCGGGCGAGCTTCTCCTCGCGGGTGAAGGTCGGGGTGGCGTACAGCGTGTCCAGATCCTCGTACATCTGGTGCATCAGCGCTCGCCAGACCTCGCGGTCGTGGCGGCGATCGAGGGCGCCCTGGACCTGGGCGCTGTCGTCGCCGTGGCGGTCGGCCAGGTAGCGCAGGGCGGCGACCTCGCCGACGAAATTGGCGAAGGACTCGTTGAACGAGACCGAGCCACGGACCCACAGCGTCGCGTGCACCATCTCGTGCAGGACCGTGTCCGCCAGCGAGGCCTCGTCCCAGGTGAGCATGCCCGGCAGGATCGGGTCCCGGAACCAGCCCAGGGTCGAGTACGCCCCGGCGGTGCGGAGGTAGACGTCGAGGCCCTCGGCGACCAGCTCGGCTTCGGTCTCCCGGGCGTCCTGTTCCCGGAAGTAGCCGAGGTAGGGGACCCGGCCCACGATGGGGAACCACCAGGTCCGGGGCTCGAAGGCCGCCGGGTCGCAGGCGGTGACGTTCCAGATCTCCCGGGGCCAGTCCAGGGCGAGGGTCTCGTAGTTGTCGGTGGCGGCCAGGCCGAGCTCGCCGCCGAAGCGCTTGACGTCGCGGACCAGGCCCAGGGCGGCGGCCTCGTCGTCGGTGACGCGGCCCTCTGCGATGAGCTCGTCGATGGGCTCCCGGGCCAGCATGAGCTCGGCCTGGTACCACCCGGACTTCGCCACGTAGGCGACCTTGCAGCCGGGGCCGGTGGCGCCGACGAGCAGCGCTGCGCCGAAGAGCGTGAGGCGTTCCAGGCGTCGTCGGGAACCAGGGGGCACGGGCGGAGTGTCCCATCCCACGACGCGGGGTGTCGCGGGGCGGCGTTATCCTCCCGGCCCGGAGGTAGAGGTGCTGGAATTCCTGATCAACGGCGGCCCGGTGATGATCCCGATCGGGCTGTCGTCGGTGATCGCGCTGGCGGTGTTCCTGGAGCGCCTCTGGGCGCTGAGGGCCACCCGGGTCGCCCCGCGCGCGGTGCGGGTGGAGCTGGTGGAGCTGGCCCGCCAGGAGCGCTGGGCCGACGCGGTCACCCAGTGCCGCAAGCAGAGCTCGCCCCTGTCCCGCATCCTCGAGGTCTGCTTCCTCAACCAGGGGCGGTCCCGGGCCCGGATCAAGGAGCTGACCGAGGAGATCGGCCGGCGGGAGGCCTTCGAGCTGGAGCGCTACTCCGGCGTGGTCGGCGTGGTCGCGGCCGTGGCACCGCTCCTCGGGCTGCTGGGCACCGTGTTCGGCATGATCCTGACCTTCGAGGTCATCCAGGAGCAGGGCATGGGTGTGGTGAGCAGCCTCGCGGGCGGCATCTCCCAGGCGCTGATCACGACCTTTGCCGGGCTGAGCGTCGGCATTCCCGCGCTCATCGCCCACCGCTACCTGCTGGCCCGGGTCGACCGGCTCATCCTGGAGATGGAGGAGGCGACGCTGGAGGTCCTGGACCTGGTGAAGGCGAGCGACGCGTGAACTTCGCCCGCCAGCGCAGGCAGGAGGAGCGGGTCGACGTCACCCCGCTCATCGACATCATCTTCCAGCTGGTGCTGTTCTTCATGGTCTCCACGACCTTCGTGAACAGCCCGGGGATCCAGGTCGACCTGCCCCGCTCGAGCGCCGACACGATCATCCGCGACAAGCAGGACGTGAACATCTGGATGACCGCGTCCGGGGCGATCTACCTGGACAGGCAGGCGGTGACCTGGGCCCAGCTCCAGAGCCGGCTGTCGGCGGCCAGCAAGGCCGACCGGGAGACCACGGTGATCATCAAGGCGGACAAGGAGGTCGATCACGGCCGGGTCGTGGGCGTGATGGACCTGGCCCGGTCCTATGGCCTGATGAAGCTGGCCATCGCCACGGACCCCGAAGCGCCGGAGTGAACGCACCCGAGGTGTGCGGCCCTAAGCTCTTGTCCTGTCAAGACTTTCCTGCTACCTTCCAGCGGCACCCATGACACCACTCCTCCTGCGGCGGCTGGCCATGACGGTGGCGCCGCTCGTGTTGATGGGCGGGGTCGTGTTCATGGCCATCTTCGGAGAGCACGGGCTGGTGCAGCGGCACGAGCTCCGGCAGCGGCGGGCGGCGATCCAGCAGCAGATCGAGGCGGCGGCGCTGAAGAACGCCGCACTCCGGCGCGAGGTGCGGCTGATGGACAAGCACCCTCTCGGACTACGCCGGGCGGCGGCAGAGGAGCTGCACGTGGCGCCCGAGGGCGCGACGATCTACGTGTTCGAGGAGTGATCGCACACCCTCCGTACGTGCTCCGGGACGCCACGCTGGTGGACCTGGACCCGGTCCGGGTGGAGCGAGCAGACCTGCGGATCGAGGGCGGGCGCATCGCGGGCCGCGGGCAGGGCCTGGCGGTCGGCGGCCTCCCGACCATGGACTGCGGCGGTCGGGTGCTGCTGCCGGGCTTCGTCAACGCCCACACCCACCTCTACTCCGCCCTCGCGGCGGGCATGCCGGCCCCCGCGGTGGCGGACTTCCAGGGCGCGCTGGATCGGGTGTGGTGGCCCCTGGATCGGGCGCTGTCACTGGGCGACCTCGCACCGTCGGCCCGGGTCGGCCTGCGGGACGCTCTGGCCTGTGGCACCACCACGGTCGTCGACCACCACGCCTCGCCCAACGCCATCGCGGGCAGCCTGGATGCGCTGGCGGAGGTCTACCGGGAGCTCGGGGTCCGCGGGGTGCTCTGCTACGAGACCACCGACCGCAACGGCCCGGGGGAGGGGACCTGCGGCCTGGCCGAGAACCGCCGCTTCGCCGCCGCCCACACCGGCGGCCTGCTGCGGGGCCTCACCGGCTACCACGCCTCGTTCACGGTCGACGACGCCACCCTGGCGGCCGGCGCCGCAGTGCCCGGTCCGCTGCACATCCACGTGGCCGAGGGCGAGGGCGACGTGGCAGACGCCCACAGCCGCGGCCACCACGGGGTCATCGCCCGCCTCGACGCCCACGGCCTGCTGCGGCCCGGCTCGCTGATCGTGCACGGCGTGCACCTGCGGGACGACGAGGTCGCGCGGGTGCGCGACGCGGGCTGCTGGCTGGTCCACAACCCCACCTCCAACCGCAACAACCGCGTGGGCTACGCCCGGCCCGGGCGCTTCGGCGGCCGGGGGGCCCTGGGCACCGACGGCCTCGGGAGCGACATGTTCGCCGCGGGCCGCGACGCCTTCTTCGCCGCACGGGAGCACCGCCACGACGTCGACGTGCTGGGGCTCATCGTCCAGAGCCACCGCCTGGCGTCGGAGCTCCTGGGCGTGAGGCTCGGGCGGCTGCAGCCCGGCTACGAAGCGGATCTCGTGCTGCTCGACGGGGAGCCCCGGACCCCGCTGCACGGCGACAACGTCTTCGGCCACCTGTTCTTCGGCTGGCAGGCCCGACACGTCCAGGACGTCTGGGTGGCGGGGCGCCACGTGGTCCGGAGCGGCCAGGTGCCGGGCGCGGAGTCGGTCGAGGCCGTCACGGCGGCCCTGTGGGCGCGCTACGAGCGGGAGCGCGGGTGAGCGGGCTGTGGCTGCGGGGCGGCCTCGTCGCGGACGGCAGCGGACGGGAGCCGGTGCCCGGCGACGTGCGCACCTCGGCGGACCGCATCGTCACCGACGGCCACGGTGGCGAGATCCTGGACTGCGAGGGCCTGCTCGTCGCCCCCGGCTTCATCGACACCCACACCCACTCGGACCTGGCGGCCCTGGGCGACCCGCACCTGGCCTTCAAGACCCGGCAGGGGGTGTGCTGCGACGTCCTGGGCCAGGACGGGGTCAGCGTGGCTCCCTTGCGGGCCCAGGACGTCGAGGAGGTCCGCGCCCAGCTGGCCGGGCTGAACGGGGATCCGCCAGAAGCGGACTGGGACTGGCGCTCGGTCGAGGACTACCTGGACCGGCTCGAGGGGGCCCGACCGGCCATCGATCTGGCCTACCTCGTGCCCCACGGGCAGGTTCGGCGCGCGGTCCTGGGCATGGCCGAGCGTGCCCCCACGGACCTGGAGCTGGACCACATGTGCCGGGTCCTGGACCAGGGCCTGAGCGAGGGCGGGGTCGGCCTGTCGACGGGCCTCATCTACCCCCCGTGCTGCTTCGCCGAGACCGCCGAGCTCATCGCCCTGTGCCGGGTGGTGGCGGCCCACGACGGGGTGTTCGTGGTCCACATGCGCTCGGAGTCGGACTACGTGGAGGAGTCGACGGCCGAGGTCGTGAGGATCGCCCGGGAGGCGGGCTGCCGGCTGTGCATCAGCCACATCAAGCTGGCGGGGGAGCGGAATTGGGGTCGGCTCGGCGCGGTGCTCGACCTGGTCGAGCAGGGCCGCGAGGACGGCGTGGCCATCACCGCCGACCAGTACCCCTACACCGCCGGCAGCACGATGATGGGCGCCATCCTGCCGCCCTGGGCCCACGCCGGCGGGAGCGCTCGGCAGCGGCTGCTCGACCCGGCGACCCGGGCGCGGCTGCGGGCGGAGATCCTGGCGCCGCCGCCCCACCGCTGGGACAACTTCTGGTCCTGGGGTGGCGCCGACGCCATCCACATCGCCGACGTGCCGCGCCCTGGCAGCCCGAACCAGCGCTTCGTGGGCCAGTCCCTCGCCCAGGCCGCTGGCGGCGAGGACCCGCTGGACTTCGCCCTGTCCCTGCTCGCCGAGGAGGACCTGGGCGTGTCCATGGTCGCCTTCTCCCAGTCCGAGGAGGTCATCCAGGGCTTCTACCGGCGGCCCTGGGTGGGGGTCTGTACCGACGGCCTGGTCGGGGGCCGCCCCCACCCTCGGACCTGGAGCGCCTTCCCCAAGGTCCTGCGCTGGCTGGTGCGGGAGCAGGGCCTGGTCCACTGGGGCGAGGCCGTGCGCAAGATGACCGCCCTGCCCGCGGAGGCCTTCCGGCTCCCGGGGCTCGGCCGCCTGGCGCCTGGCTACCGGGCCAACCTGGTCGCCTTCGACCCCGAGCGCGTGCAGGACACAGGGTCCTACGCTGACCCGCTGCAGCACCCCGAGGGTGTCGTGCACGTGGTGGTCAATGGTCAGGTGGTGGTGCGCGACGGCGCCCTGACGGGCGCACGCCCGGGACGGGTGCTAAGGATCTGAGGTCCCTCCGCCCCGATCCGCCCGATGACCCTGCTGATCCTGCTGGCCTGCAGCGGCGACACCACACAGCCCGACTCCGACCCGCCCACCGAAGGCACGGTCTCGGTCCGCTTCCAGATCGACACGGACTACCAGGCGGAGATGGACGAGGACCCGGTCGGGCCCTTCTGGGGCAGCGTCTACGACGCCTACGACGTCGACAACACCGGACCCTACGAGGGGGTCGAGGCCTTGATGGACATCCACGTCGAAGGCCTTGACCTGACCGAGGGTGGCGGCCCGAGCGAGCTCGTCTGGACCAGCGAGCCGATCGAGAACGAGCGCATCTGCATCCTCGGCTTCCTGGACAGCGACGGCAACGCCGACCCGGAGGCCCCCGACCCGGACGCCAAGGACCCGGTGACCCTGCCCAACGACAACAAGTTCTTCATCGAGCACGGCGCCGACACCGAGATCACCGTCTGGTTCAAGTTCCTGAACCCCTGAGTCCCCGAGTCCCTGAGAGGCCCCCATGACCCTCATGCTCCTGCTCGCCTGCACCGGCGGCGAGACCGAGACCGAGTACACCGACCTCCGCCACGACTGGCCGGACCCGCCCGAGGGCGGCATCCAGTACAAGATGCCCGACCTGGAGATCCCCGCATACACCGACATGATGGCCTGCTTCTTCGGCACCTACGAGGGCGAGGACATCGGCATCGACATGGTCGAGACCTTCCAGGACGAGTCCTACGGCCACCACGTCATCCTGCTGGGGACCTCTGCGGACTCCGTGGAGTACCCGGACGGCACGGTCATCGACTGCTCGACCGAGGACCAGCTGGACATGGACGACCTGTCCCCGCTGTTCATCCCGGCCGGCGCCGGCGACGACGAGTCCGGCCTGGGCGACATGGACCTGCCCGACGGCATGGCCATCAAGTACAAGACCGGGGCCCGCTGGATCCTGCAGTCCCACTACATCAACCCCACCGACACCCCGTTCATCACCGCCGACGCGGTCAACGTGGGCTTCGTGCCGGCGGACGAGGTCGAGACCTGGGTCGCGCCCTTCGTGAACAACGTGATGGACGTCGACCTGCCCGCGAACCAGGAGACCACCACGGTCATGGAGTGCGAGTGGGAGAAGGAGGTGAGCGTGCTCTTCCTCCTGGGCCACATGCACGAGTGGGGCAGCGCCTTCCAGCTCGACTGGATCAAGGCCGACGGCACCGAGGAGACCATCTACGAGGTCCCGGAGTGGACCGTGGAGTACCGGGACGAGCCGCCGGTCGAGACCTACGACGTCGACAGCTTCACCGTGCAGCCCGGCGACAGGTTCCGGACCACCTGCACCTGGGACAACGACACCGACGAGGCCCTCGGCTTCCCGGCGGAGATGTGCACCTCGACGGGCCTGGTGTACCCGCAGACCGTGCCGATCATGTGCACCGACGGTGAGGCGGGTTGATGGTCCTGGCCCTGTGGGTCACTGGCTGCGCGGCCCCCACCTTCACCGAGGTCCGCGACGACATCCTCCTGCCCAGCTGCAGCCTGGGCACGTCCTGCCACAGCGCGGGCGCCGGCGGCCTCACCCTGACCGCCGAGGGCGCCTGGGACGCCCTGGTCGACATCGAGAGCGCCCAGGCCGCCGGCGAGATCCTGGTGATCCCCGACGACGCCGACGGCAGCTACCTGATCAAGAAGGTCGAGTGGGCCGACGGCATCGAGGGTGAAGGCATGCCCCTGGGCACGACCCTGGACCAGGAGCTCTCAGACGACCTCCGCGACTGGATCGACGCGGGCGCGGAGAACGACTGAGCGCTGCGGGCCACTGCCCGCTACTCGGTCGGCGCCTCGCACGTGGACGCCGTCTCGGCGGCGTTGATCCAGCCGTCGTCGGTGCTGCAGTCCGCCGCGTCGTAGGCGTCGGTCAGGCAGTCGTAGTAGTCGGCGTGGTCGCTGCTGGCGTCGTCGCAGCCGATCAGCTCGCTGGAGATGCTCGTGCCCTGGTAGGACTCGGCGCAGGTGTTGTAGGCCTCGACGTAGGCCTCACAGCTGGCGACGCCAGGGGTGCAGCCCACGAGCGAGAGTGCGACGAGCCACATCGGCGCTACTCGGTGTCGCCCGGGTAGGCGCAGGTGGCGGCGTCGGCGACCGTGTCCGCCCACCCGTCGTTGGTGGTGCAGTCTCCGTTGGTGTAGGCGTCGGCGAGGCAGTCGTAGTAGTCGGCGTTCTCGTCGTCGACCTGCTCGCCGGTGACCTCGGCGTCGATGGTGTTGCCGCTGCCGAAGTCTTCGATGCAGCCGTTGTAGGCCTCGACGTAGCCCTCGCAGGCCTTCTGGCCGGAGGCGCAGCCCGCGAGGGCGAGGCTTGCAGCGACGGCAGCGGTGAGGGTCCAGCGCATGGCGAGCTCCGGGAGGGCCGCACGACTATCTGACCGGGCGCCGGGGCGTCAACTCAGAGGGCGCCTTCTTCCGTCGAGACACGCCACCCCAGATCCCCGTCAGCTTCGGCGCCGGGCGGCCCGAGCCAGCGTGTCAGGATCTCGGCGAGTCGGTCGGCCTCGCGGGGACTGCACAGGTCCCGGTGCAGCACGACGGCGTCGAAGCCGAGCTCGGCGAGGCGTGAGTCTCCGGACAGCGGGGGCTGGAGCACCCTGCGGGGGCCGGGCACGTCCCGGTTGCGTGCCCGGCGGGGCAGGTCGTCGACGGCTCGCAGGACCTCGTGGACCAGCGGGTCCCGGGCCAGCTCGGGCCGGATGAACAGGTTGGTGCCCACCGCCACCCCGCGACCGTGGGCCGGCTGGGCGAGCAGCGCGAGCCGGTTGCCCGTGGTGCCGTCCGGCGGCAGGTCGAGCACGGCGCCGTCGCCGCCCAGCTCCGCGAGCACGGCGGGCGGCGTGGTGGGGCTCACCGCCAGGGGCCAAGGCGCGGGGCTGACCCAGAGGATCTCGGCCAGCAGCAGCGCCGGGGCCGCCCAGCGGGCCGGTCGCGGGAGCCGGGCCGCGCCCAGGGCCGCCCAGACGCCGACCAGGGGCAGCACGAAGGCCGCCAGGCGGTAGGGGTGGTGGACCCAGCGGAAGGGGCTGCCGGTCAGGTAGAGCAGGGCCAGGGGCAGGAGCACGACCTGGGGCCCGAAGCCGATCAGGCGTCGCCCGACGGACAGCGCGGGGCCCAGGCCGAGCAGGGCGAAGATGCCGGCGCCGGATCGCAGGGCGCGCAGGCGCTCGCTGCGCAGGAGGCCGTAGGCCGCCAGGCCCAGGGCGAGCCAGCCGACGTAGTTGACGTGCAGGATGCCGGGGTTGCCCAGCGTCGGCGTGTCCGGGTGGTACCAGTCGCCCGGGTGCAGCCAGCTGAACAGGTCCGTGGTGGGCAGGGAGCGGTAGTTCCAGCCCGGTGCGGACTCCGAGCGGATGAGGGCGTCCTCGGCCATCAGCGTCCGGCGGCCAGCCGCGACCCAGAGCAGCGCGGGCAGGGACCACGCCGCGACGATGCGCACCGCCACCCCGAGGCGCTGGCGCCAGCCGACGCCGACCACCAGGCACGCCAGCATCAGGCCGCCGAAGGCCCCGTAGTAGTAGGCCTGCAGCGTGCAGCCGATGAGGGCGAGCGAGGCGAGCCACCAGCGCCCCGTGCCGTCGAAGGCCCGCAGGGTGGCCCAGAGGAACAGGGCGGGCCAGGCCAGGCCCAGGTACTCGGAGAGCCCGCTGTGCACGAGGCCGATGGCGTAGGCGCTGGGGCCGCAGAGCACCGCGCAGCTCAGGGCGGCGGTGCGACAGCCGCTGGCGTGCCGGCCCAGGCCGAAGCCAGCGAGGGCGCCGCCGCAGACCTGGAGCCAGACCATGAGGTTCCAGCTGACGGTGGGCCCCAGCCAGCGCAGGGGCAGGGCGACGAAGGCGCCGAGCGGATCCACGTGCCAGACGGTCCCGCCGCCGGGCAGGTGGGTCTCGTCGGTGCGGCTGGGCCAGTGACCCTCCAGGAGCTCTCCGCCGAACCACCAGGTCCCCCAGTAGTGATCCGCCAGGTCGCCGACCGGGTGTCCGAGGGCGCCGGACGCGAACGGACCGGGCCAGAGGGCGAGGGTGCAGGCCAGCAGCAGCAGCGCGACGGCGAGGGCGTCCCTGGCTCGGGGGGAGTGGTCCACGGTCCGGGATCATCGCAGGTCCGGGGCCCGGGGAGGCTCGGTCCCCCGGTTAGGATGCCCCCCCGGCTGGAGCCCTCGATGACCAAGAACCCGCCCGAGCAGGTGACCAACACCTTCACCCTGAACGGGGTGGAGCACACGATCACCACCCACCCCAAGCGGTCGGTCCTCGACGTGCTCCGGGAGGACCTGGACCACCGCACGGTCAAGCCCGGCTGCAGTCCCCAGGGCGTCTGCGGCTGCTGCGCCATGCTGCTCGACGGCAAGTTCCGACTGGCCTGCACCCTGCCGTTCAAGTCCATCGCCGACAAGGGCATCCAGACCCTGGACGGCTTCCCCGAGGACCAGCGGCAGATCGTGGCCGAGGCCTTCACCCGCGCGGGCGGCTCCCAGTGTGGCTACTGCACCCCGGGCATCGCGGTGCAGACCCTGAAGCTCCTCCAGGACGTGCCCGAGCCGACGGACGTCCAGATCGGCAAGGCGCTGAACATGCACATCTGCCGGTGCACGGGCTGGACCAAGATCTTCGACAGCATCAAGCTGGCCGCCGCCATGAAGCGCGGCGAGGTCTCGGTCGAGCCCGACTACGGCGCCGGGGTCGGCGGCAACCTGGCCCGGAACGACGGTCACCTCCAGGTCCTGGGCCAGAAGCCCTACATCGACGACATGATCCGCCCGGGCATGCTGCACGGCGCCCTGGTCTGGACCCCGCACCCCCGCTGCAAGGTCGTGAAGATCGACGCCAGCAAGGCCCTGGCCCTGCCCGGCGTCGAGGCGGTGGTGACCGCCAGGGACCTGCCCGAGGACCGCCGCGTGGGCCTGATCTTCAAGGACTGGCCGGTCATGATCGCCGAGGGAGAGGAGACCCGGTGTGTCGCCGACGTGCTCGCCGCCGTCGCCGCCGAGTCCCGGGAGCTGGCCTACGCCGCCGCGGCCCTGGTCGAGGTCGAGGTCGAGGAGCTCACCCCGGTCACCGACCTGCGCGAGGCTGCCCTGGACCCCGAGGCGCTGCTCGCCACGAGCCGCGTCCAGAAGGGCGACATCCGGGCCGCCGTGGCCAGCGGCGAGCTCGAGGTGGTCATCAAGGACGAGTTCGAGGTCCAGGTCATCGACCAGGCCTTCCTGGAGCCCGAGGCCTCGCTGGTGGTGCCGCTCCAGGGCGGCGGCCTGCACGTCTACTCGGCGGGCCAGGGCGTCTTCGACGACCAGAAGCAGCTCTGCGAGCTCTTCGGCCTGCCGCCGGAGGAGCTCGTCGTCGAGCTGGTCGCCACCGGCGGTGGCTTCGGCGCCAAGGAGGACCTGAACGTCCAGCCCCACGCCTGCGCCCTGGCCCTGAAGACCGGCCGGCCGATCAAGCTCTCCCTGAACATGGAGGAGTCGACCCGCTTCCACCCCAAGCGCCACGCGATGGTCATCCGCTTCCTGCTGGGTGCCAGGCCCGATGGCACCTTCACCGGGGTCAAGGCCCTGCTGCTCGGCGACACGGGGGGCTACGCCAGCGTGGGCGACAAGGTGCTGGAGCGGGCCGCTGGGCACGCCTGCGGCCCCTACGTCGTCCCTCACGTCGACGTCGAGGCCCGCACCCTGTACACCAACAACCCGGTCTGCGGCGCCATGCGCGGCTTCGGCGTCAACCAGGTGGCCTGGGCGCTGGAGGGCTGCATCGACCGCCTCGCCGAGAGGCTGGAGATGGACCCGCTGGAGCTGCGCTACAAGAACGCGCTGTCCCCCGGTGACCGCTTCGGCACCGGCCAGGTCATCTCCGAGAGCGTCGGGGTCCGGGCCACCCTGGACGCCATCCGCCCCCACTACGACGCGGCGAAGGCCGCCGGCAAGCACGTGGGCGTGGCCTGCGGCGTGAAGAACGTCGGCATGGGCAACGGCCTGGCCGAGGTCGGCCGGGTGGTGCTCGAGGTGCGCTCCGGCGCGGAGATCTGCATCAAGACCGGCTTCACCGAGATGGGCCAGGGCCACGACACGGTCATGCGCCAGTTCGCCGCCGAGGCCACGGGCCTGCCCGAGTCCGTGTTCACGGTGGAGTGCGACACCAGCGTGGCGGTGGACGTGGGCATGACCACCGCGTCCCGGGCCACCTACCTGGGCGGCAACGCGGTCAAGGCCGCGGCTCCGGGCCTGCTCTCCGCCCTGGACACAGCCGCCGGCGACCTCGGCGCGCTGGCGGGCCAGAGCTTCTCGGGCGCCTGGGAGGCGCCGATGACCCACAAGCCCGACGACGGCCCCGTCGAGAACCCGGTCACCCACTACGCCTACGGCTGGGCCACCCAGCTGGCCATCGTCGACGCCGACGGCAAGCTGGAGGAGGTGGTCGCCGCCCACGACGTCGGCCGTGCGGTGAACCCCGTGCTGTGCGAGGGCCAGATCGAAGGCGGCGTGCACATGGGCATCGGCTACGCCCTGAGCGAGGAGCTGGTGGTCACCGACGGTGTGCCGGACACCAAGTTCCGGAACCTGGGCATCATCAAGGCCAAGGACTGCCCCAAGATCACCAGCGTGCTCGTCGAGCACCCGGACCTGGCCGGCCCGTGGGGCGCCAAGGGCATCGGCGAGATCGGCCTGGTCCCGACAGCCCCGGCCATCGGCGCGGCGATGCACAGCCACGACGGCGTCTGGCGCACGAAGCTGCCGATGAAGGACACGCCGGCGGGCAAGGGCGTGGGTGCTCGGGTTCCGAAGAAGCGGAAGCGGAGGTAGGAACCGCACTCTCGGGCGGGGGCTCGGCGCACCCATCGCCGGGCGCTGACGCGCCACGCGCACGCTCAGGCTGAGAGCCACACCCACAGCTGACAGCCCGCAGTGGCGCGTCAGCGCCCTGGGTCAGCGGCGGGATAGGGGACGCCTCCGCCCCCGCCCGGAGCCCCCCATGGCCTCTCCCGCGTTCCCCGAGCCGCCCCCCGCCATCCCCGCGACCTCCATCGCCGACTGCGACGCCGCGGTCGCGAGGCTGGTCGCTCAGAAGGACGCCTGGGTCGCGACGGGCATCCCGGAGCGCATCCGGCTCCTGGAGCAGTGCCTGGAGGCCACGGTGGCTGCCGGCCCGGCCTGGGTCGCCGAGGCGTGCAGGGCCAAGGGCATCGACGCCAGCAGCGCCAGCTCCGGCGAGGAGTGGCTCGGCGGCCCGATGACCACCGCGAGGAACCTGCGCCTGTACATCGACGCGCTGAAGGCCGGCGGGCAGCCCACGCCCCCCAAGACCTGGACCCGGGCCGACGGCCAGGTGGTCGCCCAGGTCTTCCCGACCAACCTCCAGGACATGGCCCTGTTCACGGGCTTTGTGGGCGAGGTCTGGATGGCGCCCGGCAAGTCCGCCAGCCAGGGCGAGCTCTACCGGAGAAAGGCCGCGGGCGAGACCCCCGAGGGCAAGGTCTCCCTGGTGCTCGGCGCGGGCAACGTGGCCTCGATCGGGCCCATGGACGCGCTCTACAAGCTCTTCGTCGAGGACGAGGTCGTCCTCTGCAAGAGCAACCCCGTCAACGCCTACCTGGGCCCCCACTGGGAGGCGGCGTTCAGGCCCCTGGTGGACCTCGGCGTGTTCCAGGTGGTGCACGGCGGCGCCGCGGTCGGCGCCCACCTGTGCCACCACCCGGACATCGCCACCATCCACATGACCGGGTCGGACAAGACCCACGACATCATCCTGTGGGGCACCAGCCCCGACGAGCAGGAGCGCCGCAAGGCCGCGAACGAGCCGCTGCTGGACAAGCCCATCAGCTCCGAGCTCGGCTGCGTCACCCCGGTGATGATCGTGCCCGGCCAGTGGTCGGCCAAGGAGCTGGACTTCTGCGCCCGCCACGTCGCGGCGATGGTCACCAACAACGCCAGCTTCAACTGCAACGCCGCCAAGATCCTGGTGGTCGCCAGCGGCTGGACCCAGAAGGACGACTTCCTGCTGAAGGTGCGTGAGCACCTCGCCATGAGCCCCCAGCGCCGGGCCTACTACCCGGGGGCCCAGGACCGCTACCAGGGCTTCATCGCGCACTACCCCCAGGCCCGGCCCCTGACCGACGGCGGCGAGGACATCGTGCCGTGGACGGTGCTGCCAGACGTGCCGCCGGTCCTGGGCGAGTACGCTCTGACCAACGAAGCCTTCTGCGGGGTCCTGGCCGAGGTCACGCTGGAGGCCGCCGACGCCGCGGACTTCATGAAGGAGGCCACCCGCTTCGCCAACGACGACTGCTGGGGCACCTTGTCCTGCTCGGTGATGATCGACCCCCGCA
>CAYFPX010000172.1:0-6071 GCA_964344945.1 uncultured Enterobacterales bacterium
CCGACCACGTGTGAGAGGCGCAGCGGGGCGACGGGAGGGTTTCACCGCACGCTCCCAGGAGCGTGCGGTGAGACCCGGACCGAGCCCCGGTCGCGGATCTCGCGCGTGGTTGGTCAGGTCGACCGACGCGTCAGCGTCTGTCGGCCGGTCGGGCCGATGGGAGCGTGCTGCCGCCACGTGACCGGAGGCACGGGACCGACCACGTGTGAGAGGCGCAGCGGGGCGACGGGAGGGTTTCACCGCACGCTCCTGGTGTCCTGTCTCAGAAGCTCGTGAGGCAATCACGCAGCCATCGCCGCGGCTGGTGGTCTGCTCGAGCGGCCGGTGTGGCCGAGTCACATCAACGCGAGAGCGGGCCGCCAGGCGTGGCGAGGGCAAGTGAGTGTCCACGAACTTCTGAGACAGGACACTAGCACGGTTAGGGCGCCGGCATGGTCGCGCTGTGGCTGACGCTGGGGGTGCTGTCCGGGTGCCGAGAGGACCTGGGGCCGCGGGACGGCAAGCGGGACTCCGAAGCGGTGGAGGCCTGGGGGAACCTGCTCGGCCAGGTGGTGACAGACGACGGCCTGGTCGACTACGACCGGCTCGCCGCGCAGCGGGCGGTGCTCGACCGCTACCTGGTCCACCTGAGTGCGCGCAGCGTGCTGGACAAGAAGGGCCCCAAGATCCGCCACGCCCTGTGGCTGAACGCCTACAACGCCCTGGTCCTTCACTCGGTGCTCGAGCGCGGGCGCCCGGCGTCGGTCCTCGACGTGGAGGGGCTGCTGCCGGTGCCCGGGGTCGGCTTCTTCGTCGCCACCCAGTACGAGGTGGGCGGGGAGCTCGTCTCGCTCTGGGACATCGAGCACGAGCGGCTGCGGCTCTACTACCAGGACCTGCGGGACCACGGAGCCCTGAACTGCGCCTCGCGGGCCTGCCCGCCCCTGCGGCCGAGCCTGTACACGGTCCCCGGCCTGGGCGAGCAGCTCGACGAGCAGATGCGGGTCTGGTTGAACGACCCGGCCCGAGGGGTGTGGGTCGACGGGGACACCGCGGTGTTCAGCGCGCTCTTCGACTGGTACGCCCGGGACTTCGAGGTCTGGTCGGCGGGGCGGGACCCGTGCAGCGTGGCGGCGGAGTACGCCGACGAGCCCCTGGCGAGCGCGCTGGCGGTGCTGTCCGCCCAGGGTTGTCCCCGACGCTTCATGGACTACGACTGGTCCTTGAATCAGGCCGGGTGAGCCGGCGCCGCCGTCGATGGGGTGGGGCGGAGGCCAGGTGAGGGCGGGTCAACCCAGGTGATCCGGTCAGTGAGTCGATCCCGGGCAGCCCCGGGGTGAAGGTTCGCCTGCCACGGCAGCCCCGGAGTGAACGTTCGTCCTGGCGGGCTCCCGGGGCCTGTAGGCGGACGAACGTCCGTACTTCGGACGTTCGTCCGCCTTCGTGGCGGCGCGGCGTGCCCGGCGGTCGGAAGGACGAACGTTCAGCCCGGGGCTGCTACCGAGCACGAACCTTCAGAGGGGGGCTGCCCGCCGATAGGGCCCGTGGGTGTAGTACTTGGGTCGGCTGTCGAGTCGCACATGCAGCCAGCACACGCCGAGCCCGGAGGTGCTGAGCCACAGCGGGCCTCTCTCGGCGGCCCACCAGTCCCGGACCGCCTCCCCCACCGATCGCCAGAAGTCTCGCTGGAGCTCCTCGGAGGCCGTGCGGCAGAAGGGCACCAGGTGGGCGAAGTCTCCGGGAGGCGCTGGCGCCACCAGCACCGCGTCGCCGCCAAGGTTCTCGAAGGTGTTGACCGGGGCCGGCAGCCGCTCCGTCATCGGGCCCGGGTCCGGCCGCACGCGCTCCAGCCCGCGGGCCCGGGCGAAGATGCAGGAGAATGGCGCGGCCCGGGATCCGGCCGTCGTCGGCGGACACTCCCAGAGCACGGCGTCCACCGGCGCTTCGGCCACCACCTGGGCCAGGCGCAGGCCCAGGTCGCCGCCGTCCACCAGGTCATCGACGAGGTCGCCCCAGGTCCACGCGGCGGTGGCCTGCCAGAGACCGGTGCCGGCCTCTTCGACGGTGAATTTCGTGCTCGGGTCGCCGCCCATGGCTCCAGCCTACGGTCAGAGGGACCAAGAGATGACCGACCGGGCGGGCACCGGGCCGTCCAGCGCGACCTCTCCGGTGCCGGGGACCTGCAGCACGACCCGATCGAGGGTGTCCACCACGCCGAGTCCCAGGTGCAGCTGGCTGGGGATCGTCGTCGCGTAGCCCGGGTCGCTGGTGATGTGGCCGTAGAAGGTCTGGCCGCCGCCTTCGACCGTGGCCCAGGTCCCGAGGGGTGCCCGGAGCTGGACCCAGTTGTTCTCGGTGCAGCCGTCGCTGAGGTAGTAGTGGCCCGGCTTGCCCTTGTCGGAGACGAACAGCTCCGGGTAGCCGTCGCCGTTGACGTCCACCGCCACGACCGAGCGTCCGCCGGTCTCCTGGGGCAGGCCCAAGGCCTCGCCCTGGTCGACGAAGGTGCCGTCGCCCTGTTGCTGGAGCAGCCACAGGGGGAAGAAGTTCGGCCGGTCGATGAACTCCCCGTTGGCGCCCACCAGGTCGGGCAGGCCGTCGTTGTCCATGTCGATGATCGCGGTGCCCCAGGTCATCTGGTTCTCGGCGATGACCGCGTCGATCAGCACGTCCTCGGCGGCGTAGTAGCCGTCGCCGGACTCGATCAGCAGCTTGTGGACGTGGTCGTAGCCGGCGCCCATGTAGAAGTCCGCGTCTCCGTCGTGGTCCAGGTCGCCGAAGCTGACCCCCATGCAGAAGTGGGCGAGCTCGGTGCCCCGGTCGTCGCAGTCCGAGAACTGGAGGTCGCCCTCGTTGCAGAGCACCCGGTTGGTCTCGTCGTTGGGGCCGTCCACACACACGAACAGGTCCAGCAGACCGTCTCGGTCGAAGTCGAAGACCCCGAGGTCGAAGGGACTGCCCCAGTCGGTGCCGCCGTCGGTGAGCGCGAGGAACTCGGGCCAGGCCGTGTCGCGATCCCCGGGGTTCAGGAACAGCAGGGGCCCCTGCTGGACCTCGAGCGGTTCCTTGCGCAGACCGACCAGGTCCAGGTCTCCGTCCAGGTCGAGGTCGACGGGCACCAGGTCGACGAAGGCCCACTCCTCGTCCGGGCCGGGGTAGATCACCGTCTCCTCACCGTCGCCCCAGAACACCAGGACCGGCACGCCGAAGACGACCAGGTCTTCCAGGCCGTCCTCGTCCAGGTCGGCCACGCGGCTGCCGCCACCCGGCTGGCCCAGGTCGACCACGGTGGTGTAGTCCTCGGCCCCAGGGACGAAGGAACCCACGTGGCCCGAGGGTCCAGTGGCGATCAGGCGGGGGCCGTCGGGGTGTTCCCACCAGGTCTGCCAGGCCAGGTCGTCGTGGGAGTAGGGATTCTCGGTCTTGGCCACGTAGTCCGGATCTTCGGTCCAGCTGGGGGCGGGCAGCGGATCCGTGCAGGGCAGCGGGGCGCCGATCGTCCAGGGGCCCTGGGTGGTCGAGCCCGTGTCGATGGAGGCCGTGTCGGTGGGGACGGTGGGCCCGGAGTCATCGCCTGTGGGCGGCGGGGGCAGGTCCTCTCCCGAACAGGCGGCCAGGGCGATCATCGCCGAGGAAACCCACATCCAGTGTCCTCCGCGAGCAGCCTACCTCTTTGCGTCCAGGGGCCGTCGCGGGTCTGTGTGGCATGCTCGTCGAGGAGGCGCGGTGAAGACCTGGATCCGGGCGCTGGGCTTGTGGCTGTTGATCGTGTCGTGGCCCGGCGTGGCGCACGCCCGGGGCGACGGCCCGCCACCCGAGGACACCTCCGAGGTCGGCCTGGAGGTCATCGACCGCGGCGTGGCCGACGGGTACGTGCGCAAGCCCCTGGCGCTGCGGCTGCGGCGTTCGGCCACCTGGACCTGGGTGACCCGGGGCCTGCTGTTCACCAGCGAGATCGCGCTGTTGTGGGCCTACAGCTGGGACACGCCAGCGGTGTACGTCTTCCTGTGGCCGTCCTTCGCGGTCACCACGGCCCTGTTGTCGGTGAGCCAGAGCCGCCGAGGCCTGCGGGAGCATCGGGGGGAGCCGGCCACACCGAGCTGGCGCACGGCGGGCATCCTGGCGGTGTGCACCGGCACCGTGGTCGCCCTCGCGGGCCGGAACCAGGTCTCCAGCGAGGTCACCTACTCCCGGATCGCGACGGCCCAGCTCGTCGGCACCCTGATGATCCAGCTCCAGGGCTGGCGGTATCGACGGGACATCAAGGGCAAGCCCTGGCCCGTCTGGATCCCCTGGCTCGAGGCATGGCGAGCACGGCGGGATCCGGTGGCCTGGGTGCCGGTGGTGACGCCGACCCCGGGTGGGGCGCTCCTGGGGGCGGCGGTGGTGTTCTGAGGGGTTCGACGGGTGCCGGTGGGCCGACACCCTGGTCCTGACAAGTTGCTGAGCTCACGAAGATTCGGGGTTGGCCTGGGCCGTGGTCCGGGCTGCGGGCATGTCCAGCCAGCAGCACGCCTCTCCTTCCGTCGAACAGGCTCCTTGCGAGGGCTTCAGATCCCGGCGGTGTCGCCCTCGAGGTCGATGCCGTCGCACCGGGCCCAGGGGCAGCTCAGGGTGTCCAGGGTGGCGTGGCAGCCCGCGCACTCCTCCTGCCAGACGCCCTTGTGAGGGTCAGTCTTCCTGGATGTAGCCCAGGGCTTCGAGCCGGGCGCGGTCCTCGTCGGAGAGCGCGGCGGTGCCCGAGGTGCTCGCCCGCAAGGTGAGGGGGTCGCCGACCCGAGGTGGCGTGCCCAGGCTCCAGGGGCCCGAATCTCCGTGCCAGACCCGGGCGTCGACGGGCACGACGGCGAAGGCCGTGGACTCGGTCGAGGCGAGGGTCCGCCCCCGATCCTGGCCGTCGACGACGAAGCGGCCCGAGGTCCGGAGCTCGCCGGGGGTGGCGGTCCAGGGGGAGGGGAGGGCCACGCCGAGGGCCCGCTGGAGGGCGGCCAGGGCTTCGGGCTTGCTCGCGCTCAGGTCCTCGGTCTCGGCGGGATCCGCCCAGAGGGTCCAGCGGTCGACCTTGGCGTCCCAGTCCACCCGCTGGCCGGCCTGCCAGAGCCCCAGGCGGTTGGTCTTGAAGCGGGAGCTGTCTCCGGGGAAGGACCGCGCAGGCAGGGGCTCCCCCTGGAGCGCCGGGACCAGCGAGAGCCCTTCCGCGGTCAGGGACCCACCGACCAGGGCGGCCAGGGTCGGTGCGATGTCCTGGGTGCCGACCGCCGCGGTCACCAAGCCGGTGTCGACCCCGGGCCCCGCCAGGATCCAGGGCACGTGGAGCTGCTCGGGGAAGAGGGTGTGGCCATGGCCCCAGCTGCCGCGCTCGCCGAATTCCTCGCCGTGGTCCGAGGTGACGGCCCAGATCACCTCGCGGCCCGCGGCGTCCAGGGCATCGGCGAGCTTGCGCAGCTGGTCGTCGACGTAGGCGAGCTCCTCGTCGTACTGAGCGATCTCGTGGGCCAGGGCCTCGGCGCTGAGCGGGTGTTCCGAGAAGTGGAAGTAGTCCTTGTACTTCGGGTCCTCGGGGGTGCCCTTGCGATCGAAGCGCTGCTCCCAGTCCCCCGGGGCGGCGTAGGGGTAGTGCACGTCGTAGAGGTGGAGGAAGAGGAAGTGGGGCTCGCCGGGGGACTCGGCCGTGAAGGCCAGGGCTGCGTCGACCACCTGCTCGGCGTCGATCGTGGCCTGACGGCTCTTCTTCTTGCTGGTGAGGTCGAAGTCCTCGAAGCGGTCGAAGCCGCGGTCCAGGCCATAGGTCCGGCCCACGAAGAAGCTGGTGACGAAGCCCCCAGTGCGGAAGCCCTGGTCGTCGAGGACCTGGGCGAGCGAGGTCCACTCGCTGCCCAGGGTCCGGTCGTCCTCGACCACGCCGTGGGACCAGGGCAGGGCGCCCGTGAGCATCGTCACGTGGGTCGGCAGGGTCCAGGGTGAGGGCGAGCGGGCGTGGGCGAAGCGGGTGCCCCTGGCGGCCAGGCTGTCGAGGAACGGTGTGGTGGGCCGGTCGTAGCCGTAGGCGCTCACGTGGTCGGCCCGCAGGGTGTCGATGGTCACCAAGACCA
>CAYFPX010000172.1:6083-17055 GCA_964344945.1 uncultured Enterobacterales bacterium
GCCGGGCGCTCTGGGGCGCCAGGTCCGGCTGGGCAGGGGTGCAGGCGAGCAGGAGGGGGAGCACGGGCGCCGAGGTATCCCGGCGGGCTCGTGCCACGCTCGACGGCCTGGCCCCCTTGGCTGCGCCGCTCCGAGTGCACCCAAGCTGACGCAGGTCCCCCCTGGGTGCACCAGGACGGCAGCCATCCGACCCGCCGGCCCCCAGCAGCTCCTCCTCGGGCCACCAGGACGACTGTGTGTGCGGCCCCTGATCGGTGCCCTCCTCGAGCCGGCTGGAAGGACCCCCGCTCACAGTCGCCGCCTCACCCCCCGCCCAGCGCGTCCACCACCGCCGCCTCGATCGCCTCCGTGTCCGGCTCGTTGTTGGCGTAGAGGATGCGCCCGTCGGTGTCGATGACGTAGTCCTTGGGGAAGGCCCCGGTGGGGAAGGCGAATTGCTGGTCGTAGAGCCGGCCGACCTCACCGGTCTCGTCCAGCAGGATGGGGAAGGTCAGGCCCAGGGCATCGGCGTAGCTCTGCACCATGTCGGCGGACTCCTGGGACGTGAGCCCCAGCAGGTAGACCCCGTCGTCGGCGTACTGCTCGTGGATGCGGACCTGCAGGTCGGAGACCTCCGACGCGCACTGGGGTCACCAGGTGGCGAAGTAGGCGAGCACCACCGGGTGGCCCCGGAGCTCGGACAGCTTCCAGGTGGTGCCGTCGAGGTCGTCGAGGGTGAAGTCCGGCGCCTCCTGGCCCACCGCCTTGCCCTCGCCGCCGTGGCCCGAGGTCAGGTCCAGGGTGAGCGCCGGGCGCCCGGGATCGTCGCTGGCCAGGCAGAAGGTCTGGTCGTTCAGGGTGCCCTGGCCGTCCCACTGGAGCTGCAGGGTGGCCGTGCGGCCAGGCGCCAGCTCGGTCTTGGTGACCTGGCCGCTCAGGCCCTCGGGGAGCGCCAGGCCGGTGAGGGTGAGGTCCGCCGCGCCGCGGTTGGTCAGCGTGAGCTCGCGGGTCTCGCCGCCGTCGAGGAAGGCGACGGTTCCGACCGAGGCGTCGAGCGCGGGGGCGGCGGTGTCCGAGGCCGACCAGAGCCCCAGGATGTTCCAGTCTCCGACCGCCCAGATGCCGTCCTCGGCGTCCAGGGTCATCGCGAATTGCTCGGTCTCCTGGTAGGCGTGGGGGGCCGGGTCCAGGGGGTCGCTCAGGTCCAGCAGCACCACGGCTTCCTGGGTCGCGACCCCGAGCAGGCCGCCTTCGACCGCGACGTCCTGGGCGCCGCCGCCGACGTCGACCGTGCGCACGAAGACCGGCTCCAGGGGGAAGGAGACATCGTAGACCTCGACCCCGGCCGCCCCTGACGCCACGTAGAGCGCACCCGCGCCGTCGGTCGCCAGGCGGATCGGGGCGCCCTGGCTCTCGGCCTCGCCGGCCAGGGCCGGGGCGCTGGGGTCGCTGAGGTCGAGGGCGACCACCCCGCGATCGCCGTCGGCGACCCACCCCGCGCCGTCGTGCACCAGCACGTCCCAGGGGCGGCCCAGGCCGGTGACGGTGCCCGCCGCCAGGGGCCGGTCCCGGGTGGAGACGTCGATGATCTCCAGGGTGCCGCTGGTGTCCGCCACGTAGAGCCAGTCGCCGTTGGCGGCGAGGCCCTCGAAGCCGCTGTCCGCGTACTCGGCGACCGCCTCGGGCCGGTCCGGCTCGCCCAGGGCGACCAGCTGCAGGCCCTTGTCCCGGTGGGTGACCCAGGCGTGGTCCTCGCCAGCGGGCAGCAGGTTGTAGAAGCGCTCGGAGCCAGAGGAGTCCGGGCCGGTGTGGCCGACCAGGGACGGCTCGGCGAGGGTGGAGATGTCGTAGACCACCAGCCCGCCCTGGCCGACCGCCAGGACCCGGTCCAGGTCGGGCTGGACCGCCACGTCGAGGAGCTCCACGAACCAGCCGCTGGAGCCCGGCTCCTGGGTGAGCAAGAGGTCGCCGGTGAGCTGGAAGGGGTCGGTCCAGGTCGTGGCGGGCGGCGTGCAGTCGTTCGGCAGGCTCTGCCAGACCACCGGGCCGGTGTCGGTGGGTGTGTCGGTGTCGGTCGCGGAGTCCGCTGTGGCGGTGTCCGTGGCGGTGTCGGTGGGCACCGAGTCCGTGACCGGCGCCGAGTCGGTCCTGCCCCCGGGCGGATCCGGCTCGGTGGCGCCGCTGCAGCCGAGGATGGGGGCCCACAGCATCCACATCGTCCACCTCACCGGGTCACGGGATGTCGGCACGGTCGAGCGGTTTCGACCGGGGTAGACCAGGGTGATGACCAGGCCGGGATCAAGAGGTCGGTGAGGAGCTTGACGCCCGCCCAGTACAGGTGGGACCGGTCCGCACCTTCCTGCGCGCAATCCACCCCACCCTGCGGGCCAGGCCCTCCAGCGGCCCCTGGAGATGGTATGAACACCCCAGGCACAAGGGGCAGCGATGCCATCACAGCAGCAGGTCTCGGCCCCCGATGCGACGGTCAGCTGGTGCTGATCTACTTCGGCGCCGCCGCCACCGAGGGCCTGGAGCCCGCCGCCCTGAAGGACCAGCTGGCACCGACCGAGAGCCTGCGGTCCCGGGTGGGCAAGAAGCACCAGCACCACGTGGCGGCCCAGGCCGGCATCGCCTGGTCGGCGGACAAGTCCGAGGTCGCGCTGGTCGAGCTCTTCGAGCCGGGTGACCTGGCGTCGTGGCAGAGCCGCTTCTACGAGGAGCCGCCGCCCTTCCGGAAGTAGGCGCCGAAGGCACGCCGTCCCGGGTTGCCGACGTGTTCGGCGGTAGGCTGCCGCGATGGACCTGTCCACGGGCACCTTCGTCCAGGAGCGCTACCGGGTCCGCGGCCTGCTCGGTCGCGGTGGCATGGCCAGCGTGTACCTGGCGTGGGACGAGCGCCTGCGGATCGAGGTGGCCCTGAAGGTGCTGCACGTGCCCGCGGCCGCGATCCAGGAGCGGCTGCTCCAGGAGGGTCGGGTCCAGGCCTCCTTGCGCCACCCGAACGTGCTCAACGTGACCGACATCGTCGACGTCGCGGGCTGCCCCGGGCTGGTGATGGAGCTGGTCCAGGGGCCCTCCCTCGACGCGCTGCTCGCCCGCACGCTGCTGGTGCCGGGCGAGGCCGGGCGGCTGGCGCGGGGCATCCTGGCCGGGGTGCGTGCCGCCCACGAGGCCGGGGTGATCCACCGGGACCTCAAGCCAGGCAACGTGCTCCTGGCCACGGTGGATGGCGAGCTGGTGCCCAAGGTCGCGGACTTCGGCCTGGTGAAGCTCCTGGGGCCCGAAGGCGGCAGCGGGACCCGCTCCGGGCTCCCGATGGGCACGCCCCCGTACATGGCGCCGGAGCAGATCCGGGGGGTCTCGGACATCGATCAGCGGGCGGACCTGTTCAGCCTGGGGGCGGTGCTCTACGAGCTGTTCACCGGCACCCGGGCCTTCCCGGGCGACGACGTGCTGGCGATCTTCGACGCCGTCCAGGCCGGTCGGTGGACCCGCCGGTCGGATCTTCCGGACCCCGTGTCCGACGCGATCGCCGGGTGCCTGGCGCCGGACCGCGCGGACCGGATCGCCAGCTGCGACGCCTTGCTGGCGATGCTGGACATCCCAGCGCTGCAGGGAGGCTGGCGGCCGGAGGTGGTGGCGCTCGCCTCGGAGCTGAGGCCGTCGGCCGTGGCGGTCCAGGACGTCTCCGGCTCCGAGACCTGGGCGGCCTCGCTGGCGGGGCCGCCCCCGGTGTCTACGGGCCCGCCCAGCGGCGTGCTGCCGCCGGCCTCGGCGCCGGACCGACCTCGCGGCTCCACCTGGATCGCCCTCGGCCTCGTGCTGCTCGGCCTGCTGGGGGCGGCGGCGCTGTGGCCCCGGGCGGGCCAGCCGCTCCGTCCCGGTGAGCCCCCGCCCCTGGCGGGCACTGACGACCAGGCCCTTCGGCTGGCGACCCAGGGCTGGCAGGAGATCCTCGACAACGAGGACCTGGACGCCATGGCCCACCTGGACCAGGCCCTGGCCCGGGCGCCCGAGGAGCCCACGCTGTACCTGATGCGTGCGGCCCTGGACCTGGGCTTCCACGACTGGGACGGCTTCGCGCGACACGTCGTCAGTGGCGCCCAGGTAGCTCACGACTCCGCCGGCCCGGTCGACTCCCTGCTGCGCAGCCTCAGCGCCGGGGTCCGAGCCGAGAGCGAGCTGGGCTGGTTGGCCCGAGTGCTCGCCGAGCACCTGGACCGGTGGCCCGACGACTTCCTCGCCCGGCACCTCTGGATCAGCGCGATGACCCTCGCCAGCGAGGGCTTGCCCTACGACGGGGCGGTGGTCGAGGACCAGCTCCGGCGCCACCCCACGGTGCCGCTGTCCCACGTGGGGGCGCTCTACGCCCGCATGGCCCACGAGGGGCCGGCGGCGGCGCTGGAGACCGGCCAGGCGGCCCTGGCTCTGCACCCGCAGACCACGGCGCTGGAGGGCGGCGTGGCCATGGCGCTGCTCAAGCTGGGGCGGCCCGAGCAGGCCCAGGAGCACGCCGAGCGCTGTCTCCGGCAGGACCCGGCCTGGGTGGAGTGCCGCAACACCCTGGCCCGCGCCGCGCTGATCCGGGGCGACGAGGAGGCCTGGCGCCGGGCCCGGCGCAGCATGTCCGGGGAGGACATGGCCCTCGACGCCCGTCGGACGTTCTATCTCCAGACCTCCCGCACCCTGGCGGACCGCGGGCGCCTCCTGGAGGCCGACGTCAACCTGGCCCTCACCCGGCAGCTCGATCCGTCCGAGACCCCGTCCAAGATGCTCCTGCGCAAGCAGTCGGAGCTGGTGGCGGTCGCCCTCTACCCGGGAGCATCGTCTCCGGCCCAGCTGGACCACCGCCTGCGTCAGCTGGACCGCTCCCTCGCGGTGCCGGGTCTGACACCCCACCACCGACAGAAGCCCGGGGTCTGGAGCCAGCTGGCCCACGGGGTGATCGCTGCCCGGGCCGGCCGCCTGGACGAGGCCCGGGGGACCCAGGAGGCCCTGGGAGACGACGTCAGCGCCTGGCGACTGGGACTGGAGCTGGCCGCCGCCGAGGGCGATCGGGCGGCGCTCGCTGCGACCGGCAAGTCCTGCGCACCGCCGCTGTACGCCGGCCTGCTCCTCGGTCAGCAGGGTGACCCCGAGGCCCGGTCGCTGCTGGAGCGGGCCGTGTCCGGCGAGGGCTGCCGGGAGACCATGGCCCTGGAGCGGGGCCTGGCCCACGGAGACCTGGCGCTGTCGAGCGACGGGGAGGCGGCGACGGCGCACCTCGCCCGCTTCCGGGAGCACTGGCCACGGCCGGGGGTCGAGGTGCCTCTGGTGGGCGAGCTGGTCGCCGCCTTCGGTGCGGGGGTCGTGGCGCCCGGGGCCCTGGGGGACTGGGTGGCGCTGCAGCCCAAGGCGCCGCGGGTGCAGGTCGTGGCGGACCGCTCGGTGGCGGGGGCTCTGACGAGGCTGTTGGAGGACGCCGGGGTGGCCGTGGGGGAGGACGGACCGGCACTGGTGGTGCGACGACGGGGCGATCGCCTGTCGGTGAGGCTCGGCGAGGGTCCGGCCCTCGAGGCCCCGATCGGCGAGGGTCGGGACTCGGGGGAGGTCTTGGAGGCGGCTGTCGGGGTGGTGCTGGCTGGGGCCCGCTGACCCTCAGCACCTCATCTCTCGTGGGCCACCCCGAGCTCCCGGGCCAGGCGGCGGATGAGCTCCCCCTCGCCCGGGTGGAGGTCGTCGTCGGCCCAGGCCATGTGGGTGGCGAAGCGCAGGGCCTTGGACCGGTCCACAGGGGTCGGCAGGGCGGCCTTCAGCGCGTCCACGTCGAGACCGGCGTCCAGCGCCTGGGTCACCCGCTCCAGGATCGCGCCGCTGCCCAGGCCCGGGAACAGTCGGGCGAGCAGGGTGAACTCCTCGTCGCCCACCTGGCCGTCGGCGAAGGCCACGTGGGCCAGGAGGGTGAGCAGGGTGGTGTCGATCGGCTCGTCGCCGACCACGGGCGGGGCCGACGGATCGGCGAGGACGGCGAGGAAGGCGTCGATGCGGTGCACGGGGGGCTCCCAGGGGACTTGTAGACTGGCAGACCCTACTTGGTTCGGCTCCTGAGTGGGAGGGGCTTGAGGACTTGGGGACGCGGTGGTACGCAACCCAGCCGGAGGAAGTCAGCCCGTTGATCGTCAAGACCATTCCGCTCGGGCCCTTCGCGCTGCACGCGCCCCTGGCGCGAGGAGGGATGGGCCAGGTCTGGCGAGGGGTGCACTGCGCCAGCGGGGTGCCTGTGGCCGTCAAGATCCTGGCCCCACCGGTCGGACAGTCCGGGCCACTCTTGTGGGGCTTCCAGAACGAGGTCCGCCAGCTGGCCAGGCTGGAGCACCCGGGGATCGTGCTCGTCCTGGACCAGGGGCAGCTCGACGCGGAAGCGGCGCTTCGGTCGGAAGGGAGCCTCTGCGAGGGCTGGCCCTACCTGGTGATGGAGTATGCGCACGCTGGCTCCCTGGCGGACCTGGAGCGTTCCCTGCGATGGGACGAGCTCCGAGAGCTGCTCGGCGCGCTCCTCGCGGCTCTGGCTCATGCCCACGCCCGCGGCGTGCTTCATCGCGATCTCAAGCCCGGCAATGTCCTCCTCGGCAGCGAGGCCGACATCAGGCCACACCCGCGCATCGCTGACTTCGGGCTCTCCAGGGCGTGGTGGGAGGGCCAGGAACTGGACCCGTTCTCCGCGGCCGGCTCCCCCTACTACATGGCGCCGGAACAGGTCCGCGGCGACCTGCGCCAGCAAGGCCCTTGGACGGACCTCTACGCCCTCGGCGGCGTCGCCTGGTCCCTGGTCAGCGGGGCGCCGATGTGGTCCGGACATCCCGTCGGGGCCTTGCTCAAGCTCCGGGTCAGCCGCGATCCCCCACCGCTGCTGCCCATCATGCGGGTGCCCGAACGCTTCGAAGGCTGGCTGCGCATCCTGCTCGACCGAGACCCGGACCGTCGCTTCCGGAGTGCGGCCCAGGCGCTCGCGGGGCTCGAGTCGCTGGGCGAGCCCGAACCGCCCCGTGCGACCAAGGCTTCTGCCAGTCTCACCTGGACCAGCGAGTCCACGCTGGTCGACGCTGTGGCGCTCGCCTCGCCGGACCGCCACGCCCCGGGGCCCGAGGACTTCCCGCGGGCGGAGCTCGCGCCGTCCTGGCGAGCCACCCTGGAGCGGGCTCGCCCCCCGACATCGCTGCTCGGAGCAGGACTCGGCATGCTCGGGTTGAGGGCGGAGCCTTGGACCGGGCGCGAGGCCGAGCTGGAGCTGGCCTGGCGAGCCCTGCAGGGCGTGGCCAGGTCCGGACAGCCTCGGGCACTGGTCTTGCGGGGTCACCCAGGCTCCGGTCGCAGCCGGCTCGCCAATCTCGTGGCCGAGCTGGCCCACGAGCAGGCGGGGTGGGCGAGCTGGCGCGTTCGCCACCGGCCCGGCTCGGCTCCCGACGCCGACCTGCTGGTCGAGGCGGCGAGACAGACCGGGTGCGGGGGCCTGTCCGGGGAGCCGCTCCTGCGACACCTGGCCGAGACCCTCCCCCACGCCGAGGCCCACGACGTCGAGCTGTTGGCCTCCGTCTTGGACCAGACCGGGACCGCGTCTCCGGAAGAGCGCAGGGCGGCCCTGCTCCTGCTGCTCGGCAGTGCGGTCCGCGACCAGCCCGCCGTCCTGGTGCTCGAGGACCTGCAGTGGGCCCCCGGGGATCTCGCGCTCACCGGTCAGCTCCTGGAGAGCGACGCGCCCCGAAGACACCCCGTGTTGGTCGTGTTGACGGGCCGCAACGACCTCCTGGCCAGCGACCCGGCGCTGTCGGACCGGCTCGCGACGCTCGAGGCCAGACCCGACGTGGTGGTGATCGAGCCGCTGCCCTTGGACCGTGATCAGCAGACGGCGCTGATCGCCCGCCTGCTCCCCCTGGAGGAGCGGACGGCCGAGGAGGTCCGCCGACTGAGCGGAGGCAGCCCTCAGCTGGCCATCGGCGTGCTGGCCGACTGGCACCGCCGGGGCGAGCTCGCCCCTGGCCCGGAGGGCTTCACCCATCCAGCGACGACGACCGAGCGCCTCCCGGTGGGCCTCCAGCGTGCGTGGGAGTCCTGGCTGGAGGGGGCCATCGAGGGCCTCTCGGAGTCATCGCGAGCCGGCCTGGAGGCTGGCGCGGCGCTGGGGCTCGCGGTCGACCGGTCGGAGTGGTCCTCGGTCTGCCAGGCGATGGACCTGCCGCAGGACCCGGCGCCCTGGACGGTGATGGAGGACGCTCGCCTCGTGCTGACCACCCGGAGGGGGTGGCGCTTCGTGCACGAGCTCATCCGGGATGGTCTGGCTGGGCGATCCCGGCAGGCCGGGCGTTGGGCTGGCCTGAACGATGCCTGCGCCGAGCTCTTCGACGCGGACGGTCGCGCGGGCCGGAGGGGGCGGTGGCTCACAGAGGCTGGCCGAACCCGTGAGGCGGCGACGAGCCTGCTCGGGGCTTCGGAAGAGCTCCTCGTGACCTCGGATCTGCAGCTCGCGAGCGTCCTGCTCCAGCAGGTCCAGTCCCTTCACGACGCGCTCTCGCTGCCGTCCAATGATCGGGAGGTGTGCCGGGCTGCGCTGACCAGGGCGAGGATCCTGTCCCAGCAGCACGACTTCGAAGGCTCGGACGCGGCTGCCATGCGGTGCATCCAGGGCTCGCGGCGGGGCAGGCACCGGGACCTGGAGGCCCGGGCGCTCCGGTATCGGGCCATGTCGCTGGCCAAGCGTGGGGATGCGCAGCTGGCGGAGCCCCTGCTCCACCAGGCCCAGCTGCTCGCCGAGCGCGCCGGCGACCAGGAGAACCAGGGCGCCTGCCTGGTCCAGCTCGGGGTCCTCGCGCGGCTCCGTGGCGACCGCTCCGGTGCGTTGTCCTTGCTGGAGCGAGCCCTCGAGGCCTGCCGAACGGACGGGCGGGGTCCGGGCGAGGCCGATGCGCTCTGCGAGCTGGGGGGGACCTGGCTTCAGCTGGGCCAGCCCGAACGCGCGGAGCCGCTGCTCGACGAAGCGATCGCGCGCTATCGCGCCGTCGGCGATCGGGTGGGCAGGAGCCGCGCCCTGAACAACCTGGGCGAAGTCAGGCGCCTGCTGGGGGACCTCGACGCGGCCGCCGAGGCCTATGGGACCTCCATCTCGCTTCACACCGCCATCGGGTCCCACGCGGTCCTGTTCCCGCTGATCAACATCGGGTTGATCCACATCGCCCGCCGGGCGTGGCTGCCGGCCCTCGAGGGGCTGGAGAGGGCCTTGCGCCTGGCCGAGACCACGGGTCGCAGGATCTGGGTGGGCTTCGTGCACGGCGCCTTGCTCCCGCCGCTGGCAGCCACCGGTGCTTGGGCGGCGTGGGACGATCACCTCTCGGCCGCGGAGGAGATCCTGGATCAGACCGGCTTCGCGGACAGCGACCTGGTGGAGTGCCTCAGTCTCGCTCAGCAGCTCGCGAGCCAGGGAGCGGAGCACGGCAGGGCCCGTCGGGTCGGCGAGCTGGCGGCACTGCTGGAGGGACTCCTGGAGCCGCAGTGATCAGGGCGTATGGGCTCTTTGGCGCGCCGACAGGGTCGAAGGCGCGGGATACGCGGCAGGCATGGCATGGCTCTGGTTGGTGCTGGCAGGCTGTGGTGGCGGGTGTGCGGATCCCGACCCCGAGCTGACCGTCACCAACGACCCCTGCGCGGCCGGGACCTGGGAGGCCATCGACGACCCCTCTGAGGCGGTCCACGTCCAGGTCACCGGCACCGACGCCGCCGCCGGCACGGCCACGGACCCGGTCCAGACCCCAGCCGCGGCCGTCGAGCTGGCGCTGGACCAGGGCCTCGAAGCCATCGTCCTGGGCCCGGGAACACACCGGGGCGGCTTCACTGTGGGGGCCAGCTCGGGCGAGCTGGTCATCGCGGGTTGCGACCGAGAGCAGGTGGTCCTGGAGGGTTCCTCCTCCTCTCCGGCCGTGGTCTTCGCCGGTGCGAGTGGCGCGGTGTTGACGGGCCTCACCATCGAAGGCGGCGACCGGGCCATCGTCGCGGCACAGCAAGCCCACGTCGTGCTCCGGGACGTCGAGGTCCTCGGAGCCCTCGGCGCAGGCGTGGTCGGCGATGGGCCCTACACCGTGGTGGAGCTGGAGTCGGTGGCGGTCACCGATGTCACCTGGCACCCGGTCGCTGGCGACGCCGAGGTCGCCTACGGCCTCGTCGCCCAGGACGGCGCCGAGCTCTCGCTGCTGGACGTCGAGGTCACGGGCGCGGGCGTCGCCGGGGTGGTCGTCTCGGACAGCGTGGTGTCGGGTGGCGGCGTCAGCGTGGTGGGCGTCGAGGCTTCTGACCAGGGCCGCTACGGACGCGGCATCCAGGTCCAAGGCGCCGCGGTCGTCGACCTGACCGACGTCCGGGTCTCCGATGTCCACGACGCTGGCGTCTGGCTCCAGGAGGTCGAGGTCGGCACGCTCTCCGGACTGGCCATCGACGACGTGCTGCCCGGCGTGATTCCGTCCTCGGGTGAAGAGACCGGAGACGGGCTGGTCGTGTTGGCCGACAGTGTCTCTTCTCAGGTGGAGCTCTCCGATGCCACGGTCCGAGGCGCCGCCAGAGCGGGCGTGGTGGTCCAGGGGGCGCACGTCGACTTCAGCGGCACCCCGGCTGTCAGCAGCCACGGGCACCGGATCGAGGGCGCCTCGGTGTTCACCCAGCTGGGAGGGAGCGTCGCTGGGGACGTCGACGCCGTCGAGCTGGACGGCAGCTCGGGGCTCGAAGTGCTCGATCTGGACGATGGCGAACCCCTGCCGCCTGTCGAGCTGAGCGACCTCGGGGGTCGGCAGGAGGTCTTCCTCGCCGATGCGGAGGGCAAGGTCCTGGGCATGTCCGCGGGGGATGGCGTGGGAGTTCAGCTCTCCCTGTGTGAGAACCTCCAGGGGGGTGGAGACTGGGGGGTCCTGGTGGGCGTCCCCGGGCTCGACAGCGGCGGCGAGGATGCCGGCGGTGCCCATCCCCTGCTCGGTCC
>CAYFPX010000172.1:17065-18653 GCA_964344945.1 uncultured Enterobacterales bacterium
GATCCACGGGGTGGATGTGCTGGGGACCGATGGCATTGAGCTGGCTCCTGTGGACGACCCGGGTGCCGGGTTCGGCAGCGGGGTGGCTTGCGGCGATCTCTCGGGCGACGGCGTCTCGGACTTCGCCCTGGGAGGACACTTCTCATCGGCCAGCGGCGAGGAGTCGGGCGCCGTGTTGATCTGGGATGGTCCCAAGGGCGAGCTCGGGACCGAGTCTGACCGGAGCATCCTGGGGGTCGAACCCTTCGGCTGGTTCGGCATCCGGCTGGCCATCTACCCTCAGGACGGGCCCGACGCCCTCGCCGTCGGCGCCAGTCGAACAGAATCCGACGGCACCGTGTACTTGCTCGACGGCGACGTCGATGGCGAACAAGACGCCACTCGCGTCGAGATCGCGCGAGTCGAGGGGTCCTTCGCCGACGGGTCGGGGACCACCCTGGTCGTCGAGGACCTCGACGGAGACGGCACCAGCGACCTGGTGCTGGGGTCCTGGCGTGCCGCCGCCGCCGATGGTGGCGACAGCGGGGGCCAGGTCGCCGTCTACTTCGGTCCTCTCTCCGGATCGGTAGCGGGCGACAACGCCGATCTGATCGCCAGGGGGGAGACGGCCGGCCACTATGCAGGCAATGCCATCGCAGCGGGTGACCTGGACGGAGACGGGACCCTCGAGCTGTTGGTGGGTGCGCCGGAGGCCGGAACGTCCGGCAGCGTCTACGTGGTGGACGCCACCTCGAGCGGCGCGGTGTCCTTGGCGGAGGCCACGGCCGTGCTGGCGGCGGAAGAGGGTCTGGCCCTCGGCGAGGTCGTGGCCGTCGTGGGCGATGTCGACGGCGACGGCCTGGCCGACGTGGCGCTGGGGCTGCCCAACCTGCAGGGCGACGTCGACGAGGAGGGCGGCGCCCTGGTGTTCCTCACCCCTCTGGCTGGGGCCGTGTCGACCGCGGATGCTGCCCTCCACGTGATCGGCGAGGTGGTCGGCGACGGAGCCGGGAGCGCACTGCTCTGGTACCAGGACCAGGACGACCCCACCGAGAGTGCCTTGTTGGTGGGTGCCTTCCGGGACGCGGAGAGTGCGACCGACGCAGGGGCGGTCTACCAGCAGCGGCTGTCGCTCGACTGATCACCTCTCGCTGGGCAGCCGCCTCCGTCTCCGTGGCCGTCTCCACCCCGGGGGCCGTCCCGGCCTCGGAGTTGTGCCCCGGGGTGAGGAGCAGGACCGCGACGGCGGCTGGAGCGACCTGACGAAAGTGGCGCCAGGACATGGCCGACGGTAGCGCACCTCGCCCGAGCCGGGCGTAGGATTGGCCCAGGTCCTTCCCCCTGGAGTCCACCATGCGGCTTGCCCTCACCTTGCTGCTCCTGTTCCCCGGCTGCCGCAGCGACGGCGACTCGGCCGCTGACAGCGCGGGCACGGTCCCCGCCACCGACACCGCGGGCACGACCACCGGCGCCACCGACTCGGTGCCCACCGACTCGGTGCCCACCGACTCGGTGCCCACCGAGGAGACGGGCGACACGGCCCCCACGGACACCACCCCCCTCGACGCCGACCAGGACGGCTCCCCCGAGGGTGAGGACTGCGACGACG
>CAYFPX010000173.1:0-4698 GCA_964344945.1 uncultured Enterobacterales bacterium
ACAAGGGGGTGGGCGTGCTGGTGGGCCGTGCAGATCCGCTCCTGGCCTACCAGTTATGCGACGTTCGCCCGTTGCATTGAACTCCGGGGCCGCCTACCAGGAGCTCGGTGTTGACGACTGGCAACAGGTCGGAGTAGGATGAGGAATGCCAAGGCCGGTACACCCCAACAAACACATCGAGGAAGCCTTGCAGTACGCGGAGTCGAAGAACTGGAGAATTGAGAAGCGGGCCGGACGGAGCCACGCTTGGGGCCGCGCATACTGCTCTGGCGCCGAGCGGGGGGCCTGCATGTTCTCGATCTGGTCGACACCGAGGGTGCCTGAGAACCACGCAAGACAGATCCGCCGGCAGGTGGACCGCTGCGGCCACGGGGAGTGAGGGAGCGATGATGACCTATGAATTCACGCTGGTGCTTGCTGGGCTCGACGAGTTGACTGCTGAGCTCGAGGATCGGCTCTTCGAGGCTGGATGCGACGATGCGATCCTCGGGATTCGGGACCAGACCGCATACCTGGACTTCGACAGGGAGTCGGGCAGTGCCACCGAGGCGGTGTTGACTGCGATCGAGGACGCAGAAGGTGCGGCCGAGGGTCTGGAAGTGCGGCGAGTAGAGCCTGACGACCTGGTGAGCGCGGCGGAGATCGGGAGTCGGACAGGCCGCAGCCGGGAGTCCATCAGGCTGTTGGTGACTGGACAGCGAGGCCCAGGCGGATTCCCACGCCCTGTGTCGGGGCTGAAGCGCCGGAGCCGACTGTGGCGCTGGTCGGAGGTGGCAGATTGGCTCTCCACGCACGGGCTCGCAGACAACACCGCCGCGCTGGAGCTCGCTCGCGCAATCGCCGCAGTGAATGGCGCCCTGGACCTGCGCCGATCCCGCGAGGTCCCCGGCCGGGACCTGCTCGACCGCCTCGTGGGCTGAATCCGCTTCTCCCCTCCCGCCAGGGAGGGCGAATGTCGCATAACGGTACGCTACCTGCCCGTGATCACTGCCGAGGCCATCCTGACCGAGCTGCTCCGTCGTCGTCGAACCACCCTTCGGGAGATGCTGACATGAAGGCCCGCTTCCACATCGCCGTGATCAGCTTCTGCGCAGACCTGGTCAGCCCAGAGGCCGAGGCCGTTCCGGCGGGCCTCCTTGTCGTCGGCGAGCTGGAAGATCGGGGCTTCGCCATGCTCCAGACCGACCAGTCCCCAGAGCTGCCCGAGCTGCCCGCCTACATGGCCGCACTGGTGTCCGACTTCCAGCAGCTCCTGCGAGCCCAGCTCGAGGACCTCCTGTCCCAGGACGCACTGCGCCAGGACCTCGACGCACTGATGGATGCCTTCGAAGAGTCGCTCCGCAACAGCTTCTACATCTCCCACTTGGAGCGCGGCGTGGAGATCGAGCTGCCCGACCCCGCGCCCGCACGGGTCTGGCAGCACGTCGCGCCTCGCGCAGCCGATGCCTTCGAGAGGCCCTGGGCCCTCCAGGGCTGGTATCGCCCCATCGACCAGCCTCGGCGCGCCAGGGCTTGAGCGCAGCGGTCTGCCGCGGGACGACCCCGCTCCTTTCCTGGACCAGCTCCGCCTTCGCGCCATCCGGGTCGTCTGACTGACGCCCCTGGCTACTTGCCTTCCTCGACCGGCCACGCCTGATCCAGCATCTCCGCCACCAAGGCCAGTCCAACCGCGTTGAAGTGACAACAAGGATCGAGCCGAATCGCCTCCACATCCTGGTCCTTCAGATCCTCCGCCAGCCAGATCCAGGGATGCCCCTCCTCGTCCGCCCAGTCCATCACCTGGCGATACCCCTGTGATGGACGTCTGGCCGTCTCGTCGAGGGGCCGCCCGAGCCCGGGGAAGAAGACGAGCACCAGCTCCGCCCCCACCCCTTCGGCGAGCGCCTCGGCGAGTGGCAACTCCTCGACCACGAACCGATCCCAGCGACGTGCGGAGTCTTCCGCCGACACCTCGACGGCCGACCGGAGATTGGCCTGGCGGTAGAGCGCACTGGCCCCGAACAGAGCGCGGTTCAGGCCTTCCGGCAGCCCGAAGGCGGACGGCACCCCGCCTTCCGGCCCGACCAGGGAGCCGAAGTTGTAGACACTGTCGCCGACGAACTCGAACCGATTCACGGAGTTCTGCCAGATCTCCCAGTAGATGACCTTCGGGCGCACCTCGTCCAGCAGAGCCGTCGCGGCAGCGAGTTGGTTCTGGAAGGCATAGCCGGGCTGCGAGGCGTTCAGCACGCAGGCATCCCCCAGACCCGGCCGCTGCCGCAGAAGAGCCTCCAGCTGCCCCCCCAGCGCCTGATCCCGAGGCACCCGGGCTCCGTAGAGGATCGAGTCCCCCACCAGCATCGCGGCCGCCTGCCCCCGCTCCAGACAGTCCGGGTTCCGCCGGTCATGAGCCCGATCACGCGGAATCCAGTAGGGCCGCCCATCCCGGACGTGGATCTCCGAGAGGTCGGACGAGTAGACCGTCTGGACTCGCGGCGGGCGCTCGCTCCTGGCCGCAACCTCAGCGAAGCCCAGCGCGACCACCAACGACAGCCCCGCTGCCGAGAGACCGAAGGCCAGCTTCCGGGTCCCCGTCATCAGGGCGCCCCGCCGAAGAAGACCACTGCCCGGGAGACCTGTTCGCCACCACTCTGGATACGGTGGGCACCTACTACGCTCAGCGTGATGACGGTGCAGATCCCCGGCCGCATGCCGCGGAAGGTAGCACGCATCCCCGACCAGGTCGCGGTGCGCGCGGTACCCTGCTTCCCCCGGAGGCACGATGGCCGCAAACGACCACCTCGAGGTCCGTGAGCACCTGCTCCTGGCCCTCCAACAAGACCTTGTCGGTCCCATGCAGGACGACGAGGTCCTGCCCCAGAAGCCCTCCCGCTGGTACCTGACGGGCTTCCTGGTGCCTCGCAACGCCCCGGACTCCCAGCGTGTAGACCCGACCGCCACGGAACAGGTGGCCGCAGGCGGCGAAGGCCAGGCCGACGATGATCGGGACGACGACGCAGCCGCCGGACAGACCCCTTTCTTCCCCTCGTCGATCGGCCTGAGCGTCGTGGTGCCCGCCGGAGCCACCGTGCTCGCCGTGACCGCCAGCTGGGGCGAGTACCGCCTGTTGGACGCCGAGGAGGCCGCCGAGGTCCAGGCCGCGAAGGAAGAGAGCCTCGAGCCGGGCGACGAGCCAGGCAAGCGCCGGACGAGCTGGTGGCAGCGGACCCCTCGCACCTCCCAGACCCTCCAGGTTCCAGTCGAGAGCCGGCGGCACAAGCTCCAGGGAGGCGAAGACCTGAAGGTCGAGGTGAGCGTGCGCCCGGCCCGTGCCCCTGGACTACCGCACGGTGCCCGGGTCGCGTCGGTGTTCCTGGTCAACGACAAGGAGGCCCTGGCCGGCACCGCGGCGGACTCCCGCTCGCTCTTCCAGGTCGCGCTCCAGCTGGGCTGCTCTTCGGGCCTGCTGGGACGCCCGGACGCCGTGCATGAGCTCTCGGACGATCTCGACGAGCGCCGCAACGACCTGCAGTATCGGGATCATGGCGAGTGGGCCGTCGGGCACGGGGTGTCCGTGGAGTCCCTCGTTGATGAGGACGGGTCCGTGCGCCGGGTCCGCACCACCTGGCTGCCCCGAGCCGGGGTCCACCGGATGGCGGCCTCGGAAGGAGGAGGCGTCCCGCTGGAGATGGAGGCCCTGGCCGAGCTCCCGGACGGGCGGACGCTCGAGAGGTTGATGGCACCACTGCTGGGGAAGTACCGGGCCTGGATCGAAGGTCAGGCCCTGGAGGGTCTGAGCGAGCGACGGCGCGAGACCGCACGGTTCCTGGCGCTGGAAGCCCGGCACGCCCTCGGCCGGATCGAGGCCGGGCTGGCGCTGCTGGAGCAGGACCCGGTGGCCTTCCGAGCCTTCCAGCTCACCAACGCCGCGATGGCGCTGTCCGCACGCCGGGTCCGCCCCGGCCTGGTCCCCAGCTGGCGACTGTTCCAGCTCGCCTTCCTGTTCCTGAACGTGCGGGGGGTCGTGCGGCCGGACCACGCGGACCGCCGCAACGTGGAGCTGCTGTTCTTCCCGACAGGTGGTGGCAAGACCGAAGCCTACTTCGGTGTCGCAGCGTTCACGATGCTGCTGAGGCGCCTGCGCCACCGGGACACTCCCCATGAGGGCGCGGGGGTGGACGTCCTGCTCCGCTACACCCTCCGACTGTTGACCCTGGACCAGCTGGGGCGCGCCGCAACCCTGACCTGTGCCCTCGAGCGCCTGCGGGAGGCCCACCCCGACGAGCTCGGCTCACGGCGCTTCAGCGTGGGCCTGTGGGTCGGCAAGAGCGCTACCCCGAACTCCCTGGAGGCCGCCCAGCGCCAGACCCGAGACTTCAAGCGCGATCCGGGCAACCCCCGCAAGGCGCCGCCAGTGCCCCTGGTCGGCTGTCCGTGGTGCGGTACCGGCTTCTCGCCGGAGTCCTTCCACATCGAGACCGACGCTCGCAACGCGCCGACTGCTCTTCGGGTGGGCTGCGCCGACCTGGACTGCGACTTCCACTTCGATGCCACCCGGGACCAGGGCCTCCCCCTGGTCGTGGTCGATGAACAGGTCTACCGGGAGCTCCCGACCTTCGTGATCGGCACGGTCGACAAGTTCGCACTCCTGCCCTGGCGCGGGGAGTCGGGTGTGCTCTTCGGCAAGGTCCGAGCAGTCGACGGCACCCGATTCTTCGG
>CAYFPX010000173.1:4708-18611 GCA_964344945.1 uncultured Enterobacterales bacterium
GAAACCACGAAACGGCCCCCGTGACCGCCACACCGCTGCCGGCGGGTCTGCCGCCACCTGGGCTGATCATCCAGGACGAGCTGCACCTGATCACCGGCCCGCTGGGCACGATGGTGGGGCTGTACGAGACCGCCATCGAGCACCTGTGCCGAGACGCTTCCGGCCACCCGGCGAAGCTCATCGCGTCGACCGCGACCGCCAGGCGAGCCCGGTCCCAGGTCGCCTTCTTCCCACCACAGGGGCCTGACGCCGGAGACACCTTCTTTGCCCGGACCGACCCGGCCGAAGAGAAGACCCGCCTGTACGTCGGCGTCGCAGCGCCGGGCAGGAGCATGAAGGCGGTGATGGTCCGCGTGTACTCGACCCTGCTCTCGGCGGCCTACCGGGACTGGTACAACGCCGCCCAGACGGGTCGCACGGGCAGCGACAATCCGGCCGACACCTACGCCACCCTGGTGGCCTACTTCAACACCCTGCGAGCTCTTGGCGGCGCCCAACGCCTGGTGAAGGAAGAGGTCGCCCCACGGTCGGCTCGGCTGACGGGACGCCACCCCGTCCAGGCGAAGCAGGCCGCCCTGCTCAAGGACCGCCTGCTCGGCTTCGACGTGCTGGAGCTCACCAGCCGCCAGTCCACCGACGACATCCGCAAGGCCAAGGGCAAGCTGGAGACCGCCTACGGCGCGAAGAACAAGAACGACGTGCTGCTCGCCAGCTCCATGATCTCCGTGGGCGTGGACATTCCTCGACTGGGCCTGATGGTCATGAACGGCCAGCCCCGCACGGTCGCCGAGTACATCCAGGCGACCTCACGAGTCGGGCGAAACACGCCGGGGCTCGTGGTCACGCTCCACAACCTGTTCCGACCACGAGACCGCTCACACTACGAGCGCTTCTCTGCCTTCCACCAGGCCTTCTACCGCGACGTCGAAGCCTCCTCTGTCACACCATTCTCCTCACGAGCCATCGACCGCGGCCTGGCCGGCGTCACAGTTGCTCTGGCCCGACACGGAGATCCACAGCTCACCCCGCCCATGGCCGCCGAGCGGATCGATCGAGTACCCGAGCTGCCAAGCCAGGTCGCAGACATCCTGGCGCAGCGGGTGGGCGCCCACGCCACAGACACCGGCGAGCTGGCCGAACACGTCCGCCAGCGCGTGCTCCAGCTGTTCAGCCTCTGGAGCCAGTCGGTGCACGCCCTGGCGGGCAAGTCGGTGCACCTGCCCTACTCCCCCTGGGAGACCCGGGCGCCGGTGACCCTGCTCTCCACCGCCATCGATGGACCCATCGAGGCCGACCCACGGCTGGAGCACTTCCGGGCACCCACCAGCATGCGCAGCGTGGAGGAGACCGTGCACTTCTGGATCAACAACCGACTCGCCGGAGACGAGGCATGAAGGGCCGCAAGCCACCCGATGGGGCCATCCGTCGGAGTCAGCTGCTCACCGGCTCGGGCCCCGGTGCGCTCGTCGATCTGGTCGAGCACGCGGTGATCGTGGGCGGGCTGGAGGCCTGGCGCTACGCGCACGATGGCGACGGCTGGATCAGCGAACCCCGCCTCCGTGAGAAAGCCCTCCGCATGCTGCACTCCGCGTCCTGGTGGCACGGCGACGACATCCGCCTGCGGGCCCCGCCGTCCTGTGACAGTGACCAGCCCAACCAGGGCCAAGGGATCCAGGTGGCTCGCTTCCCGGGCTGGTACCTCTGCCAGAACATCGCCTGCCAGTCCGTGATCCACTGGCGAGACCTCGAGAAGGGCAAGAACCACATCTGCTCCAGGATCAAGAAGTCCTCCTTTCCGGTGACCCCCATCCGCTTCGTCACCGCCTGCCCCAAGGGTCACATCCAGGACATCGACTGGCTCGGCTGGGTCCACGGCTGGGAGCGGCCCGAGGGTCACCAGGGCGCCGGATACTGCGTGCGCGGGGGCACGAGCAAGCGGCCGAAGGACCCACTGGGGCCCGACTTCCGGTCGGACCTGTACATGATCCAGCGCGGTACCAGTGGGGAGCTCACAGACTACGCCGTGGGCTGCCGTGCATGCGGCCGTAGCCGGGGACTCCAGGACCTGGGCGGCGAAGGGGCCCTTGGCGGGTGTCCGGGATTCCGTCCCTGGCTGGGACCGAACACGCGCGAGGCGAGCTGCGATCAGACCGTGCGACTGCTGACCCGCACGGCGAGCAACGCCTACTTCGCGCAGGTCATCAGCGCCCTGTCCATCCCGGATCCCGCAGAAGATGTCCGCAAGGCGGTGGAGGAGGTGTGGGGCATCCTCCAGGCCGCGACCGCAGAGGACCTCCCGGTGTTCCGTCGCATTCCCCAGGTGGCCAAGGCGCTGGACGGCCTGACCGACGCCGAAGTGCTCGGGGAAGTCCACCGACGCGTCGAAGGCCTGGCCATCGAGGTGCCCCGGACGAGAGAGACCGAGTGGAAGGCCCTCTACAAGGCGCCCTACGAGGCGCCCGGTGACCATCCCGAAGAGGGCGAGACCTGGTTCGCTCGGCGCCTCCAGCTGGATCTGCCGCCCTTCCTGGACCGGGTCGTGTTGGTCCACCACCTGCGCGAGGTTCGCGCCCAGGTCGGCTTCACACGAATCGATGGCGTCACGGGCGACGCGGAGGGAGAGTACAGCCTGGACGTGCACACGGCACCCCTCGGCATCGACATCTCCTGGCTTCCCTCGGTGGAGATCCTCGGTGAGGGCGTGTTCCTGGGCTTCGACCTGGCGAAGGTGCGCGACTGGGAAAACGACAACACGGGCGTGCAGCGCCGACGACTCCTGTTCAAGAAGGCGGCCTTCGACTACAACGCCGGCAACCCCAGCCGTCAGGTCCCCTTCTTCGGGCCGCGGTTGGTGATGCTTCACACGCTGGCCCACATGTTGATCAACGCGATCTCCCTGGAGTGTGGATACCCGGCGACCTCGATCCGAGAGCGCATCTACTGCTGGCGCGACGAAGAGCGCGGGGTCTCGCACGATCGCGCCGGTATCCTGCTCTACACGGGGACCCCTGGGAGCGAGGGAACACTCGGAGGTCTGGTCGAGATCGGTCGCGACGTGGTGCGTCACCTCCGGCGGGCTGCCCACACCGGTCGTCTCTGCAGCAACGACCCGGTCTGCGCCCAGCACGAGCCTCACGACGCCCAGCATCGCCATCGGGAAGGCGCAGCCTGTCACGGCTGTGTCTTGATCGGGGAGCCCAGCTGTGAGCGCATGAACCGCGACCTGGACCGAAGCTTCGTCGTGCCGACCGTGCACGACCCAGACGCGGCCTTCCTGGGGCCGTGGATCGCATCGTGGAGCTGAGCCGATGGCTTGCCTCACGGAGCGACGCCGAGCTTCGACTGTTGCGCGAGGTGGCGGAGGGCGGTCGTCTAAAGCCTGGCCTGTCGGGGGGTCTGTTGTCCTTGTTGGGCCTACCGTTCGAGTGGGCGAAGCCGCTGGCCCAAGCCTCAGCGGAGGCCTTGGCGCTGGCCTCTCGCGCCCTGCTGGACAGCCGTGAGGCCTCAACGCGACCCCACGTGGTCAGCACCTCGATGCGCACGACAGACCCCGGCTTCGAAGACACCGCCGTTGTGCTGCGGCGGCTCTTCGCACGGGCCGAGCACGAAGTCTTGATCGCTGGCTTTCGGGTGACCGAACGTTCGCTCCTGGAGCCCCTGAGACGCCCCGACGCCAGACCCTTGGAGGTGTCGCTGTACCTCCACGTGCAGACGGAGCTGGACTGGCGTGGACGATCCCGCACCGGCCAGCCGGACGAGGAGACCTGGCCACGCCGATGGTGGGAGGGCTTCCTCGCCGACGTCTGGCCGGAGGCGATAGACTCTCCCCGTGGTCTCTACAGCCCCCTGACCCTTGCGAAGCAGGACAGCGGGTACCACTCCATGCACGCCAAGACTGTGGTGATCGACCGCCGCTGGTGGCTGGTCAGCTCTGCCAACCTGACGGACCGGGGCATGAACAGGAACCTGGAGCTCGGGGTGCTCCACGACGATCCAGTCCTGGCCGAAGCGGTCGTGGGGCACTTCGCAGCCCTGGAGTCGACCGGGGCCTTCATACAGCTCCCGACCCCGAACCCTCCCAGTGTCGACCCCCAACCCCCCTGATGTCGACAACCTGACACCCCACCCCAGCAACCAGGCCCTTCCAGCCCTGGCCCGCCTCTTGCTGTCCCGCCGCCTCCCACCCCGGAGGCCCGATGACCGCGATCCGCTTCGACCGAGGCACCCTGGTGCTCGACCCCAGCCCGGGCCGAGGGGCCCTGCCCGGCGTGACCTGGGACAAGCGCACCCGCTGCTGGCGGGCCCCCGCATGGCGCTACCCCGAGCTGAAGCAGGCTCTGGGCCTGCCCGCACCCCAGGTCGAGGCCCTTGCAGGACCCAGCGACCTGCGGCCCTACCAGTCCGCCGCGCTGGACGCCTGGGAGCTCACCGGTCGGCGTGGCACCGTCGTCCTACCGACCGGCAGCGGCAAGACCCGGGTCGCCCTGGCCGCCATCGCCCGCTGCGGCGGTCGAGCCCTGGTGCTGGTCCCCACCCGTGTCCTGATGCACCAGTGGGCAGGGCGCCTGACCGAGGCGGGCCTGGGACCGGTGGGCCGGTACGGCGACGGTGTCCGGGAGCTTGGGGCGGTCACGGTCATGACCACGGCCAGCGCCTGGCGCCACATGGCCCGCCTGGGCCGGGAGGCCCCGCTCCTGGTGGTGGACGAAGCCCACCACTTCGGCGGCGGACTGCACGACGAAGCCCTGGAGATGTGCGCGGCGATCTGGCGACTCGGCCTGACCGCGACGCCCAGGGACCCGACCCCGACCGCGGAGGAGCCGGGCTGGGAACAGCTGATCGGCCCCGTTGCCTACCGGCTGACCGCGGGGGCCCTGCTGGGCTCGGAGTACCTGGCCGACCTGGAGCTGGTGACCCTGTCCGTCGACCTGACCCCCGCCGAGCGCCAGCGCTGGCAGGGGCATCGCACGGCGTTCCGGACCGTCTGGGACCGCTGGCGAGACCTCGCCCCCCACAGGGACTGGACCGACTTCGTCGCCTGGGCCTCTCGCACGCCCCAGGGGCGCGACGCGCTGGCCGGCCACCGGGAAGCCCGGAAGCTGCTGGGCTGGTGCCAGGGCAAGCAGGCGCTGCTCCGCGAGCTCCTGCCTCGCCTGGTCGGCCAGCGCCACCTGGTCTTCACGGCCTCGAACGCAGCGGCACTGGGCGTCAGCCGGGAACACCTGCTGGCGCCGATCACCTGTGACGTGTCCCCTCGCGAACGCGACGCGGTGCTCGAGGGCTTCCGACAGGGCGCCCTGTGGGGCCTCGTGAGCAGCCGCGTCCTCAACGAGGGGCTGGACGTGCCGGACGCCGACGTGGCCGTGGTCGTCGGAGGAAGCCAGGGCACGCGGGAGTATCTGCAGAGACTCGGGCGGGTCCTGCGGCCTCGTCCGGGCAAGCAGGCCGTGATCTACGAGCTGGTGGCCCGGGACACCACGGAAGAACAAGCGGTCGCACGACGACGCCAGGCCCTGGAGGCGCCGTGATCGCCCAGAAGCTCATCACGGCGACCGTGGTCGAAGGTCGGGTGGTGCCCTGGTGGCTCACCGAGCGGGACCACCCCTGGCTCGCAGTGCTGCTGGAACACCGCCGGGCCCTGGTCGGCGAGCCGCGGCGGACCTGGGAGACGGTCCTGACCCGGTCCGTCCACGCCTCCGCACACCCCCGGAAGCAGGCCCTGGCCGCCGAGGTGGTGCGGCGTCAGACCCGGCCGAAGCGGCCGAGCTGGCCGGTGCACCCGCGCGAGGTGAGAGCCGGGCTCTTCCGACGGGCCGCCACCGGGACCGCTTCGCGAGCGGACTGTGTCCGCAGGACCGCCCAGGACCTGGGCCTCACACCGGAGACCGTCGAGGAGCTCCTGTTCCAGGACCTGGCCAGCGAGCGACCCCTGCCCAAGGTCCCCGAGGACCTGGACCCGACGAGGCTCGCGCTGAGCGTGAACCTCGCGCTCGCCCAGGGCCTCGTCGCGCGGGCCAGACACGTCACGATCCGACTCCGGGGCCAGGCCCACCGCGTGGTGCGGGCGGCCCGCCTGCGGGGCCTGATCTGCGAGGTGGAGACCGCCAACGACGGCGCCGAAGCCCGCCTCCGCCTGTCCGGGCCCCTGGCCCTCTTCCACCGCACCCGGCTGTACGGCAAGGCCCTGGCCTCGCTGATCCCCACCCTGCGCTGGTGCGACGACTTCCGCCTCGCAGCCCCCGTGGTCTGGCCCGGAGGCGAGGGCACGCTGGTCCTGGACCCCAGCGCCCCGCTGCCCGCCGCCACCGAGGGCCGCCGCTACGACAGCAAGCTCGAAGAACGCTTCGCCACAGACTTCCTCCGCACCGCACCAGACTGGGAGCTCACACGCGACCCCGCACCCCTACGCGCGGGCCAGGGCCTGGTCTTCCCCGACTTCGCCCTGCGACACCGTCAGGGCCTCGCCCCTCCGGCCCTGCTCGAGCTGGTGGGCTTCTGGACCCCCGCCTACCTGGACCGCAAGCTCGCTCGCTACCGCCAGGCTCGTGCACCCCGGCTGATCCTGGCCATCGACCAGGCCCACCTCCCCGCACCCGAAGAACTCCCGCGCGGCGCCCGCGTCGTCGCCTACCGCAACCGCCTCGACCCGAAGAGTGTGCTCGCGCTCCTCGAAGCGTCGACCCACGCCGCGCCACCCACGTGCGCCACCCCGTGCTCGATGTCCGAGCTGGCCATCAGGATCGCCCCCTCGATGCCCCCTGGGGATCCCCATCGCCAGCGCAGCCGAGCATCCCCAACAGACCGAGCACCATGGCGCCTCCGGTGAGCCCGGCTGGGTTAGCACGAGCACATGGGCCTCCGCAGCAAGATCAAGGCGATCAAGCGCCTCTTGAAGGATCCCCAAGGCTGGACCGAGGCCCACGGGAGCCACATGAGCTCGGAGTACGCCAAGCACGGCACCCCCAAGACCGCCGACGAGGTCATCGACCGATCGAAGACACCGAAGGAGAAGTCATGAGCGACACCCAGAGCTGGGCGGGCCGGTTCATCTGGCGCGAGCTCCGCACACCGGACCCCGAAGGAGCGATGGCCTTCTACGGCACGCTCTTCGGCTGGCAGTGGAAGACCATCCCGATGCCCCAGGGCCCCTACCGGATGTTCACCCAGGGCGAGGACAGCCTCGGCGCCGTGGTGGCCGCCGACAACGCCGACCCCGCCGGTGCCGGCTGGCTGCCCTACCTGACCGTCGACGACGTGGCCGCGGCGGTCGAGACCGTGCGCACCCTCGGCGGCCAGGTGCTCCGAGAGCCCCACGCGATCCCCGGCGTCGGCGCCTTCGCCCTCATCTCCGACGACGTGGGCGCCAGGGCCTTCCTGATGCGCTCGGAGACCCCGGGCGCCTCGGACACCAGCGAGCGCGTCGGGGCCTTCAACCACGAGCAGCTCCTGACCGACGACGCGGCGAAGAGCAGCGCCTTCTTCCAGACCCTCGTGGGCTGGCGGGCCGAGCCCACCGGCGGAGCGGCCTCCGGCGCGATCTTCTGGCGGGGCGACGACGCCCGGGCCAACTGCCTCCAGCGCCCACCCGACGCCACGGGCCCCAGCCACTGGCTCAGCTACGTCTGCAGCGCCGACGTCGACGCCACCTTCGCCCTGGCCGTCGAGCACGGCGCCACGGCGATCTTCGGCCCCGCGACCTTCCCCGGCTTCGGGCGCTTCGGGCTGCTCCAGGATCCCTGGGGCGCCCAGTTCGGAGTGCTCGCGCCAGCCCGGTGACCGGCGCCAGCGGCCTCAGTACATCACCGACGCCCAGATCTTCTTCGCCGCGAACAGCTCCACGGCCTCTCCGTCCAGCCGACCCCGGCCGGCCTCCTCCCGCAGGATGAACAGCGCCCGACGCGGGCCCATGCCCGACTTGTAGGGCCGGTCGCCGGCGGTCAGGGCGTCGAAGATGTCCGAGATGGTCATCAGCTTGGCGCCGAAGGGGATCTCGTCGTCCACGAGGCCCAGAGGGTAGCCGGAGCCGTCGAGCTTCTCGTGGTGGGCGAAGGCGATCTCGGGGACCCGACGGAGGTTCTCGGTCCAGGGGATGACCTTGAGGAAGTTGTAGGTGTGCTCCACGTGGCGCTGGATCTCCAGGCGCTCCTCGGGGTCGAGAGAGCCGCCGGGGATGCACAGGCGGTTGATCACGGTGGGCGGCACCACCGGCTGCTGCTCCTCCTCGAGGAACCAGCGCTCGGCGATGCGCCTCAGGGCGTCGGCCTCGCGCTGGCTGTAGCGGTAGCCGGACTGGTTGAGCCGCTTGATGAGCATCAGGTCGGCGTCGAGCTGCTGGAGCCTGGTGCCGAGCTGGTACTCCTCCATCTCCAGCGACATCGACTCGAGCATGGCCTGCAGCCCCGCGATGCGGAAGCGCCACTCGATACGCTCCAGCTCGTGGGGGAAGAGCTTGTTCGCCTTGAGGAGGATCTCCTCCTTGACGCCCACCTTGCCGAAGTCGTGCAGCAGCGAGGCGTAGCGCAGCTCCTCGAGCTCCTCCTGGGAGAAGCGGATGCGCTCGAAGGGGCCCTCGGTGCAGTCCTGGCAGGCCCGGGCCAGGGCGACGGTCAGGTCGCTGACCCGCTGGGAGTGACCAGCGGTGGACGGGTCTCGGGCTTCGATGACGCTGACCGCCGCGGTGATGAAGCCGTCGAACAGCTGGCGGATGTCGGCGTAGAGCCGGTGGTTCTCCAGGGCCACCGCCGCCTGGGAGGCGATGGACGCCACCAGGTCCGCCTGCAGGTCGGTGAAGGGCAGGACCCGGTCGAAGTCCGCCAGCGGCACCTTGGGCACCGGCTTGCGGTTGACGAGCGCGAGCACGCCGATGACCCGGCTGTCCCGATCGGCCATCGGCGCCACGAGCATGCTCTTGGTGCGGTAGCCGGACTGCTCGTCGAAGCGCAGGTTGGGGCGGTAGGGCACGTTGCGCGGGAGACGGTAGACGTCCTCGATGTTGAGCAGCTCGTTGTTGTTGGCCACGAAGCCGGCCAGGGAGCTGTCGTCGATGGGAAGGGTGACCCGCGGCGTGGCGAAGCGCACGGTGTCGTTGGCGGCGGAGGCGAAGACCAGCCGGCCGCGCTCGACCATGTAGACCGTGCCGCCGTCGGCGCTGAGCACCTCCATCGAGCGGGTCAGGATCTCCCGCAGCAGCTGGTCCCGCTCGGTGATGTGGGACAGAGCGAGGCCGATCTCGTTGAGCAGGCGGACCGTCTGGTCCTTCTGGGCGACCCTGGCTTCGAGGGCGGCGGTGTGGACCAGGTTGGCCAGGCTGCGGTTCAGCCGGTGCTTCACGTCGTCCGGGCGGATGACGTCGAAGCAGTCGAGCTTGGTGTTCTCGGAGATGGCGATCGCTCGGCGCCCGAGCCCGCGGGTGGCCATCACACGGGTCAGGTCGGCGACCAGGACCCGGCTCGCCAGGTCCGCAGGGGTGGCGGCGTCGATGGCCACCACGTCGACCTTGCAGGCCATGGCGGCTTCAGCGACCGCGTCTGCGAAGGGGCTGTCCGGCGGGTGGAGCGCCACCTCGATCCGCGGGATGTCGCGGACGTCTTCGAGGCCGAGGTCGGGGGCTTCGATGCGCAGACAGGCTCCTGCAGGGGTTCCTCGGACCCCGACCCGGGATCTCGAGTCTACCTGAGGGGAGAATTGAGATCTCGGCTGGGGCTCGCCGCCGGCGCTCTCAGTACTCCACGTACTCCTTCTGCTCGACCAGCTCGGAGCCCAGCGCCTCGTTCACCGCCCGCTTGAGCGCCGCCCGCTGGTCGTTCAGCAGGTAGACCGCCCGGGCCCGGGCGACGAAGTGCGGCCCGAAGTCCCGCTCGGCCTCGTGCCGGCGGAGCTGGTCCTCGACGCGCCAGAGCCGGCTGTTGATCTGGTAGAGCGCCTCGAAGGCGTCGAGCTCGGGATGGCCCGCGGCCGCCCAGCGGGCCTCGAGTGCGGCCAGCTCCTGTGCGGCGGCGGCCCGGGCCTCCGGGGCGGTCAGCCGGGCGACCTTGAGCCGCAGGATCGTGATCTTGTCGACCACGTCCCCCAGGGGGACCGGGATCTCCACAGTGCTACCGCGGGATCATCGGGGTCATGACCAGCTCCGGCACGGCGTAGTTGCCCGGGGTGGCGAGGACCTGGACCACGGAGCGGGCGACGTCTTCCGGCTTCATGAAGTCGCGCTCGGGGTGGATGTGATCCGGGAAGGGGTAGAAGTCCATCTCGCGCCAGAAAGGCGTGTCGATGCCGCCGGGGGCGACGTGGGTGACCTTGACCCCGTAGCGCTCGGCCTCCTTGCGCAGAGTGCCGGTGAAGCCGGTGACAGCCCACTTGCTGGCGTTGTAGACGGCTTCGTTGGGCAGGTGAAGCTTGCCCGCGATGGAGCCGATGTTGACGATGTGGCCGTCGCGGCGACCCAGCATGTGGCGGAACGCGGCCTGGGAGCCGTAGATCACGCCCTTGAGGTTGGTGTCGATCACCTCGTCGACCTCGGCGGCGCTGAGGGTCTCCACGGGGCCGTAGATCGCCAGGCCGGCGTTGTTGATCATGACGTCGAGCCGGCCGAACTCGGTGATGGCGACGTTCACCAGGGCGTCCACCTCGTCCGCGAGGCGCACGTCGGTCTGCAGGTGGAGGGCGTCGCGGCACTCGGCGGCGACGGCCTCGAGCTCCGGCAGTGTCCGGGCGCCCAACACCAGGCGAGCGCCTTCTGCGTCGCACAGCCTGGCCAGGGCCTTGCCCAATCCACGGCTCGCTCCTGTGATGCAGACCACCTTGTCTTCGAGACAGCCCATCGTGCCCTCCGGCTCCAGTCCCATGTGGGGTATCTTGGCCCCCGTGCACAGGCTCGCACCGGCCCTGCTGTGTGGGATGGGTGCGGGGTGTGTCTACGGACTCACAGACCTCGCCCCCGACGACCCCCTCACGGACTCCGGTCTGCCCACGTCGCCCACCGGCGGCGAGGACAGCGGCACCACCTGGGTGACCTTCGACACGGACACCGACGAGCCCACGGGCGGGACCCCGCCCGGCGACCAGCCGCCCTCCATCGACAGCTTCACCGCGACCGAAGAGACCTCGAGCGTGCGGCTGGCCTTCACGGTGACGGACCCCGACGACGACATGGACGGCGGTTGGGTCAACATCGAGGTGGGCGGCGCCAGCCAGAACCTGCGCTGGCCCCAGGACATCAACCTCACCTCGTCGACCCAGGGCTGGGTCGGCTGGTCACTCGGCGACTTCACGCCGGAGATGACCGAGACCATCCGGCTCACGGTCGAAGACGCCACGGGCCGCACCGACACCGCCACGACCGACTTCACCCGGTCCACGCCGGTCTACACCGCCACCGAGGTCGGCGACGACCTGAACGACGCAGTGAGCCTGGGCGAGATCAGCGTGCCCGCGGAGATCCAGGGCTCCATCCACTCCTGCGGCAACGCCGGGGGCGGCTACGCGGCCGACGTGGACATCGTGAAATTCCAGGTGGCCAGCAGCCGCCGCTACCAGATGGAGCTCACCTGGTCCGACGGCGGCGCCAGCGACCTGGACCTGTGGCTGCTGAGCAGCACCCACGCCGAGCTCGCCAAGTCCGCCACGGTCTGGTACCCGGAACAGCTGGGCTACGACCTGGTCTCGGGCACGGTCTACCAGCTCTTCGTGGGCTGCTGGACAGGAAACCCGGTGAGCTGGACGGTCACGATCGCGGTGCTCTGAACCGGCCTCCCCGGGGGTTAGTCCCTGGAGATGACCACCACCGCCCTGATCCTGGCGGCCGGCAAGGGCACCCGCATGCGGTCCTCGCTGGCCAAGGTGCTCCACCCCCTGGCCGGCCGGCCGATGCTCGGCTGGGTCCTGGCTGCGGTCGCGGAGACCTCGGCCACGCCGGTGGTGGTGGTGGGCCACCAGCGGGACCAGGTGGTGGCCGCCCTGCCGACCGCCACGGCGACGGCCGTCCAGGATCCCCAGGAAGGCACCGGCCACGCCGTCCAGGTGGCAGCGGACGCGCTGCCGCGAGACGGCGTGCTGCTGGTGGTCTGCGGGGACACGCCCCTGCTGACCGGGGCCACCCTCCAGGCGCTGCTCGACGGCCACGGCAGCGGCCTGTGCACGGTGTTGACCGCCTCGATCACCGCCGCCGAGGCACCGACCAGCAGCTACGGTCGCCTGGTCCGCGGCACCGACGGCGTGCCCCAGCGCATCGTCGAGGCCGCCAACGCGACCGAAGCCGAGCGGGCCCTGACCGAGTTCAACACCGGCGTCTACGCCTTCGACGCCCGCTGGCTCCTCGACGAGGTGATCCCCGACCTGGTCGCCCACCCGCCCAAGGGCGAGAAGTACCTCACCGACGCCGTGGAGGCCGCGGCACTGGCCGGCGGCCTGCGGGCGGTTCACCACCCGGATCGCGCCGAGACCATGGGCGTCAACGACCGAGCGGCGCTGGCGGAAGCCGAAGCCGTGCTGCGGGCGCGCATCAACCACCACTGGATGCTCGCGGGCGTGACGATGCAGGACCCTGCAACCACCTACATCGACGCCGAAGTCCAGCTGGCCCCCGAGGTCACCCTGGGCCCCGGGGTGGTGCTGGCTGGGCGGACGGCCCTGGCCGAAGGGGTCGAGGTCGGGCCCTACGCCGTGCTCAGGGACACGACGGTCGGCGCACGCTCCCGCATCCTGGCCGGGACCCTCTGCGAGGACACCGCGATCGCCGAGGGCTGCCGGGTCGGCCCGATCGCCCGACTGCGGGGGGGCACGGTGCTCGAGCCGGGGGTCCGCATCGGCAACTTCGTCGAGACCAAGAAGGCCCTGCTCAAGGCGCAGGCGACGGCGGGGCACCTCAGCTACCTCGGCGACTGCGAGATCGGCCGCGAGGTCAACATCGGCGCCGGCACGATCACCTGCAACTACGATGGCTTCGCCAAGCACCGCACGGTCATCGGCGACCGGGCCTTCGTCGGCAGCAACTCGGCCCTGGTGGCGCCGGTGACCGTGGGCGACGACACGATCGTCGCGGCGGGCAGCACCATCACCCAGGCCGTGCCCGACCACACCCTCGCGGTGGGGCGAGGTCGGCAGAAGAACCTGGTGGGCCGGGCTCCGGACGTGAGGGCGAAGCTGAAGCGGCGGTCCGAGGACTGAGCCTCGCCGCGGTCACAGGGCCAGCGACAACACCCGCTCCCCCTCGTGCACGCGCCCGGTGTCCACGAAGCCCAGGGCCTCGTAGAACGCGCCGGGGCCACCGTCGCCGGGCACGTGGGACAGCACGAGCTCGGTGGCTCCTGGCCGCTGCCGGCGGACCTCCTCCACGATCAGGGCCATCGCCGCCTTGCCGTGGCCTCGGCCCTGGTGGGCGGCGTCGATCATGAGGCGCCAGAGGTACGGGGGCTCGTCGGGCTCGAAGGCGAGCATCACGAACCCCACGGGCTCTCCCCCGAAGGCGATCGCCCGGAACCAGGCGATGTCCTGCCAGAAGTGGGCCTGGGCGATGGACTTCGCGTTGTCCGCGACGAAGCGGCGCTGGTCCTCCCGGACCTGGAGCTTCATGACCGCGCCGAGGGTCTCGCGGGTGATCTCGACGAGAGCGACGGGCACGCGCTGGTCCTCCGGAACACAGGATCGCACGGGCCGGACACGGTCAGGTCCGGCCCGAACGCAACACGAGCCGGTCAGGTCCGCCCTGGGCGCAACAAGACGCCACCAGAACCCCCTGATCGGACCCCTGGAGGCCGCCTTGGGACCCCGATCGGGCCGCTGAGCACTCTCGATGTTGCGTCCAGGCCGGACCTGACCCGGACGTGTTGCGTTCGAGGTGGACCTGTCCCTCACTGGGTGTTCTTGAATCCGGACCGAGCTGGGCGCAGCTATCGCGATTCCAGGTGTT
>CAYFPX010000174.1:0-18483 GCA_964344945.1 uncultured Enterobacterales bacterium
TCATGGAGAGCCTGTCGGCCTATGCCCGGCAGTTCCTCGGCAAGATGGAGAAGCCCCACGTCGACCACGTCGAGGGCCTCTCCCCCACCCTCTCCATCGACCAGAAGACCGTCAACCGGAACCCCCGCTCCACGGTGGGCACGGTCACCGAGATCCTGGACCACCTGCGCCTGCTGATGGCCCGGCTCGGCACCCCCCGCTGCCCCCACTGCGGCCGGGAGATCACGGCGCTGTCGGTCGGCCAGATCACCGCCGACTTGCTGGGCCGCCGGCCCGGGGCGCGGCTGGTGGTGATGGCGCCCATCGTGAGGGATCGCAAGGGCGAGTACCGCAAGGAGCTGGCGGACCTCCAGCAGGCGGGCTGGGTGCGGGTGCGGGTCGACGGCGAGATCAAGCGCCTGGGCGAAGACGCGATCGCCCTCGCCCGGTACGAGAAGCACACCCTCGAGGTCGTGCTCGACCGCACCCGGGCCGTGCCCGAGTCCCGCGAGCGGCTGCGGGAGTCCGTGGAGCGCAGCCTGGCGATGGCCGGCGGCGTGGTGACGGCCCTGATCGAGCGCGACGAGGGCTGGGATCACGCCACCTGGTCCAGCGCCCGGGCCTGCCCGGCCCACCCGGAGGTCTCGGTGCCGGAGCTGGAGCCCCGGCTGTTCAGCTTCAACGCTCCCCAGGGCGCCTGCCCGACCTGCAATGGCCTGGGGGCGCTGGAGGGCTTCGACGACAGCCGCATGCTCGATCCGAGCCGCGACGTGCTCGAAGCCTTCCTCCCCTTGGGCGCCGAGGGCCGGCTGCCCTTCTCGACCGTGGACCGCGAGGTGATCGCGGACATCGCGATCCGGTCCGGTGCCCTGCCCGGCCGGACCTGGGCCGAGCAGCCCGAGCCCGTCCAGCGCATGCTCCTGCTCGGCGAGGGCCCTCCGCTGACCTACCGGTTCGTGAAGGAGCGGGACAACGGCCGCACCGACCGCGGCGAGCGCCCCTGGCGAGGCCTGCTGCCGTCGCTGGAGATGGTCTGGCACTACACCCACCACGCCCCGCTCTCCCGCTGGCGCACCCGGCAGGACTGCCCCGACTGCCGCGGCAGCCGCCTCAACCCCGTGGCCCGTGCCGTGGACTTCCGGGGCAAGGGCCTGGCTGACCTGGTGGCCATGTCCGTCGATGACGCCACCGCGTTCTTCGCTGGCGTCCGCCTGCGCGGCAACGCCGCCCGCATCGGCAAGGAGCTGGTCAAGGAGATCCAGGACCGCCTGGGCTTCCTCCAGCGGGTGGGTCTCGGCTACCTGGGCCTCAGCCGCTCCGCGGCGACCCTGTCCGGCGGCGAGGCCCAGCGGATCCGCCTGGCAGCCCAGGTGGGCTCCGGCCTGCAGGGAGTGACCTACGTGCTCGACGAGCCGAGCATCGGGCTGCATCCCCGGGACAACCGCCGCCTGCTCGACACGCTCACCGCCCTGCGGGACCGGGGCAACACGGTCCTGGTCGTGGAGCACGACGAGGAGACCATGACCGCGGCGGACTTCCTGGTGGACGTGGGCCCCGGCGCCGGTCTCCAGGGGGGCGAAGTGGTCGCCTCGGGCACCCCGGCCCGGGTGCGGCGCTCCCGCAGCCTGACCGCCCGCTACCTGCGCGGCGAGGAGACCGTGCCGGTGCCGGCGTCCCGGCGCAGGGGCAGCGGGCGGGTCCTGGGCATCCGTGGTGCGCGGGCGAACAACGTCGACGGCGTCGATCTCGACGTGCCCCTGGGCAAGCTGGTGGTCTTCACCGGGGTCAGCGGCTCCGGCAAGTCCACCCTGATGATGGAGGTGCTCCAGCGGGCCGTGTCCCGGCACCTCAACCCCCAGGGCAAGGACCAGCGGGACCTGAGCCTGGAGCGGCTGGAGGGACTGGACCACATCGACAAGCTGGTGGTCATCGACCAGTCCCCCATCGGTCGCACGCCGCGCAGCAACCCGGCGACCTACACCAAGGCCTTCGACGAGGTCCGCGCCCTCTTCGCCCGCCTGCCCGAGTCCCGCGCCCGTGGCTACAAGCCCGGGCGCTTCTCGTTCAACGTGGCCGGAGGCCGCTGCGAGGACTGCTCGGGCGCCGGCGTGAAGACCGTGGAGATGCAGTTCCTGGCCGACGTCCAGGTCACCTGCACCACGTGCAACGGCCGGCGCTTCAACGAGGAGACCCTGGAGATCCGCTACCGGGGCCTGACCATCCGGGACGTGCTGGACCTGTCCATCGCCCAGGCCGGCGAGCTCTTCCAGCACCACCGCAAGCTCAGGCGCACCCTGGACACCCTGCTCACGGTGGGCATGGGCTACGTCAAGCTCGGCCAACCCAGCACCACCCTGTCCGGGGGCGAGGCCCAGCGCATCAAGCTGGCCTCGGAGCTGAAGCGACCGGCGACCGGCGGCACCCTCTACCTGCTCGACGAGCCGACCACGGGCCTGCACTTCCACGACGTGAAGGCGCTGCTGGGGGCCCTGGGGCGCCTGGTCGACGCCGGCAACACCGTGGTCGTGATCGAGCACAACACCGACGTGATCAAGGTCGCGGATCACCTGATCGACGTCGGCCCCGAGGGCGGCCACGCCGGCGGGCTCATCGTCGGCGAGGGCACGCCGGAGCACCTGGCCACCCTGGACACGCCCACCGGCCGGGTCCTGCGGGCGCTGCCGGACTTCGGCGGCGACGGCTTCGCCCCCGCCAGGCCCCGGCGGCGAGCCCGCCGCCGGGAGACCGACCTGGTGATCGAGGGCGCGACCTGCCACAACCTGAAGGGCGTCGACGTGCGCATCCCCCAGGGCTCGCTCACGGTGATCACCGGGGTGTCGGGCTCGGGCAAGACCTCCCTGGCCTTCGACACGCTCTTCGCCGAGGGCCAGCGGCGCTACGTCGAGTGCCTGTCGACCTATGCCCGGCGCTTCCTGGGGCGGCTGGACCGGGCCCCGGTGGACAAGGTCGAAGGCCTGGCCCCGGCCATCGCCATCCAGCAGAAGGCCGCCAGCCGGAATCCCCGGTCCACGGTGGCGACCATCACGGAGATCCAGGACTACCTGCGGCTCCTCTGGGCGCGGATCGGCACCCCCCACTGCCCCCACTGCGGCCAGAGGGTCCGGGGCTGGAGCCCGAGCGAGGGCGCTCGACACCTCAAGGCCCACGGCGCGGGCCGTGGGTGGCTGCTCACGGCCCTGCGGCCCCAGAGCCACACCGCCGAGGAGCTGCGCAAGGAGGGCTTCGCGCGGTTGCTGGAGCGCCGCGACGGGCGTCCGCTGGAGATCGGCCTGGAGGACCCGGCCGCCGAGAGCCTGCTCGCGGGCGGCTGCGAGCTGGTGGTCGACCGGATCAAGCCCGCGACCAGCTCGGGGGCGCGGCTGAGCGAGGGGCTGCAGACCGCCTACGCCTGGGGCGGGGGTACCGCGGTCTACCTGCCGCAGCAGGGCGCCGCGGTCGTGCTGACAGAGCTCCCGGCCTGCACCGATCACGGTCGGGTGCTGCCCGAGGCCTTCACCCCGCGCCACTTCAGCTTCAACAGCCACATCGGCGCCTGTCCGGCCTGCGACGGCCTGGGTCGGTTGACCGCCCTGGACCCGGCTCTGGTCTTCCCCCACCGGGACAAGGCGCTGTCCGAGGCCCTGGACTCCCGGGTCGCCTCGGTGGTCAACCGGTCTGCGCGGATCCAGGGTCGCCTGAAGGCCCTGTTCGAGGTGCTGGGTGTGCGGCCGAAGACCCCGCTCTCGAAGTGGCCGGAGGGCGCCTTCGAGGCGGTCTGGGGCGGTCTGCCAGAGGTCGAGCTGGCGGTCCGGTGGACCAGGCGCTGGGGCAGCACGAAGCGCACGGTGAACGAGACCGTGGTCTGGGAGGGCCTGCAGGCGGTGCTCCAGGGCTGGCAGGGGCGGCTGGACTGGCTGCGGCGGGAACAGGCCTGCCCCACCTGCGGCGGCGGGCGGCTGCGCCCGGAGTCCCTGGCCGTCACCCTGGGCGGGCAGGACATCCACCACCACCAGACCCTCTCGGTGCTGGACGCCCTGGGGTTCTGGCAGGGCCTCGACCTGCCCCCGGACGCCGCGGCCATCGCCGACCAGGCTCGCAAGGAGGTCACCGCCCGGCTGCGCTTCCTGCGCGACGTGGGCCTGGGGTACCTGCACCTGGACCGGCCCTCGGCGACCCTGTCGGGCGGCGAAGCCCAGCGGATCCGGTTGGCGTCCCAGCTGGGCAGCGGCCTGACCGGCTGCATCTACGTGCTCGACGAGCCCACCATCGGCCTGCACCCCCGGGACACGGCCCGCCTGCTCGGCACCCTGAAGGGTCTCCAGGGGCTCGGCAACACCGTGGTCGTGGTCGAGCACGACGAGGACACCATCCGCACCGCGGACCAGGTCATCGACATGGGCCCTGGTGCCGGCGACGAAGGCGGCCAGGTCGTCGCCACCGGCACCCCGGAGGAGCTCGCGCGGGACCCGGCGAGCCTGACCGGGGCCTACCTCTCGGGCCGTCGGGCCATCGGCTGGCCCACGGAGCGGCGCCGCCCGCGGGGCCACCTCCGGGTTCGGGGCGCTCGGCTGCACAACCTGGACGGCATCGACGTCGACCTGCCCACCGGTGTGCTCACCGTGGTGACCGGCGTGTCCGGCAGCGGCAAGAGCACCCTGGTCATGGAGGTGCTGCTCACGGGCCTGCGTCAGCGGCTCCGCACCGAGGCCGCCCCCCCCGCCGCCGACCGCATCGAGGTCGAGGACCCGGACGGTCTGAAGCGCCTGGTGGTGGTGAACCAGCAGCCCATCGGCCGCACCCCCCGCTCCACGCCGGCCACCTACACCAAGGTCATGGACGCCCTGCGCAAGCTCTTCGCGACCACCCTGCAGGCCAAGGAGCGTGGGTGGGACGCCGGCCGGTTCACCTACAACGGCGCCGCAGGCCGTTGCGGCCACTGCGAAGGTCGTGGCGCCGTGCTGATCGAGATGCACTTCCTGTCGGACGTGTGGGTCACCTGCGAGCACTGCCACGGGCGCCGCTACAGCGACGCGACCCTCGAGGTCCGCTGGCGGGGCCGGAACATCGCAGAGGTGCTGGACCTGCGGGTCAGCGAGGCCCTGGCCGTGTTCAAGGCCCACCGCGCCATCGCCCGGAAGCTGCAGGCCCTGGAGGACGTCGGGCTCGGCTACCTGCGCCTCGGCCAGCCCGCCACCACCCTCTCCGGCGGCGAGGCCCAGCGCGTCAAGCTGGCGAACGAGCTGCACGGTCGGGGCAAGGGCACGGTGTTCGTGCTCGACGAGCCGACCACCGGCCTGCACTTCGCCGACACCGAGCGCCTGGTCCACGTGCTCCACCGACTGGTCGACGGCGGCGCGACCGCGCTCGTGATCGAGCACAACCCAGACATCATCGTCAACGCCGACCACCTGGTGGACCTGGGCCCCGAGGGGGGCACCGGCGGTGGCCGCATCGTCGGCGAAGGCACCCCGGAGCACGTCGCCACCCTGGACACCCCGACCGGTCAGACCCTCGCTCACATCCTGGGGTCCTGATCGGCGTTGCAGACCGTCGCTTCGGGGCTTTCCCCGGGGCGCGGTATCATCCGGCCCCGATGCGCTGAGGGGTGTGGACATGAGCAAGACCATCGACCCGGACGGCCTGGACGGCGTCTTCCCGGTCTCCAAGGACTCGGGCCAGAAGCCGGTGCAGGTGCGGATCGCCGATCCGCCGGCGGGCGACGCCGCGAGCTTCGACGACGAGGACACGACCCACGTCCGCCCCGGCCCCGGCGCCGCCGACGACTGGGACGCCAGCCCCACCGAAGTGGGCATCCCGATGGCCGAAGCCACGCCGCGCCAGCTCGCATCGATCAAGACCCCCAGCGAAGACTCCGAAGACTCCAGCATCCAGCTCATGATCGAGCCGACCCGGGCCCAGCTCCGGGCGAGCGAGAGCAGCCAGGTCTCCGAGCGGGTGCAGCTGGAGCCCCCGAAGCCCCAGCCGCCCCCGCGAGAGGACTTCGACGACCCCCAGGCGGGCGGCAGCTCCAAGGCGCCGATGCTCGTCGCGGCGATCGCGCTGCTGGGTCTGGGCGCCTTCGCGATGACCCAGCTCGGCGGCGGCGATCCGGCGCCGGCGGACCCGGGGACCGCAGCGACCGCGCCTGCGCCGACCCCACCGCCCCCGGCCGAGGCCACCCCCGCGGCCACAGAGGCCACCGACGCGGCGCCGGCCGAGGCCGAGCCCGCTGAGACCGACGCCGTCGCGGACGCCGCAGCCGCGGAAGCCGAGGCGGAGCAAGAGGCCGCAGCCGCAGCCGAGGCCAAGGCCAAGGCCGACGCAGAGGCCGCAGCCCAGGCAGAGGCGGAGGCCGCGGCGAAGGCGAAGGCCGACGCCGAGGCCGAGGCGAAGGCGGCGGCCGAGGCGAAGGCGGCGGCCGAGGCTGAGGCGAAGGCCGAGGCCGAGGCGAAGGCGGCGGCCGAGGCGAAGGCGAAGGCCGAGGCCGAGGCCGAAGCGCTGGCGGCGGCCGAGGCGAAGGCAAGGGCCGACGCCGAGGCGAAGGCGGCGGCCGAGGCCAAGGCCAAGGCCAGGGCCGAAGCCGAGGCCAAGGCAAAGGCGCAGGCCGAGGCGCGGCGCAAGGCCGCGGCCTCCGGGGGTGGCGACGCCGCCCCGCTGGCCTTCGAGTACGACGACAGCACGCCCATGGTCGTGTCGGACGATCAGCTCTCCAGCCTGGTGAGGCAGCTGCGCGGCGCCGAGCGCATCGTGATCACCGGCCACACCTGCAACCTGGGCGACCCGAATTACAACGTGCACCTGGGCTACGAGCGAGCCCGGGCCGTGCGGGACCTGCTCGTGGAGCACGGCCTGGCGGGCTGGCGCATCCAGGTGGCTTCCGGCGGAGATGCACAGCCCATCGCGTCCAACGACACCGCCGCAGGACGCCGGCAGAACCGCCGGGTCGAGATCCGCATCGAGTAGTCTCTGGTCCACCGGAGGAGGCTGCGATGAGCTGGTTGGCTGAGGCCCTCGACGACCTGCGGGAGACGTCCCGACGGCACGCTGTGATGGTCGGCGACAACTCCAGCGAAGAGGAGCGCCAGGACGTCGCGACGGAGCTGCAGGAGGGCATCGTCCAGGTGGTCCAGCAGCTCGGTCGCCTCGACGGCGTGACCGCGGCCTTCGCCTGCCAGCGCGACGGCGTGCTCGAGAAAGAGGGCTTCGTCCCGGACTTCGACAACCTCGCGGCCACCTCCCGCGCGCTGCGGGCGGGGCTCGACGTCGCCTCGGAGACCTTCCGCCTCGGAGGGCTCTCGCAGACCGTGCTGGTCGGAGGGGAGCACAAGCTCGCGGTCTTCACCATCGGCGACGTCACGCTGGGGGTCCTGACCCCGGCCGGCATCTCCCTCGCCCAGGCCATGAGCCTCAGCTGAGCCACGGCCGGCTGGTCGTCGACCCCGAGACCCGCTTCTCCTGCTCGGGCTGCGGTCGCTGCTGCACGGCCGCCTGGTCCATCGTGGTCGACGCCACCAAGAAGGACGAGATCCTGGGCCGGGACTGGGCCGGGCTGGGGGTGGACCCTGCCACCCTGGTGCGCAGCCTGGGCCGCGGCCTGTGGGCCCTGACCAAGCAGGGGGACACCCACCGCTGCGTGATGCTGGACGACGACGGACTGTGCGAGCTCCACCGTCACTGGGGGGCCGACGCCAAGCCCGAGATGTGCCTGCGCTTCCCCCACCTGTCGGTGGCCTCCGCGGAGGCGGTGTGGGTGACCGCCAACTACGGGTGCAAGGCGGTCCAGGAGCGGCACGGTCCCCCGCTCACCGACGACACAGAGGCCCTGAGCCGGGCCTTCGCACCGGAGCTCGCGGCGATCCGCGAGGGCGCCGACATCGGGTACCCCATCGCACCGGGCCACGTGCTGGGCGGCGAAGAGCTCGACGCCTTGATCGAGGCCCTCTGTGCGGCGCTGGAGGGCGACCTCTTCCGAGGCCTGGCCACCCTGGCCGCCTTCACGGCCTCCCCGCAGGACTGGCAGGCGACGGAGGCCCTGACACCGCCAGCGTCTCCGAGCGAGGTCCTCGGCGACGTTCGCTACGCCTTCGCCCTGACCCTCTACAGCGACGCCGTGGACAGCACGCGCTTCTGGGGCCGGGTGAAGGGCGTGGTGAGCCTGCCGAAGATGCTGATCTTCCAGCACCGCTACACCAGCCGCCTGGTCCAGACCCCCGTCGACATGGCCACGGCCTTCGCCCACCCCGGGGCGCTGCCGGCCGAGTCCCACGGCCTGCTGCTCGCCTGGCTGCGGGCCCGCCTGCGGGGTCGGCAGCCCCTGAAGGACGCCCCCCACTTCACCGCCGGCGTGACCCGGCTGCTGCTGCAGGCCGCCGGCGTGCTCTACTTCGCCCGCGCCCTGGCCCGAGGCCGGGACATCACCCACGCCGACGTGCTCGAGGCCCTCGAGGGGGTCGCGCTCTACGTCGCGAACCAGCAGGTGGTGACCACCCTGGCAAGGCTCGACCCGCGGCTGCAGCGGCTCTGGCAGGACCCCGCCGTGGCCCGAGGCGCGGCCGCGCTGTTCAGTCCAAGGGGTCAGGCGTAGCGCCGGACGACCCCGTCGACCTGGCCGAGATAGCCGCCGCCGAAGAGGTTCACGTGGACCAGCAGCGGGTAGAGCTGGTAGAGCGGCCGGCGCTCCTGCGCACCCGGCGGCAGGGGCCAGGCGCCCTCGTAGGCCTGCCAGGTGCGGGCGGGGAAGCCCCCGAAGAGCGCCATCATCGCCAGGTCCACCTCCCGGTCCCCCCGGTAGGCGGCGGGGTCGTACACCGCGGGCCCGGCGGCGGTGTCCATCCAGTTGCCCCCCCAGAGGTCCCCGTGGAGCTGGGACGCGGGAGGGTCATGGGGCAGCAGGCCATCGAGCCGCTCGAGCAGCCGCCCCAGGCGACGGGTGAGCGACGGGCCGAGGGCCCGGGCCGCCCGGGTCGCCTGGGGCTCCAGGCGGTCCTCCCGCCAGCAGGCGACCCAGGACCGGTGCAGCCGGTTCTGCTGAGGCAGGGTCCCGATGTAGTTGTCCATCGCGGCGCCGTGGCGGTCGCCGCAGTCCCGGTGGAGCGCCGCCAGGCCCTCTCCCAGCCGCTGAGGGGCCTCTCGGCTGGTCCCCGCGGCGAGCCAGCCCAGGGCCAGCCAGCCCGATCCGTGGCCCAGGACCCGCGGCACCACCAGACCCGGTGCAGCGGCCGCGAGCGCGGCGAGACCCTCGGCCTCGGCGGCGAAGAGACCCGGCGGTGGACGACCGTGGGTCTTCAGGAAGACCGGTCCGTCCGGACCCTCGAGGCGCCAGGCCTGGCAGATGTCGCCGCCGCTGAGCGGCACCGGGTCGCGCAGCGGGTGGCCCAGGGCGGCCTGGACCGCCGCCAGGTCCGGGGTCACCGGATGCGGACCATGCACTCCGCGGGCAGGAAGTGTTCCCGCTCGGCCGGCTTGAGCAGCCAGTAGGGCTGGCCGGTGATGACCTCGCCGCCGTGGTCCAGGACCAGCTCGGCGAGCGCGTCCAGGCAGGTGCCGGGGCGGAGGTCGAACACGGCGAAGAGCGCCACCCGGACCTCGTCCAGGTCCTCGAGGGCGCCGATGAAGTCGACCACCGCCTGGCTCGGCCCGGTGGGGCTGAGGCCCGAGGCGGGGGTCCCGATGACCAGGCCGTCGTAGTCCTCGAGGTCGACGAAGGTCGAAGAGCCGTCGATGACCAGGGTGTCCACGTGGAAGGCCCGGTGCTCGAGCATCTCGCGCATGCGCGGCACGACCTTGCCGCAGTACCCGCGGTGGTCGTCATAGGCGATGAGCAGCTTGAGCGGCGTGAACGGCATCCTGCCTCCAGCGGCGGCGGGGTAACGGACGGTCAATGATGGGTCAATGGGCCCACCGCGCAGAGGGCGGTCAAGACCCTTGTGATAGATCGCCGGGTCAGATCACCGCCCCGGTGGCGGTCGGAGGGCGTCCAGGCATGGCAAGATGGCTCATCTCTCAGGGGGACCGCCAGTTCGCTGCGCGGGACCTGTCAGAGCTCAAGCAGCTCGCCACGGACGGCACCATCCTGTCGTCGGACATGATCCAGCCCCCGGGTGCCTCGGAGTGGCTGTACGCGGCTGAGATCCCGGAGCTCAAGGGCCTCCTCAAGGAGGGCGCCTCCAGCGGCCTCGACGACGACGACGACTGGAAGAAGTCCAGCGGCGGCGGCCGCAAGGCCATCATCGCCGTCCTGCTCCTGATCATCGTCGGCGGCGGCTTCGGCGTGACCCAGGTGGTCGACGAGCTCCCCGACTACGACAACATGGACCTGCTCGACAACCTCGAGCTCACGGAGATGCTCGTCACCGAGCCCCAGGCCCCCCTGCTGAACCAGCCCGACGGCTCGAAGACCGGCACCCTGGTCAAGGACTCCAAGCTCCAGCTCCTCGGCAAGCAGGGCTCCTGGTACCAGATCGAGAGCCAGAGCGGCCAGCAGGGCTACGTCGCCGTCGACCACGTGGTCCCCGGGTACTTCTTCGCCGACAAGCGGACCCAGGAGAACTACGATCCGCTCTACAACCCCGACCGGTACGTCTTCGTCAAGAATTCCAGCTGGATGCAGCTGGACGAGCAGAACCGGAACCTGACCATCTTCCAGTTCCTGCTGCAGAACAAGTCCAAGTTCGCGATGACCGACATCATCCTGCTGGCCACGATCAAGGACAAGAACGGCAAGGTCCTCGAAGAGGTCCAGATCCCGATCGAAGGCGAGATCCCGCCCTACGACTCGGTCATGGTCGGCACCCTGTCGCCAGAGGCCCGGGACAAGGAAGGCGCCCCTCGGAACCTCACCCAGTCGATGTTCGATGCCCTGGCCGAGGAGGACCCCGAGCTCCAGCTGCGGTACTCCGCCGGGGTCGAGGTCGAGATGCAGACCGAGGGCTTCACCGAGGCCAACATCGACCTGCTGCAGCTCCGCGGAGTGCCCAAGAAGCTCGACTGATCCGGCCGGGTCAGCTCCAGGTGAAGGACGACTCGGAGTCGTCGTCCACGTCGTCCAGCTCATCGAAGCCAGCCGGCTTCGACGGACGCGTCGACTCGCTGACCTCGATGTTGCTGAGGTCGATCTCCGAGGACAGCTCCTCGTCGTCGTCCTCGATCTCCATGCCGAAGGCCGGTCCGGGGTCCGGGGCCGGCTCGGGCTCGGGCTCGGGCTCGGGTTCCGGTTCCGGTGCAGGCACAGGGGGCGCGGCTCCTGGCGGCGCCAGCGCGGCCACCACGTCGCCCTCCAGGCGCTCCTCGAGCCGCCGGGCGTGGGTGTGGCCGGGGCTCCGACCGAGCAGAGCGGCGAGCCGATCGAGGGCCTGGGCCTTCTCGCCGGTGGCAGCCTCGACCTCGGCCAAGAACACCTGGCCGTCGGCGTGGGTGTCGTCGAAGCTGTCGCCGAGCTGGAGCAGGGCCAGCGCCTCCTGGTAGCGGGTCTGCTGAGGGCGCGACTCGTCCTTGAACATCGCCCAGCCCAGCCAGATCAAGACGTCGACGTTGTCCAGGGACTCGTTGCGCGCGTGGCGCAACAGGCCCACCGCGCGACCCGCCTGGCCCTGCGCCAGCGCTTCCCTGGCGGCGGCGAGCGCCTGCTCTCCAGGGTCGTCGCCCGGGGAGGGGCCCTCGCTCGAACCACTCCGGGCCTGGACAGGCTCGGGCTCTTCCACCAGGCCCCGGGACCGGAGCCGGTCCGCGGCCTGCCGCACCCGGCCGAGCAGCTCCCCGGCCAGGCCATGTCCCTCGCTGGAGATGGTCGGGTCCTGGACCAGGTCACCGTACCGCTTCATCAGCCGGGCCTCGGCCCGGTCCACCAGCGCGGCGTCGGCGGTGCGCGGGATGCCGAGCACGGTCCAGGCGTCGGCCGAGGCCAGGTTGCGGGCGTCCTTGGCCAGCAGTCGCTCGAGCTTGGCGACCTGCTCGGGGGTGCGCTCAGCTCTGCCCTTGCGGCGCCGCTTGCGACGGCGCCGTCCCTCGTCGCCGTCGGGCTTGGGACGGCGCTTCTTCAGCGCACGACCCGCCATGTCGCGGCGCTCGGTGCGCACGGCTGCGGCGCGACCCGACGGTGACCTGGAGCGGCCCAGGTCCTTGCTGGCGCTGCTCCAGACCGACGCCGTGTCCTGCCCGGTGACCTCGGCCGGGCCCATCGCCGCGAGCTTGCGCAGGAAGTCCGAGAGATCGAGCAGCGACACGGGCCCCTTCAAGAAGTGGGGCCCGGCACAGAGCGCCTTGGCGCGCCTGACCAGGCGGTCCTGGTCCTCGCAGAAGTCGGACTTGAGCAGCACGCGACTGCCACGGGCCTCCGGGTGCTCCTTCATGGCCGCGAGGAAGGTCAGCGCCGCACGCCCGGGAAGGTCGAGGTCGACCAGCACGACATCCGGCGTGTCGCCGTCGAGGGCGTCGACGGCGCCCTCTGGCTTGGTGAAGGCCCGGATCGACGCAGATCCGCCCAGCATGGTGCCGAGAATCCGCGAGAGATTCTCGTCCGCATCGAGGAGGAGGACGTTCATGGAGGGAAGGGTCGGGGGTTGCCCAGGGACATCCTACGACACGCGGCTGCGGCAGCTACCGCACCGTGCCCGTTCCCCGCACGCCCGTGACCCCCAGGAACACCCCGTCCGCCCCGTTCCAGGGCGCCCGGAAGGTGCCCTGCTCGTACCGCAGGAAGCTGATCACGACGAGGTCGTTGCGCTGCCCGGTGACCGCGGACGCGGGCACGCTCATCGCGCCGTTGTCGTAGCCGTTGCACAGGGAGTAGCCGCGCAGGGCGCCGGACTGGGGGTTGTAGAACTCGTACATGATGATGAACAGGTTGGCGCCCGTGCCCACGGGAGACCAGGTCCAGGTCGTCGACGCCGTGCGGGACAGGCCGTAGCTGAAGGTCCCGGAGGTGTCCGGCAGCAGGCTGTCGAAGAACTGGGCGGTGTAGACGGCGCCCTCGATCTCGAACGCCCCGATGTCCGGACCCCCCAGCGCCGCCAGGTCGTAGGCTGCCGAGTGGGCGATGCTGGACGCGCTCATGCTGCCGGCCGCGGTCGAGGCCTCATAGGTGATCTCACCGCCGTCGTTGGCCCGGACGAGGCTGATGCTGCGACTGCCCGAGGTGAGGTAGACGAAGTCCCCGGCGTCGAGGAAGTCCAGGGTCGGGTTGTTGGCGACCAGGTTGCTGGAGCAAGCGCCCGGCGAGGGCAGGTGGTCCAGGAAGCTCACCTCGACGGGCTCGAAGAAGCCCACCATCGCCGAGGCCTCCTCGCTGTCCAGCGGGGGCACCCAGCAGCTGGGGCAGAGGTTGTAGGTGTAGTTGATCTGCACCACGACAGCGCTGCCGTCGGCGTCGGGGACCGAGCCCGTGTCGGTGGTGCCGCTGCCGTCGGTGTAGGTGAAGGCATCCTCGACCACGACGAAGCCGTTGTCACTGCTGACGCTCAGGTCCACGGCCCCCAGGTCCCCGCCGGGGGTGGTGAAGCTGAGGGTCGTGTCGCTCAGGCCGGTCACGTCGACCGACTTGCCGCCGAAGCCCACCGCCGGCGAATCGCCGAAGCCCCAGCCCGCCACCGTCACCGAGGTGCCGCCGGTGGCCGGGCCGCTGGTCGGGGTCAGGCTCTCCACTCCGATGGGCCCGACCGGCCCGGTGTCCTCGGTCTCCCCCAGGCCGGTGTCGAAGCCGAAGACGCCGCACCCGGACAGCACGAGAGCCGAGGCGAGCGCGATAGGTCCGACCCCATGTCCCAGCCGCTCTGGTTGACCCACCACCCGCCGGAAGAGGCCGAGCGCTGTGCTTCGGTCGCCGGTCGGGCCGTGTGCCGCCGCTGCCTGGCCGCGTGGCCGCTGGCCTTCGGCGTGATCGCCGCGGGCCTGATCGCTCCCCTGCCCCGGGCCGGCCTGGCCGAGCTCGCCGCCTGGTGGGCGCTGCCGCTGGCCGAGTACGTGGCCGTGCACGCCCGAGGCGTGGCCTACCACCCGGGCCGCACCTGGGGCCTCGGAGCCATGCTCGGCGTCGCCCTCGGCCGCACCCTGCACCGCTACCTGCTCGACCCGACCGACCCGGGCACCTGGGCCGTGCTCGGACTCGCAGCGCTGATCGGCGGACTCGCCGCCGCCAGCTACCACCGGAGGCTGAAGAACGACGACGTGCTGTAGGTCGAGTGGTAGTAGTAGCCCCAGCCATCGGGGAAGTGGTCGCAGAAGCTCTCCGTGTCGGTCGAGCACCAGCCGGCGCCGAAGCCCACCTGGAGACTGGTGACCGCAGGGTCCATGTCGGAGAGGGGCCAGCTGATCTTGAGGTCGGTGGCGGACTCGTTGGTGACTGCGGGCTCGCCGAGGTCGACGAAGCCGCTGTCGTAGCCCTGGAGCGTCGCCTTGCCCGACTGCATGGCCATTCGGTAGTAGACGTAGTCCCCGCTGGAGGCCACCCCCCACAGCTCGACGAAGGCCGTGGCGGGATCGTAGGTGTCGCCTGCCTGGAAGAGCAGCTCGAGGTGGTCGTCCTTGACCCGGTAGAGCACGTTGAGCAGGTCGAAGGTGTAGCCGTAGGCGTCGCCGCGGTCGTCGTCGATGGGGCTGACGGACAGCCAGGGCGGCTCGCCGAGCACCAGGCTGACCGGGGTGGTGTAGGTGGCGCGGTCGTCGGTGGAGGCGAGGCTCAGGATGAGCGTGTCCCCGGGACTCGCTCCCGCGTCGACGGTCACCTCGAAGTCCGCGGTCTTGGTGGCGTCGACCCCCAGGCTGCTGAGGGTGTCGCTGTCCTCGCCCAGGGCCGCGCTCGCCGTGCTGGCGCTGTCGATGGTGGCGACCGCGTCGACGAAGCCGTCGGCGTCCAGGTCGCCCACGTTGGTGAGGTCGATCTCCAGGGTCGCGGTCTCGCCGGCGTCGAGCAGGCCGTCGCCGTTGCCGCCGCTGCTGTCGTCGATCTCGATGGAGGTGGCCTTCACCACCACCCACGGCACGGACAGGGTGACCGGTAGCTCCCAGGTCTCCACGCCGTCGTCGAGGGTCAGGACCAGCGCGAGGTCGGTGGAGTCGACGTGGTCCGGGCTGACCTGGACCGTGAACGCCACCGGGGCGGCGGTGCTGCCGGCCGCCCAGGGTGCGGTGGTCAGCTCGGCCGGGTCGGTGGTCAGCACCGTCGCGTCGGCGTCGCTGCTGCTCAAGGTGGCGGTCACCGCGTCCGAGGTGGTGGCGCCGTCATTGCGGAGGTTGAGCGACACGGTGACCTCATCGCCCGGTGCGATGGGGTCCGGGTCGGTCAGGGTGGACGCCAGCACCGGGTCCGCGGGCTCCGGCAGCCAGGCGACCACCGGGTCCTCGTCGCCCCACCAGCTCTCCGAGCTGCCGGGGTAGGTCCAGCTGTCGTGATCGATCTCGAACAGGGTCACCGAGCCGGAGCCGGAGGCGTCGATCTCCAGGAACCAGCGGTCGTCTCCCGCCCGGGGGGGCAGCAGCTCGTGCTGGTCGGTGATGTCCAGGTCGTAGCTGTAGGTCCCGGCCAGGAGCGACTCGGCAGCGAGGTCCACGGACCAGTCGGGGGCCTCGGGATCGCCGACGCCGACCACCAGCTGCACCACCCCTTCGCTGGTGACGTCGAGCTCGACCCGGAGCTCCGAAGCCGCACCGATCAGCAGGTCCTGCTCCAGGGTCCAGCTGTCCAGGCCGTCACTGACGGTCAGCACGGCCGCCAGGTAGCTGTTGTCCGGGGTCTCGAGGTCGACGTCGACCTGGAAGGTGCCGGCCAGGGCGCCGCCCGCTTCGAGGTCGCCCAGGGACAGCTCGCCGTCCGCGGTGGCACCGCCCTCCGGAAAGCTCACGGTGGCGGTCAGGCCCGCACAGCCGACGTCCAGGCCGTTGACCACGTCGACCGCCAGGCTCGCCGTGTCGCCCGGGGACACCGGACCGCTGAGCCAGTCGAGGGTCAGAGCCGGGTCGCAGGTCAGCTCCCGCACGCTCACGGCGTCGAGGGTCCAGTCGTCGGCGTACTCGCCCAGGTAGTGCCAGGCCAGGTAGACCACCGGCTCGCCGGCCCAGGCGCTGAGGTCGTAGACCGCGGAGCGCTCGAAGCCGCTCTCCGCAGGGGCCGGCAGCTCGGCCACCAGCTCGTGGGTGTCGCTGCGGGGGTCCCGATCGACCGTGCTGATCCAGAGGCTGTGGTCCGCCAGCTCGGTGGCGCTCCCGGTCTCGTACCAGCTGACCTGGACCGCGTCGACGCCCGAGAAGTCCAGGGAGGGCGCCAGGAGCCAGTCGTCGAGCAGGGCGATGCCCTCGTAGCCCCGGGGGTGGAGCACGGCGGCTTCGCCGTCCCACGCACGGGCCAGGGAGATCTCGTAGGGGTAGCCGCCGAAGCCGTCGGCGACGCTGGCCCAGCCGATGCTGTAGAGGGGGCCGTAGCCAGCGGTGTAGTCCTCGAAGTCCTCGTGGAAGGGCAGCGGAGTGCCCTTGTCGGCGACGGCCAGGCTGTAGGGGCTCGCCGCGTTGTCCAGGGGCAGGAAGCTCGTGATGCCCAGAGCATCCGCCGCCCGGAAGTAGTACTCCAGCGCGGGCGCGTCGACGTCGGTGTCCGGGACCTCCCCGAGCCAGGTGTCGCTGCCTGTCTGGGCCGCCAGCGAGAGGGTCTCCCAGTAGTCGCCACCCTCGACCCGGTAGACCATGTCCACGGCCGCGACGCCGTCTTCGTCGGAGGCCTCGGCGGACAGGGCGATGGCCTCGCCGGCCACGAAGGGGCCCTCGGGGGCGGTGTGGCTGAGGACCGGCCCCAGCAGCGGCTGGGCACTGTCCGTGGTGGTGGTGTGGCCGGTGCAGGCGGGCAGCCAGGCGAGCCCGGCGAGGAGCGGGATCACGGGGTCTCCTCCAAGGGGAGCTCGCACTCGGGAAGCTCGACGGGCACCACGGGCTGGCCCGGCGCGACCGTGCCGGTCTCGGCGTCCTCGTAGACCCAGCAGGCGGTCCAGCAGTTGTAGAACTGCACGCCCTCGGTGTTGCTGAAGGCGTAGCACTGGAACCCCGAGGGGCAGTCGATGTCGCTCTCGCAGGTGACGCCGCAGTAGCCGGCGTAGCAGTAGTTGCCGCTGCCCTCGGGACCACAGTCCAGGTCGTCGTTGCAGGCCTTGCAGTAGTAGCCGCCGGCCTCGTAGCACTCGCCGGTGAACTCGTTGCAGAACTCCTTGAAGCCGCAGTCGACGCGGGTGTCGTCGCAGGCCTTGGCCGTGCAGGCGCCGTCTTCGCTGCAGGTGTCGCCGGGGTAGCAGTCGTCGTCTTCGCCGCACCCGGCTTCGCAGGTGCCGTCGACGCAGGTGTGCTCCATCGGGCACTGGGTCGAGGTGGCGCAGGACTTGGTGACGCACGCGCCGTCGATGCAGACCTTGCCGAAGCTGCAGAGGTTCTCGGCGTCGCACTCGGCGTCCGCACCACAGCCGGCGAGGGCGAAGAACGCCCAGAAGAGGAGGGTCGTCACTCGGCCGTCTCCGTGGCGCCCTCGTCGATGGAGGCGCCGGCCGCCAGCGGGGTGTACTCCGCCTTGATGTACCAGGAGGCCGGCGGCACCTGGCCCTCCTCGAAGCGGATGCTGTTGCGCTCGAGCACGTACTCGTAGTCGACGTCGCGCTCGAGGGTCTTCACGAAGGAGGCGTCGTCGGCGTCTTCGTAGAGGGAGACCTCGAGGGTGCTGTCGCTGCACGGCTCGGAGAGCTCGAACTCGACCAGCAGCCCGGACAGGGTCAGGCCGAGGCGGGAGACCAGCGGGGAGAAGTCCTCGTCGCAGATGGACTCCAGCAGACCCTCGGTGCGGGTGCTCAGATCGACGTAGCGGCTGCCGTACCAGCCGAGGCCCTCGTCGGTGGCGCAGGACGGCTCCCCCTCGAACTCCGGGGGCTTGTCGCCGACCACGCTGGAGATGTTCATCAGCGAGTGGTCCCGGTAGGCGGCGTCGCCCTTCAGGTCGGTGAGGAAGCGCAGGTAGTGATCGACGTTGTTGGGGCTGGAGTCGTCCTCGTCGGTGACGAAGATGAAGCTCAGGGCGGCGTCCTCGCGGATGAAGTCGACGTTGCTGCCCTCGGAGACGTGGGGCTCGCTGAAGGCCATGGCCGCGGCCTCGAGGCCCATCTCGATGCCCGAGCCGCTGGTGCCCAGGGCGACCATCTCGCCGAAGATCTCGTCGTCGCCCTCGGTCTCCGGGGTGAGCACGAAGGTCTGGTTCTGCAGGTTCATGCCCGCGCCGGTCGCCAGGTCGGCGGCCACGCCGCCGTTCGCGGCGGTGTCGGTGCTGCGGGCCACGACCAGGATGCCGCCGGCGGGCAGGACCGTGCCCTCGGGGAATTGCCAGGCGTTCCGGCCGTAGTCGGCCAGGTAGTGCCCGGAGAGGTCCAGGTCGTGGCCGGCCGTGCTGGTGAGCTCGATCCACTCGCCGAGGGAGTCCGCCACCTTGGACGGGTCGGCCATGAACTCGGTGATCAGGACGTCGCCGGTCCCGGGGGTGGCGAGCTCCGG
>CAYFPX010000175.1:0-1172 GCA_964344945.1 uncultured Enterobacterales bacterium
GATGGTCGCCCACCACAGGTGGCTGTCGGTGGGCAGGCCCTGGTCGCTCAGGATCGTGCCCATCACGGCGGCCAGGGGCACGTTGTCGGTCACGGCCGAGGCGACGGCCGAGGACCACAGCAGCCCCGCGGCGCCCGTGACGTCGCCGGTGGCCACCAGGGCGCCGATGCCCTCGCCCAGCAGGTGCAGCACCTGGGCGTGCTCCATCACGTGGATGACCACGAACAGGAAGATGAAGAAGAACAGCAGGTCCCAGTCCAGGGCCGCGTAGTTCCTGTCGACCTCGTGCTTGTACCGGATGAGCGCGATCACGGCGAAGGCCATGGCCACGAAGCCCATGCCGAGCTCACGCACACCCGGGAGGATCGTCGTGGTGGCGATGGTCAGGATGAAGGCCGCCAGCAGCGCCCAGGACAGCTTGAAGAAGCCCCGGCTCTGGATGCCGTCGTCCGGGTCGAAGCTCGCCACCTGTTGCGCCGCGGCGAAGCGGCTCGCGTTGTCGGACAGGGGCTCGATGTCGAACAGCAGGACCGCGAGCCCGACCGTGGCCAGGGTCGCCACCACGGCGTAGGGCGCGGCCACGATGAAGAAGTCCACGAAGGGGATGCCCGCGGCGTTGCCCAGGATGATGTTCGGCACGCTGGAGATCAGGGTCAGCAGGCCGCCGATGTTGGTGAGCAGGCCCTCGGTCAGCAGGAACCCCAGGAGCAGCTCCTGGCGCTCGAGCTTGCCCAGGCTCACCACGGTCAGTGACCCCACGATGATCATCGCCGTCACGTTGTTCAGGACCGCGGAGAACACGACCGTGAGCACGGCGTAGAGCCCGAGCAGCCGCAGCGGGTCGCCGCCGCTGGCCCGGGTCAGGGTGATGGCGGTCCAGCTGAAGATGCCGGACCGGCTCACCACGTCGATGAACAGGCTCGCCCCCATGATGATGGCGATGACCTCCCAGTCGACCATCGGCACGTAGACGGGCAGGTGCAGGTGGTGGCCGTTGGGCAGGGTGATCTCGCCGAAGGGCAGGATGCCGAAGGCCGCGCCCAGCCCCAGGCTGACCACGGCGAAGACACCGGTGATCATCGACTTCTTCGCGTGGAGCTTCTCCTCCAGCGCGAGGGTGGCGATCATGCCGACGAGGACCGCGACGAAGACCCAGGTGACCGTCGGCGAGA
>CAYFPX010000175.1:1182-3899 GCA_964344945.1 uncultured Enterobacterales bacterium
TGGCGCCGGCGGGCATCCCAACAGCAGCAGGGGCAGGTCGTGCAGGGCGACGGCCAGCGCGTGGGCCAGCCCGTCCATCGCCCGCTGGCCCGGGTCCTTGGTGTTGCACACCAGCAGGTCGATCCGGTGGGTCTCGACCAGCTCCGGGTAGGCCTGGAGCGGATCCCCGAGGGCCACCAGGGGGATGATCTGCTCGTCGATGTGGTGCTCGGCCAGGGACTCGCGCAGGGACTCACACCACGCCTGGGGGAGCGCGAGCAGCTTGTCGCGGAGGCGGGTCCGGGCCGCGTCGGTGTCGATCTCGGGGAGCCGGGCGATGACGTCCATGTAGTGCTCGAAGGTCGCCTGGTCCTCGATGTGCGCCAGGTGCAGGTGGCCGTGGGCCGGTGTCAGGGCCACCCCCCAGTTCGAGAGCCGGTCGTCGCCGGTCAGGTGGTCGGTGACCACCAGCACGCGCGTCGGGGTGCCGACCCGCTCCGCGAAGTCCTCCCGGTGGGGATCGGGCAGGAGCAGGACCGGGACGTCGGTGCCCTGGGTCAGGCCGTGGACCTCGGGCCCGAGGTCCCAGGGCACCGCACCGGGTGCCCCGGACAGGTTCCGCCAGGTGACCACCAGGTCCGGGGCCTGGTCCTCGACCAGGGCGAGCAGGCCGGCCGGGTGGTGCCAGTCGCCCACGCCGGCGGTCGTCAGGGACAGGCTCCCAGGCCCCTCGAGCGCGGCCAGCAGGCGCTCCACGGCCTCCTGGGCGGCGACCGCGGCGCGATCGTCGGCGTGGATGAGCAGCAGGACCTTGGTCAGATCCGGCGGTGCGAAGGTGAAGGTCGGCCTCACCGCCGACCGGAACACGGACTCGAATTCGTCCAGGCGCACGCCCGACCTCCACGACAGGACCCGCACTCCGCTATCGCACCGCACGGCCCCGCCCACCCCTGGAATCCCTCAAGAGGCACCCTCCGGGCGCCGTTTCAGGGACGTGGGTCTTCGCACGCGCGTGACGGTTCTGGTGGTGGGCATCGTGTTCGTTGCCGTGCTCGCCTTCGGTCTCTGGGGCGCGAGGACCCAGGCCCACCAGCTCCGCCAGGCGGCGGCGCTGCGGGCGGTGGAGGTGCTGGAGGCCGTGGCCGTCCCCACCGGTGTGGCCCTGGCCAACCAGGAGCTCGAGCGCCTGGACACCATGGTCGGCTCCCTGGACACCGCGGAGGCGGACGAGCTGGACCTGATGTGGATGGCCATCGTGGACGCCGACGGCCGCGTGGTGGCCCACAGCGATCCGACCCTGTTCGGCGAGCGCGTCCAGGACCCCTTCTCCAGAGAAGCCCTGGTCAGCCAGGAGTCCCTGGTGCGGAGCCTGCCCATGGCCGACGGCCAGCCCGTGCTGCGAGCCTCGGTGCCCCTGGTGAGCGGCCTTCGCTGGGGCACCGCCATCGGCCAGGTGGACCTGGGCGGGGTGGAGGCCCAGGTGCGCCAGACCGTGGCGCAGGCCCTGCTCATGAGCGCCCTGATGGCCCTGCTCATCGGCCTGGTGCTCACCCGGGTGCTGGACCGGATGGTGCTCCAGCCCCTGGAGGCGGTGCGCGACATGGCCCAGGACATCGCCGATGGGCGCTATGAGACCCGGCTGTCCGCGACCGGCCGCAAGGAGATGGACCAGCTGGGCCACGCCCTCAACGAGATGGCCGACCGCATCGTGCGACAGCGCTCCCACATGGAGGCCCGGGTCGCCAACCGCACCCAGGAGCTCAAGCGGGCCAACCGGGCCCTCACCGGCCTCAATCGGCAGCTCAACGACGCTGTCGGGCAGCTGGAGCAGCTGGCCCGGACCGACGAGCTGACCGGCCTGCTCAACCGCCGGGCCTTCCTGGAGACCCTGGACTTCGAGCTGCGCCGCTCCAACCGCACGGGCAGCCCCCTGTCCCTGCTGATGCTCGATGTCGATCACTTCAAGGCCTACAACGACACCCACGGTCACCCCGCGGGGGACCGCCTGCTGGAGCGGGTCTCCCGGGTCTTCCAGGGCCGGCTCCGCACCATCGATCGCGTCGCCCGCTACGGCGGCGAGGAGTTCGCGGTCATCCTGCTGGACACGGGGCCCGCCGAGGCGGTCGGCGTCGGGGAGAAGCTCGCGGCCGAGGTGCGCTGCACGGACTTCGCCGGGGCAGAGCGCAGCCAGCCCGGGGGGCGGATCACGGTCTCCGTCGGTGTGGCCACCCGGCCCCGGCGCGGATGCAGCGCCGCGGAGCTGCTGGAGGAGGCCGACAAGGCGCTGTATCTGGCCAAGGAGCGTGGCCGGAACCGGGTCCACCTGCGGGACGCGGAGGCCGCTTGACCCCGCTCGGCTGGGCGTTGGGCGGGTGGCTCGCCTGCCAGGGCGGCCAGCCGGCGGTGCACCAGGCCGAGGCCCCGCAGGTGGGCGTGGTGGACGTGGCCCGGGCCCGCCGGGCCCTGGCCGACGCCGGTGTCACCGAGCTCCGCTGGGGCTACACCCCCTACCTGGGCACCGAAGGCGAGGAGGAGGGCTGGGCCCCGGTGTTCGCCGAGCTCGGCGAGGCCCTCGGCGTCCCGATCTACACGGTACATCTGGACAGCTACGGGGACGCCGAGCGAGAGCTGGTCGAGGGGCGCATCGACGTCGCGACCATGAGTCCCTACGGCTACGTCCAGGCCCGCAAGCTCGAGCCCGGGCTGACGGTCTTCGCCAGTCACGTGGCCCGGGGCAC
>CAYFPX010000175.1:3936-8630 GCA_964344945.1 uncultured Enterobacterales bacterium
GTCTACCTCATCGCCGGGCGCGACAGCCCGGTCGAGCGGCTCGAGGACGTGCGCGGTCGCCGCATCGCCTACGTCGACAAGCGCTCCACCTCGGGCTGGCTGTTCCCGGCGGCGCGGCTGCTGTCCGAGGGCATCGATCCGGTGGACGACGTGCAGGCCGCCTTCCTGGGCAGCCACGGGGCCGTGTTCGACGCGGTGGCCACCGGGCAGGTCGACGTCGGCGCCGTGTACGACCACGCCCTGACCCTCAACCGCGCCTCGCACCCCCAGGGCCACACGGTCCGGGTCGTCGCCAAGGCCCCACGGATCCCCTTCGACGCCTATGTCCACAGGGCCGGGCTGGATCCAGCGGTCGGCGAGGCGCTGGCCGGACTGCTCGGACGCCTCAGCAGCCGCTCGGCGGAGGGGCGACGGATCCTTCGAGGCACGCCTTCGGTCAACGGCTTCTTCCCCGTGGACGACGGCCACTACGACGTCCTGCGCGAAGTGGAGAGGACCGTGGAGGAGCGGCGCGAGCCCGGGTAAGCTGCACGGACTTCTGAGACAGGGGACCGGCGACCATGTGGCTGCTTCTGATGGCCTCGCTGGGGGCGGCCGAGCTGACCGGGACCGTGGACGGGGCCGAGCGTCCCGAGGCGCTGCGGGTCGAAGCCGTGGACACCACCCTGCGGGTGCTGGCCGAAGCAGAGGTCGCTGAGGACGGGAGCTTCCAGCTGTCCTCGCTGCCCGCGGTGCCCCTGAGACTCCGGGCCTTCCCCGCCGACGAGCTCGCGGCGCCCGATGCCTACCACCCCTCTGGCGACAGCTGGTGCGAGGGCGCCCTGGTCGTGCTGGCGCACGGCGAGACCCGGAGCGATGCCCGCATCGCCGTCGAGCGGGGCGGCACCCTGACCGGGCGCGTGGTGACCGCGACCGGTGTGGCGGCCGAGGGCGCCTGGGTGATCGCCACCCCGGTGGCCGACGAGCCCATCGACTGGGAGCGTGTGGCCGAGATCGACAGCGACGGGGCCTTCCGGCTGACGGGCCTGCCCACGCAGGCCAGCGGGCTGCGCCTGGCGCTGGAGGCCGACGGCCTGCCCGGCACCAACGTCGGCGGGTACGACCTGGTCGACGCCGAGGAATTCGTGCTCAGCGAGGGCGAGGAGCGAGACCTCGGCACGCTGCAGTTCGGCACCGGCGTCAGCGTGGGTGGGCACGTGGTCGACGAGGCCGGTGAGCCGGTCGAGGGCGTGGTGGTGCGCGTGCGCATCGAGGGCGTCACCGAGCGGACCACCACCGACCCCGGCGGCGCCTGGACCATCGACGCCATCCGGCCCGGCTCGGCGACGGTCTGGGTCGCCCACGACGACTGGGCGATCCACTACTGGCCCGGCGCCGACCGACCCGCCGAGCGCATCAAGGTCAGTGACGACGGCGACGTGGTCGACGACGTCCGGCTGGAGCTGCTCCCCGAGGCCACCCTGTCCGGGGTGATCAGCGGACTGCCGGAGGGGCTCGGCGACCTGGAGCTCCGGGCCGTGAACGACGACGAGTCGGTCCAGATCAAGGTCGAGGTCGACACCGAGGGCGCGTTCACCGCCCATCGGCTGGCGGCGGGCGAGTGGTCCCTGCTCGTGATGGGGGAGGGGCTCGGCGGGGTCGAGGACGCCCTGCGGGACGCGGACGGCCACCCTCGCACCTGGCGCGTCGAGACCGGCGAGCACGTGGACGTCGGCGAGCTGCCCTGGGTGGCCGAGGGCGTGCTCGAGGGTCGGGTGAGCGACTCGGACGGCCAGCCGATCCAGGGCGCCGAGGTGACGGCCTGGCCCGACGCCGCGGATCTGCCGCAGGTGTCGGCCACCACCGACGACCACGGGCGGTACCGCCTGGTCGGGCTGGTGGAGGGTCCCTACCGGGTGGTCGCGGGCTTTGAGGCGGTGTGTGTGGACGACCCGGACCACGTCGACGCCTGGTGGCCCGAGGCCCGGGTCCAGGCCCAGGCCCACGTGCTGCACCCCGTGGCCGGACAGCTGGTGGACGGGATCGACCTGGCCCTGCCTCAGGACCTCGACCACGACGGCATGGACGATGCCTGGGAGCTCGGCCGCGGCCTCGACCCGACCCGGGACGACGGCGGGGAGGACCCGGACGGCGACGGCTACACCAACCTCGAGGAGTACCAGCTGGGCACGGACCCGATGGCGATGTCCGAGGACACGGCCCTCGGCGGCTGCGGCAGCCCGTGGAGCCTGAGCCTGGTGCTGATGCCCCTGATCGGACTGGTCCCCTGTCGCAGACGTTCGTGAACACTCGCAGGCCCTCGCCCCGCCTGGCGGCCCGCTCTCGCGTTGATGTGACTCGGCCACACCGGCCGCTCGAGCAGACCACCAGACGCGGCGATGGCTGCGCGATTGCCTCACGAACTTCTGCGACAGGGGACTGGGGAGCCGCCGGCGCTGATCCTGGGGCTCGGCGAAGCCCGTCTGGGATGCCTACATCCCGCTCGCCAGCACCAGCCACGCCGCGCCGCTGTCGGTGGACCCTCCGTCGAAGCCCGGCGCTCCGATGAGCAGATCGGCGCGGCCGTCCCAGTCCGGGTCTCCCGCCGCCGCCACGGCGGCGCCAGCGTAGTCGTAGCTGCTGGTGCCCTGGATGCGGGCGTGGGCGCTGGCCAGCGAGGTCGCTCCGCTCGGTGGGCCCAACACCACGTAGACAGCACCGCCGTAGGCAGCGACCGAGCCCTGGCGCTCGGCCCCGATGGCCAGGTCCGGTGTGCCGTCGCCGTCGAAGTCACCCGGACCCGCGATCGCAGCGCCGGCCTGGTCCGAGGCGTCCTCGCCGGCGATCCGGGCGTCGGCGTCTCCGCTGTCGAGGTCGCCGCTCGGTGGGTCGAGGTAGACGTAGACCGCGCCGCTGTTGGCGGCACCGTCGTCGGCGCCGGGCACGCCGATCGCCAGGTCTGCCAGCCCGTCGCCGTCCAGGTCGCCCACCGCGGCCAGCGAGGCGCCCAGGTGAGCGGTGGTGCTGGTGCCCAGGATCCGAGCGGCGGCGTCGGCCAGGTCCGGGGCGGGACTGCTGCTGTACACCAGGAAGACGGCCCCGCCGTCGGTGGCCCCGGCGTCGTCCTGGGGGGCGCCGACGGCCAGGTCGGACAGGCCGTCGCCGTCCAGGTCGCCGAGCTGGGCGAGCGCGTCCCCAGCGCGGTCGTAGGACGACTCGCCGACCAGGGTGTAGGCGCTGTCCTGGTCCAGGTCCAGGCTCCCGGTGGTGCCCCCATGGACCAGGTAGACCGCGCCCACCGGCTTGCCGTCGTGAGAGGCGACCGGGGCGCCGACCCACAGCTCGGCCAGGCCGTCGCCGTCGAGGTCGGTCCCGCCGGCCAGGGTCACACCGGCTTCGCTGCCGGAAGGCCCGATGGCTTCCAGCAGGGCCCCGACCCCCAGGTTGGTGGTGCCGCTGGCCCAGCTCGCGACCCACACGGTGTCGACGCCCGGGGCTCCGATCGCCAGCTCCACCGCCCCGCCCGCTGTCCAGTCGCCGACGCCGGCCAGGGCGCTGCCGGCCGCGGCGTCGGCGGTGTCGCCGATCCAGGCCCCGGGCGAGGCGTCCAGGCCCAGGGTGCCGGCCACGGGAGGCAGGAAGGCGTGGGCCGCTCCCGCCGCGCTGCCGCTGGTGTCGGCCCCCGGCGCCCCCACCACCACGTCGTCTCGCCCGTCGCCGTCGAGATCCCCGGGGCTGAGCAGGCAGTGGCCCGCCTGGTCGTCGCTGGCGACGCCCTCGAACACGGCGGGGGCGGCGGAGAGCGGGAAGTCCCCCGTCAGTGCGCAGGCCCCGGCGCTGCCGTCGCAGTCGTTGTCGAGGCCGTCGCCGCAGATCTCGTCCACGCCGGGGGACATCGCCGCGTCCTCGTCGTCGCAGTCCAAGGAGACGTCGTAGCCGTCCTGGTCGGCGTCGAAGTCGTCGGCGTCGTCGCAGTCGCTGTCCACGCCGTCGTACCAGACCTCGGTCTCCCCGGGGTTCCGACCGGGGTCGTCGTCGTCGCAGTCGCCCCCTTCGCTCACCGAGCCGCTGGGCGGATCGCAGAGGGGCTCGCCTGTGCCCGTGGGGCCGTAGCCGTCCTCGTCTTCGTCGACGTACCAGAGCTCGCCGTCGAGGCCGCCGTCTTCGTCGACCTGGTCGTCGCAGTCGTCGTCGGCCCCGTTGCAGACCTCGTCGGCCTCTGGGTGGATCTGGGCGTTGCCGTCGTTGCAGTCGCCCGTGGAGTCGGTGGTCCCGCTCGGTGGCTCGCAGCCGACCCACGACGCCCCGTCGCTGCCCCAGCCGTCGCCGTCCACGTCTGGCCAGGCCTCGGTCTGGACGCCTTCGTCGACCAGGTCGTCGCAGTCCTGGTCGGCCCCGTCGCAGGTCTCGGGGGCGCCCGGGTAGACCTCGGGATCTCCGTCGTCGCAGTCGTCCTCGGCGAGCACGCCGTCCTGGTCCGCGTCGGTCGGATCCGGGCCGTCACCCCCCCAGCCGTCGATCAGCAGCTCCGGCGTGCAGGCGACGGAGATCAGCCACAGCAACGTCATGGGCGCTTGCGGTGCCGAAGCAAAGTGTAGCTGCTCCCGGAAGCCTCAGGCGTGCACGGTATCAGGGGGCGAGGTCGAGTCGCACGGGGCCGTCGATGAGACCGGCAGCCCTGGCCCGCTCGAAGAGGACGCGCATGCCCTCGAGCG
>CAYFPX010000175.1:8640-10758 GCA_964344945.1 uncultured Enterobacterales bacterium
GTCGGAGTAGGCCAGGGTCTCGTGGTTCGCGTACATGTCCAGGTAGCGGCTGACGTCGGCCGGGGACTGCAGGGCGCTCCCGCGAGCGAGGATCCAGGCGATGCCTTCGTCCTTGTGGGTCTGGGCGTGGCGGATGCTCTCCCGCAGGATCGGGCTGGCCGCGGCGATGGTCGGCTCGCCCAGGTCCCGGCGGATGGCGTTGGCGCCCAGAGGCAGCGGCAGCCCCGTCTCCGCCTTCCACCAGGCGCCGATGTCCAGGACCTCGTGGCAGCCGTGCTCCCGGAAATTCAGCCGGCCTTCGTGGATGACCAGGCCGGCGTCGACCTCGCCGCTGGCCAGGGCGTCGAAGATCCGGTCGTAGGGCGTGATCGGCGTGACGAGGGGGCGGAATTCTTCCCCCAGGATCAAGCACAGCACCAGGTAGGCCGTGGTGGTCAGGCCGGGCACCGCGATGCGCTTGCCCGCCAGCTGGTCCGCCGAGAGGGGCTCCCGAGCGACCACCACCGGCCCGTAGCCGTCGCCCACCGAGCCCCCGTGGGGCAACAACTGCCAGGTGTCCTGGAGGGCCGGGTAGTGCCCGACCGAGATCGCCGTCACGTCTGGGGGCCGTGCGACGGCGTCCCGGTTCAGGGCGTCGGTCTCCAGGGTCGTGATGCGCCACTCGAAGGGCCCTGGATCGATGAGGCCTTCGAGCAGGGCCCGAAACATGTAGAGGTCGTCGGCGTCGGGGGAGCAGCGGACCACCAGGGGCCGGGACAGATCACGGGACATGCCCGGGGGCTATCCGATCAGTCGGTCTCCACCACCACCGCGGCCACCCTGGCGCCCGGGGCGTCCTCGAGCAGGTCCGTGACGTCCTCGCCGCTGGTCACCCGCTCGTTGGTCTGGCGCATGCGACCGGACAGGCAGCCCAGCAGGGCCCACAGCACCCGGTTGCCGAGATCGGGCTCCCGCAGGCAGAAGCGCACCAGGTCCTGGCGATCGATGGCGATCAGCGAGGTGGGGCTGAGGGCCCGCACCCGGGCCGAGCGCGGCCGCGAGTCCACCAGGGACAGCTCGCCGAAGTGCTCCCCGGGGCCCAGGCGGGCCAGCTCGACGCCGTCCTTCTCGACCACCAGGTCGCCGCTCACCACGGCATACAGCGTGCGGCCCGGGGCGCCCTGATCCACCACGATGGTGCCGGGAACGACGTCGAGCTCCCGCACCATTCGCCCGACGCGCATGCGGGCGGAGACCGGCAGCTCCCGGAACAGGAACAGCTCCGCCAACAGGCGCGCCCGGGCCGCCACGGTCTCGGGCTCGCCGGCCACGGGGGGGGCGAACAGGAGCAGGGTGACATTGTCCGGGCCGCCGTTGTCCAGGGCCTGCTGGAGCAGGGCTTCGGCGGCCTCCTCGGGGTCGGGCTGCCCGAGCAGGACCTGGATCTGGGCCCCGGGGACCGGGTCGCTCAGGCCGTCGGAGCAGAGCAGGATGCGGTCGCCGGGCAGGGACTCGATGGCCAGGACGTCGGCCTGGACCGTGGGCAGGGCGCCGATGGCCCGGGTGATGACGTTGCGGCGCCGGTCCCGCCGAGCCTGCTCGCGGGTCAGCTCGCCACGGCGCACCATCTCGTTGACCAGGGTGTGGTCGTCGGTGAGCTGGTGCAGCCGCCCCTCGCGCAGCAGGTAGGCGCGGCTGTCGCCGACGTGGGCCAGGAACACCGCACCGCCGGCCACCAGCGAGGCCACCACGGTCGTGCTCGATCCGCGCAGGCCCTCGGCGTCGCCCATGTCGAAGACCCGCTGGGAGCACTCGGCGCACAGCTCTTCGAGGGCCTCGAGCACCGCCACGCGTGTGTCCTGGCCGGGCTGCTCCGTGTAGGCCGCTGTCAGATCGTGGAGGGAGCTGCCCTGCTCGAGGAAGGTCTCCACCGTGAGCGCCGACGCCCGCTCCCCAGCGGCCTGGCCACCGACGCCGTCGGCCACCACGAAGAGTCCGTGGCGCGGGTCTGCGAGGACGGCGTCCTCGTTGTTCTTGCGACGCTTGCCGACGTCGCTGCGGAGAGCGTGGGGGAGCATGGAAGCGGCCGGCCTCTGGGCGAGGCCGCAAGCATACCGCTTCCTGGACAGCGCTCAGGCG
>CAYFPX010000175.1:10768-13196 GCA_964344945.1 uncultured Enterobacterales bacterium
TGGCCGCTTGTGGACCTGAGCGTCGGGGCCGTCGTCTTGCTCGCCGTCGCCGGCTTCGTCGCGGGGGCGATCAACGCTGCCGCGGGCGGCGGCTCGCTGCGGGGGCTCGACGGCGGTGGCCAGATCCGGCTGCACCACCGCGACCGTCACGTTGTCGCGGCCGCCGTTCTCCAGGGCGGCCTGGACCAGCTCGCGGGTGGCATCGGCCACGTCGGTCCGGGCCACGAGGGCCTGGATGACCTCGTCCTCCACCATGTCGGTCAGGCCGTCGGTGGCGAGCAGCAGGCGGTCACCGTCCTGCAGCTGGACCACGCGGACCTCGGGGCTGCAGATCGGCAGGGCGCCCACCGCCTGGGTGATGAGGTTGCGGCGAGGGTGGCGGCGCGCCTCTTCGGGGGTGATGACCCCGAGGCGCACCATCTCACCGACCACGCTGTGGTCGGTGGTGAGCGGGAAGAGCACGCCCTGCCGGGACAGGTAGACCCGAGAGTCGCCCACGTGGGCGATGAAGACCGCGTCACCGGCGACGACGGCGGCCACCAGGGTGGTGCTGGTGCCGACCTGGCCGCGCTGGGAGGCCATGGCGTACACCAGGCCGTTGGCCTCGTGGCAGACCTCTTCGAGGGCGCGCATCAGGCGGTGGCCGGTCAGGCGGTTCGGACCGCGGCGGTAGTCCTCGCCCAGCCCCGCGAGGCGCTCGGCGTTGGCCGCGAAGACCTCGGTGGTCAGCTGGCTGGCGTCGTCACCGCCGGCGTGTCCACCGACCCCGTCGGCCACGACGTACACGCCGTGCTGCGGGGAGCACCAGTAGGCGTCCTCGTTGTTGTTGCGGCGGAGTCCGACATCGCTGATCGCAGAGAATTGAGGCATGAAGCCCTCCAGACCCTCTGCGGATCGGCACCGGGCAGCGTCGGGTTGAGCCGCAGGTGCGAAGATTCTTCAGTCGTTGCCGCCGAACAGCACGTAGACGGCGCCTTCGCTCGCGGCTGTGCCACCCCCGGGTGCGCCCACGAAGGCGTCTACGTGGGCGCTGCCGCCGACATCGATCCCGCCCGCGACCGCCAGCCCGGCGAAGTCGTAGCTGCCCTCGGCGGCGTGGCGGCCGGTGCTGGTCGCGAGATCCAGGGTGCCGCTCAGGCTGCCTGTCACCCAGTACACCGCGCCGGCGGACGGACCGGCGCTGTCGTCTTCGGGAGAGCCGACCAGGATCTCGTCCAGGCCGTCGCCGTCCGTGTCGCCGGTGAGGGCCAGGCTCAGGGCGGCCAGGCTGCCGGCGCCTTCACCCAGCAGCTTGGCGTCGGCGTCGGCCAGGTCCCGGTCGCCGCTCAGCGGGCCCAGGAGCAGGTAGCCGGCGCCGGCGTCCTCGCCGCCGCCGTCGTCGTAGGGGGCACCGACGAGCAGGTCGGCGTGGCCGTCGCCGTCGACGTCGCCGCCACCCGCCACCGACCAGCCCGCGTAGTTGGCCGCGCCTTCGCCGACGAAGGCGGCGTCGGCGTCGTCGAGGTCGTGGGAGCCGGTGCCCGGACCCAGGACCAGGTAGGCGGCGCCGGAGAAGCTGCCAGCCGAGTCGTCGCCATAGGCCCCGATCACGAGGTCCGCGAGGCCGTCGCCGTCCAGGTCGCCTGGACCCTCGATCGCGCAGCCGGCGTAGTCGTAGGCCCCGACGCCCTTCCAGAGTCCGGCCGCCTCGTCGAGGCTGGCGGTGCCCGACGGGATCGGTCCCAGCAGCAGGTAGGCCGCGCCGCCGGAGGTCGCGTCGTGGGCCGTGTCGACCGCGCCGACGGCCAGGTCGGCCTGGCCGTCTCCGTCCACGTCGCCGAGGCCGACCACGGACCAGCCCGCGAGGTCGCCCGCGGACTCACCCTCCAGGGTGGCGTCGACGCTGTCCAGGGTCCCGCTGGCGCTGGCGGGCCCGAAGACCACAAAGGCGGCTCCGGCGCTGGAGGCGTGGTACGGCGTGGCGAAGACCAGGTCGTCGACGCCGTCGCCGCTCACGTCGCCGGGGCCGGAGACCGCGGTGCCGGCGAAGCCATTGGTCGTGGTGCCGTCCCACCGGGCGTGGGCATCTCCGAGGCTCATGTCCGCCGTGATGGGTCCGTGGACGAGGTAGGTCACGCCCGCGTTCGAGGCGCCTGAGTCGTGTGCCGGGGCGCCGACCAGCAGGTCCGAGACCCCGTCACCGTTGGGGTCACCGGCCGGTGCCACCGAGACCCCCGCGGTGTCGCCGGCGGCCTCGCCGATGAGGATCACGTCGGCCTGGCCCACGTCGGTGTCGCCCCCCAGGCCACAGCCGCTCGGCGTGCCGTCGCAGTCGTCGTCGATGCCGTTGTCGCAGATCTCCTCGGCGCTCGGGCTCACGGTGGCGTCGGTGTCGTCGCAGTCGTCGGCGGCAGAGGCCCAGCCGTCGCCGTCCTCGCAGACGCACGCG
>CAYFPX010000175.1:13206-18145 GCA_964344945.1 uncultured Enterobacterales bacterium
TCGCCGTGGCCGTCGCCGTCGGCGTCGGTGGTGTGCTCGGTACACCCCAGGGCATCGAGGTCATTGTTGGAGCCGCTGCAGTCGTCGTCGGCCTCGGTGGCGCAGTCCTCGACCGCCCCCGGGTTCACGCTGGCGTCGTCGTCGTCGCAGTCGACGCCCTCGGGGTAGCCGTCCCCGTCGGCGTCGATGCCGGAGGTGGCGGTCTCCTCGGGGGGTGTGGTGTCGGTCGGGGGCGCCGTGTCCGTGTCCTGCCCGGAGTCGGTGGACCCCCCGGTCTCGTCGTCGCCGGAGTCGGTGACGGCCTGCACGGTGCCGGTGTCGGTGGGCCCCGAGTCGGCGATCAGGCCGGTGCCGGTGAGGTCGTCCTTGTCCTCGCAGGCAGGCAGCAGCGCGAGGCTCAGCAGCACGAGACCGGTCATGGGCACCCCCGAAGGGGCCATTCTACCGGCTGTCGGGCCCACTTCAGTCCAAGAGAACCGGCACGCTGTGGGTGACGAAGGGCTCTTCGACCGTGCCGTCCGAGCGGACCCTGGCCAGGGTGACCCGGTAGGCCCCGATCCCGGCGGCGGCCTTCTGGGAGAGCTCGACGGCGTGGTCCAGCAGCACCTCGCCGCCGGCGGGCAAGCGCGTGTCCTCGACGGTGGTGTAGGGCGGCTCGGGGGTTACCTGGCGGCGCAGGCGGTGCGCCAGGGGCTCGCCCACTCGCTCCCCCTCGCTGTCGAGGAGCTCTGCCACCAGGAGCACGTGGGCGAAGGGTGTGCCGGTGGGGAAGGCATGGCCGGCGCCGGAGTTCTGGACCCGGACGGTCGCCGCGAGGGACTCCCCCCGGGTGAGGGCGCTCCCGGGCAGGCCCACCAGGACCGACACGGCCCGGGCCGGATCCACCGCCACGGTGTGGGAGGCGTGGTCGGCGAAGCGGCCAGCGGTCGCCACCCCGGCGGTGGGCGGCATGTGGCAGTCCTGGCACTGGACCCCGGCGTACGCCCAGGCCGAGCGCTCCCACTCGCCGTAGGTGTCGTAGAAGGGCTGGTCGGCGCCTGGCCAGGCGAGCTGGTGGCAGGTGCCACAGAAGGCGCTGGTGCCGAGCTCGCTGCTCACGGCCACCGGGTGGGGGGCCTCGGGGGCGGCCCGGGTCCCGTCGAGGAACAGGGGGTCCAGCCAGCCGCCGTGGTGGCCGCTGCCGGCCCACTCGTCGTGGACCGACACGTGGCAGGCGGCACAGGCCTGGGCGGAGACGTTGGCGAGGCCAGGCGGCAGCGGGCCCAGGTCGACCGGTCGCTCGTGGACGAACAGGCCGGGAGCGGGCGGGGGAGGGGGCTCCGGTGGGGCCTCGGGCTCGGGGGCCGGCGCTTCCTCGGGCCCCTCAGCCGCCGGGGCGGGCTCGGGGGCGGGCTCGGGCGGTGGCTTGCGTCCCCAGGGCGCACCAACGGTCAGCAGCAGGAAGAGGGCCGGGTCCATCGCAGGGGTCAGTAGTCGATGATGGCCTGGTCGTCGCCCGCGGGACGCTGGGGGACGTCGACCACGTGATCCGCCGGTGCGTAGAGCGTCAGGTAGGTCGCGTAGTTTCCGCCGACCCGCTTCACGTAGTTCCGGGTCTCGCTCAGCGGGATCTGCTCGACCCAGCCGTCGACCCCGATGCGATCCCGCTGGGCCTGGAGCCAGGCGGAGGCGTTGACCGGGCCGGCGTTGTAGCCGGCGACCGCGACGGGCCAGACCCCGTCGAAGCGGTCCAGGAGCTGAGCCAGGTACCAGGTGCCGTAGCGCACGTTGGTGCCGGGGTGCTCCAGGCGGGCGGGCGTGTAGCCCCAGTCCCCGATGTCTCGGGCGATGCGGGCCCCGGTGGTCGGCATCACCTGCATCACGCCCACCGCGCCGACCCGGGAGAGCGCGTGGGAGCGGTAGAGGCTCTCCTGCCGCATCAGGCCCCAGACCAGCAGGGGATCGACGTCGTAGGTCCGGCTCCACCGCTCGACGTGGCGACGGTAGGCGGTGGGCCAGCTCTGCCGCCGGGCGATCAGGGCTTCGGTGGGGGTGGTGGCTGACCTCTCGAGGCCCGCGGCCTTGCGAGCGAGGCCGTGGGGGTCCTGGGCGTGCAGGAAGATCTGGCGCCAGGCGGTGTTGTCCAGATCGACCCGTCGCAGGGCCTCGCCCCGCTTGCCCCAGACCCGCCGGCGACGAGCCTTGTCCCACTCGGCGTAGATCGCGGCCATGGCGGGCGCAGTCAGGTCGTGGACGCCGACGTCGGCGAGGTCCAGGAGGGCCGGAAGCTCGGGCCAGAGGGCCTCGCCCTGCTCGACCAGCTCGACGAAGGCCTCTCGGGCCAGAGCCGGGTCGTGCCAGCGGCCCACCGGGGCCGACTCGGGGATGTGGGGGCGGCGGGGCAGGGCCTCGCTGGGGGCTGAGGGCAGGGCCGCCGTGTCTGCGGCAGGCGCCAGGGGCCAGGCCAGTGCGTCCCAGGCGATGGGGGTCTCGGGAGAGGCCACAGGCGACGCCCGGCGCAGGGCCGGGGAGAGCTGGGCCACCGCGGTGGGCTGGGGGGCGACCGGTGGGCCCTGGAGCAGCGTGCCGGGCCAGCGGCCGACCCTCCGCTGCTCGTCGGTGGGGGTCTCCTTGCGCCAGACCCGCCGCAGGGTGCGCACCAGGGTGCGGTACCAGCCCCGGTCGTCCTGCTCGTCGACGTCGTCGAAGTCCTGGTGCTGGCCCCTCCAGTCCCGCAGCGAGGCCTTGGTCCGACCCCGGAAGTACAGGGCCTTGACCAGGGTGTCGCCGGCTCGCTCGACCAGGGCGTCGAAGCGGGCCAGGGCGCTGTCCCAGTCCCGATCCCGCCAGCGGGTGAAGGCGGCGTAGAAGCTCGCCTCCCGGCCGGTCCGGCCGCCCTTGCGGGCCTCGGCGTCCCAGTGGGGGGTGGCCTTGTCGTACTGGCCCGCCAGCTGCCAGGCCTGGGCGATCTGGTCCCGGTTGTGCTTGAAGCGGCTGGTGGGGTGCTTCTCGAGGCCCAGCTCCCCCCACTCCCCCGCCGCGCGGAAGTTGCCGGCCCGGAAGTGGTAGCGGAAGGCCTTCCAGGCGGCGTCGCTGGTGGGCTGGCGCCGGTAGCTGGCCTCGTAGGCGGACGCCAGGGCCCCGAAGTGGCGGGTCCGGTGGGCGAAGGAGTCCCGGTTGGACCGGGTCCAGTCCGCGGCGCGGCCCTCGTCGCCGTGGTCGTCCCGCAGGTGGCAGAAGGCCTCCCACGCGTCGGTCCGGTCGCCGCAGTTCTTCAGGGTGGTCGCCTTGCGCAGCTCGGTCTCCAGGGGATCCAGCGCGGGGGGCTCCACGCCCTGGTCCGCGAGCTCCGTGAGCGCGGCCTGGGCGGCGATGCCCGTGGTGGCCCAGTCGTGGTCCAGCCACAGGGCCTGCAGGCGGGCGGCCGCGACCTGGGGGCGGCCGTGCATCTCCGCCCTCGCGATGCCCAGCTCGGCCTCCTCCTGGCGCGGATGGTCCGGGTTCTCCTCGAGCCACTGGCTGTACGCCGAGATCGCCGACGAGCGCTTGCCTGCCGCCACGTAGGCCTCGCCCATGAGCATCAGGCAGTCGGCGGCGTGGGGGCCCTCGGGCCAGGTCTGGCGGTAGCGGGCACACTCTCCGGCGGCGACGGCGTGGCGGCCCCGCTGGTGGTCCGCCAAGGCCTCGTACCAGGCGCCGTAGGGGGCCAGCGGGCTGTCCCTGTGCAGGCGGACCCGGGTGAACTGCGACGACGCCAGGTTCGGCCGGTCCTCCTGGAGGTGGATCCAGCCCAGCAGGAAGCGACCGGCGGTGCGCTGGCGGCCCCAGGGGCCTTGATCGCCGTCCAGCCAGGCCTCCAGCGCCAGCACGGCCCCACGGCTGTCGCCGGACCTCCAGGCGGCCACGCCGGTGGCGAGCGCGCCATCGGGCACGTGGGCGACCCCTCCCGGTGCGATCGGGGGGGCCTCGGCCAGAAACAGCCCGACCTCGGGAGGGGGGATCAGGGGGGTGGCGTCGGCCGTCGCGTCGTCCTGCGCCCACGCCGACGCGGCACACAGCAGCAGCGCCAGCAGGGGGGTCGTGGAAGTCATCAGCCCGAGAGGTCGTCCTCGGCCACTTCGACGACAGCTCCGTCGTCCAGCAGCACCGTGTAGGTCCGCGTGTCCTGGGACACCGCGATGTCCTGGACCACTCCGCGCTGGTCGCCGGCCAGACCGACCGGCTCGCCGACCTGGGCCCGGGCGCCCTCGATGGTGGGGAGGGTGGCGAGGGGTTCGCCGTGCTCCAGCCACTCGGCCCAGCCCCCCTGGAGCTGCCGGGCCCAGCCCCAGCCCTGCTCGCGCAGCCAGGTGGCGAGCTGGTCGCTGAGCTCGCCGCCGTCGCTGTCGTAGACCGTGACCCGCTCCTTGGTGTCCTGGGGCAGCAGGTCCTGGCGCTGCTTGATCTGCTCGCCCGGGATGCGCACGGCGCCGGGCAGGGTGCCCTGGGTCCACTCCTGGGGAGAGCGGATGTCGAGGATGCAGTGCGAGACGTCGCTGGTGATCTGCGCCGCGATCCAGGTGCGTCCGATGCGGGTGAGGTGCTTGGGCCCCGGGGTGTCGCCGTCGCCGTCGACGATCTTGGGGATCTTGGAGAGGTCGATCTCCTGGTTGGGGTCCATCTGGGACCGGGGTGCGCGGTCTTCGGCCTGCTTCTCCATGCCGAAGGCCTTGAGCGCGGCCTTGCGCGCTGCCTTCTTCAGCCGATCCCGGAACATCCGCAGACCTCCTCGATCCCGATGTTGCCATGGCCGCGGGCTCCCCGTCTCGGGGCATCGGCGGGCGAGCGGGGGCGTGGTAGGACTGGATCCTGGACAGGAGGGTGCGTGAGCCTCTGGAAGGACATCGTCTTCGGCCGCCCGGACGGGATCCGAAGCAAGCTCCGCGGGGTGCTCCTGGGGGGCGGCGGCGGCGGGGGTGGT
>CAYFPX010000175.1:18193-18477 GCA_964344945.1 uncultured Enterobacterales bacterium
CCCTCGTCGCGAGACGATCACAAGCCCGAGGCGGCGGAGAAGGCGCTGTCCCTGGGGGTCGAGGCGCCCAAGGACGTCACGCCACCCGACGGCTACGAGGTGGTGCTGCACAAGGACGCCCTGAAGCCGGGACAGGTGACGGAGATCATCGTGGCCGGCAGCGCGATCGCCCTGGCCAACGTCGACGGCACCTTCCACGCGCTGTCGAACTCCTGTCCCCACGCCGACGGGCCGCTGGGCGAGGGTTCCCTGAGCGGTGGCACCCTGACCTGCCCGTACCATGG
>CAYFPX010000176.1:0-4048 GCA_964344945.1 uncultured Enterobacterales bacterium
AAGGCGCCGTACTCCGGGTCCTCCAGGACCGCGGCCAGGTCCTGGGCGTCCTTGCCCGCAAAGCGCAGCTCCGCCAGGTCCGGGTCGGCGTAGCTGTCGACGCCGACCAGCACCGCCACCCGCCGCTGGGCGAAGGCCTCGTCCAGCCCCTCGGCGCTCCCCGACGAGAGCGACCCCGCGAGCAGGGGGGTGGAGGCGAGCCAGGCGAGGGAGATCATCGCTGCACCCTCACGGCCTGAGCATCGCAGCTGAGCTCGAGGGCGGTGGCGGCGGCACACAGGGTAGTCGGGTCCACCGGGGCTTCGCCTTCCAGAGCGCCGGTCAGCGCCTGGGCGAGCTCGGTGCCGTTCACCGAGGCCGTCGTGCGCACGAGGGCGAAGACCGCCCGCTCCGGATCCGAGTCGTCGACGGTCCAGGCGAGGGGATCGCCGCCACGGGCCAGATCGGCGTGGCCCGGGTTCACGGGCTGGCTGTCCAGGACCTCGACACCCTCCGGCGTGGCGTGGATGAGGTGCAGCCACCCCGGCGCCGCGGCTTCGTACCGGAAGTAGAAGACATCGCCGCTGCCGTAGCTCCGATCGGCCCGCAGGCGATCGACGCCCGACGCCGTGCGCACCGCCATGCGCAGGTCCAGGGCCGGCAGGTCCGCGCCGATGCCCCGCTGGGTCATGCCGTCGAGGTTGCCAGCGCCCTGCTGGGCGGGCAAGGCCAGCAGCACCGCCGCGGCCAGGGCCGCGACCGAGCCGGCGCCTACGAGGAGGCGGCGGACGCGACCTCCCCGGTGCACGCGCAACCGGGACCGCATCGAGGTCGCGTCCGCCTCATCGAAGAGCTCCTGCGCCGCCGCGAGCGTCCGCTCCGCCAGCTCCGGGGGCACTTCGGCCTCGAGGAGGGCCGCACGGGCTTCCTCTCCTGGGTCCGGGCCCTCGCCCAGCAGCCAGAGGGTGGTCGGGTCGAGGCTCACTCGGGCCCCTTGAGCAGCTTGCGCAGGTGACCGCGGGCCCGAGAGATGCGGGCCCGCGCGTTGTCGGGAGAGATGTCGAGCTGGGCTGCCACCTCGCGGTGGTTGAAGCCCTGGACCGCGCCGAGCAGGAAGGCCTCCTTGAGGTGCTCCGGCAGGGTGTCGATGGCCGCTTCGATGGTCATGCGGGTCGGGTGGTGGCTCCGGGGCGGGACCCCTGGCTCCATGACCATCTCGGTGGTCTCGGTGTCCTTACCCTGCTTGCGGTAGCTGTCGCGGACCGTGTTCACGGCGATGCCGAAGAGCCACGGCCGGAAGCGCTGGCCGGTCTTGAAGGTGTGGGCGCCGCGGTGCACGTTCAGCCACGTCTCCTGGAAGAGGTCGCGGGCGTGCTCTTCGTCCCTCACCCGGCGGCGGAGGTAGCCCAGGATCGCCCGGTCGTGGCGCCTGAACAGCTCCTGGTATGCACCGGCGTCGCCGCCCTGCACGCGCGTCATGAGGTCCTCGTCGGATGTCGCGGCTGGATGCTCCATGCCCGACCTGCCCCCTGACCTACGAGGGGTTCGACGGGGGTGTGACAGGGTCCCGTCTGGAGGCTGTCAACCCCAGCCCGGCCACGGCGACCACGACACAGAGCCAGGGAAAGACGGGGCCGGTCCTGGCATACAGCGTCGGCACGCGACCCACCGGCACCTCGACCACCCGAGCGACTTCGGTGAAGGGTTCGGTCTCGTCGGTGATGTGCCCGGTCGGCGAGATGACCATCGACACCCCGGTGTAGGCCAGCCGGTAGACCGGCATGCCCAGCTCGATGGAGCGGATGGCAGACAGCATCGCGTGCTGGTGGGGTGCGGCGGTGTCCCCGAACCAGCCGTCGTTGGTCACGTTGACCATCAGGTCGGCGTCGGCCAGGTGGTCCTCGACGAAGTCCGCCAGGATCATCTCGTAGCAGATCGGGGTGGTGACCTCGTACTCGCCGACCTGGAACCGCGTCGGCTCCTCGCCGGGCTTGAAGTCGCCTGGGCCCTCGATGATCTCCTTGAGCACCGGGAAGGTGTCGGAGAAGGGGATGTACTCCCCGAAGGGCATGGGCACCATCTTGTCGTAGCGGCCGAGCAGCTCGCCGGTCTGGGACACCTGGTAGATGGAGTTCCGGTGCTGGTTGTACTTGCGGCCCGTCACCGGATCGGTGGTGGGCTGGCGGTAGCCGCCGCCGAAGATCACGGTGGCCCGGGCGTTGCGGGCCACGTTGCCCATCAGCTCGCCGATGCGGCCGCCCCGGGGGTCGTAGGGGGTCGCGCCCTCGGGCCAGACCACCAGGTCCAGCTCCTCCCGCAGCAGCTTGCTGGTCAGGCTCAGCCACCGCTTCTGGGTGGCCCGGGCGCCTTCCTCCAGGCGCTGGGACATGGTGATGTCCTGCTGGATCTGGCTGATCCGGAGGGTGTCCCAGGTGGCTACCTCGGCGTCGACCGACGTGGTCCGCCAGGCGCCGAAGCCCAGGTTCAGCAGCCACACCGTCGCGGCCGCCGCGAAGGGCTTCGAGGGGAAGGGCCCGCCCTCCCGCCGCCGGTAGATGAGCTCGCCCACCGCACAGTTGGTCAGGAAGACCAGGTAGCTGACCCCGGTGATGCCGGTGACGCTCGCCAGCTGGTAGGTCCAGGCCGTCCGGTACTGGGAGACCCCGTGGTAGTAGGGGAACAGCGCCGGCCCCAGGAATTCGACGGTCACCTGCAGCGCGGGCACGACCGCGATCCACCAGGGGCCGATTCGCTGTCGCAGCGGGTGCACCGCCCAGAAGACCAGGGCGTAGGGCAGGGCGAAGGCAAAGGCGAACAGGTGCACGATCTGCAGCGCCGCGAAGTGCGGCACGTTGCTGAACAGCACGATCGACTCGGCCAGCCAGAAGAACAGGGTGCTCACCCCGGCGTAGCCGGCGATCCAGGCCAGGAGCGCGTTGCCCCGGGGGTCGTCGGCTCGCAGGGCCCAGAACAGGGGGGCGAATGACACCCAGTGCAGCCAGTGCAGGCCGATGGGCGGCGAGATGGCGGCGAGCACCAGGCCCGAAGCGACAGCGGCCAGCACGCGGGTCAGGGTCAGCATCGGGGCGCAGGCTAACCCCGGCGGCTGACCCCCGAAGCACGAAGCCCCCGCAGCCGAGGCTGCGGGGGCTCCGGGTGTGGACAGGAGGCGGGTCTAGAGCCCCATGCCGCCCATGGCGCCCATGCCGCCCAGGCCGCCCATGCCGCCCATGCCGCCCATGCCGCCCCTGCCGCCGCCCATGCCGCCGCCCATGTCGGCGCCGCCGGCGGCCTTCTTCTGGGGCTTCTCAGCGACCAGGGCCTCGGTGGTGAGCAGGAGGCCGGCGACCGACGCGGCGTTCTGCAGCGCGGTGCGGGCGACCTTGGTGGGGTCGATCACGCCCATCTCCAGCATGTCGCCGTAGACGTCGGTGCGGGCGTTGTAGCCGTAGGCACCCTCACCCTGCAGGACCTTGTGGACCACGACCGCGCCGTCGATGCCGGCGTTGGCCGCGATGGCCCGGATGGGCTCCTGGATGGCGGCCTTGATGATGCCGATGCCGAGGCCGGCGTCGCCGGCCAGGTCGATGGCGTCCAGGGCGCTCAGGCTGCGGATGTAGGCCACGCCACCGCCGGGCACGATGCCCTCTTCCACGGCGGCGCGGGTCGCGTTCAGGGCGTCCTCGACCCGGGCCTTCTTCTCCTTCATCTCCACCTCGGTGGCGGCACCGACGTAGATCACGGCCACGCCACCGATCAGCTTGGCCAGGCGCTCCTGGAGCTTCTCGCGGTCGTAGTCGGAGGTGGTGTTCTTGATCCGGTTGCGGATCTGCTTCACCCGGCCCTTGACGGCCTCGCGGCTGCCGGCGCCGTCGACGATGGTGCTGTTGTCCTTGGTGATGACGACGCGCTTGGCAGTGCCCAGGTCGCTCAGGCCGACCGAGTCGAGCTTGATGCCCAGGTCGTCCATGATGGCGCGGCCGCCGGTCAGGATGGCGATGTCCTCGAGCATGGCCTTGCGGCGGTCACCGAAGCCGGGGGCCTTGACGGCCGCGACGTTCAGGGTGCC
>CAYFPX010000176.1:4058-6353 GCA_964344945.1 uncultured Enterobacterales bacterium
TGGCCGTTGGCGTTGACGCTGAAGGTCAGGGTGTCGCCGTCCACGTCTTCGGCGAGGATGAGGAGCGGGCGGTTGCTCTCGGCGATCTTCTCCAGGACCGGGAGCAGGTCCTTCATGCTGGAGACCTTCTTCTCGTGGATCAGGATGAACGGATCCTCGAGCACGCACTCCATCCGGTCGCCGTCGGTCACGAAGTAGGGGCTGAGGTAGCCGCGGTCGAACTGCATGCCTTCGACGATCTCGAGCTCGGTCTCGAAGCCCTTGGCCTCCTCGACCGTGATCACGCCTTCCTTGCCGATCTTGTCCATGGCCTCGGCCAGGATGCCGCCGATCTCCTCGTCGTCGTTGGCGGAGATGGTGCCGACCTGGGCGATGTCCTTGCTGCTGTCGGCGGGCTTGGACAGCGACGCCAGGGAGTCCACGACGGCGACCACGGCGGCGTCGATGCCGCGCTTGAGGTCCATCGGGTTGGCGCCTGCGGCGACCAGCTTGGAGCCGTGCCGGTAGATGCCCTGGGCGAGCACAGTGGCGGTGGTGGTGCCGTCGCCGGCGACATCAGAGGTCTTGGAGGCGACCTCCTTCACCATCTGGGCGCCCATGTTCTGGAACTTGTCCTCGAGCTCGACCTCCTTGGCCACGGTCACGCCGTCCTTGGTGACGACGGGGGCGCCCCAGGACTTCTCGATGACCACGTTGCGGCCCTTGGGCCCGAGGGTGACCTTGACCGCGTCGGCCAGGGTGTCCACGCCGACCAGCAGGTTGTTGCGGGCTTCGACGTCGAAGAGGATCTGCTTGGCACTCATGATGAGGGCCTCCTGTGTAGACTGGATGTGTGAGGAAGCGTGCGGAAGGTCAGCGCTACTCGATGACGCCGAGGATGTCGTCCTCGCGCATGATGAGGCGGTCCTCGCCGTTCACCTTGATCTCGGTGCCGCTGTACTTGCCGAAGACCACGTGGTCGCCTGCGTTGACCGACAGGTGCACGACGTCGCCGTTGTCCTTCACGCGGCCGCCGCCGACGGCGACGATGGTGCCCTCGACGGGCTTCTCCTTGGCGTTGTCCGGCAGGAAGAGGCCGGACTTGGTGCGGGTGGGCTCGTCGTTGCGCTTCACGAGCACGCGGTCGTACAGGGGGCGGACGTTCATCGGTGGACCTCTCCTAAAGCCGGCATTGGCGCGGCTCGATGAGGAATGGTGGGAAGAGTGCGAGGAGTTCGCCGTGTTCCGACCTGGACCAGCCCAGGACCCCCACAGCGAGACACACGAGGACCAGACGGCCCTCAGCGCCCGCACAGATAAACCCCTAGACGACGCCGTCAAGCAGGACTGAGCATCTTTTTGAAGGGAGAGGAGGACCGGATGCGCACGACCCCAGCCATGATGACCCAGGCGAACCTCTTCGATCACTTCGACGCCGCCGTCGACGACGCCGTGGCGCTCAAGGCCGTGGACCTGCCCGCCGACGTGACCCAGTACCTCAAGCAGCTGCTGGTCGAGCGGACCCAGGCCGAGCGCGCCTTCCGTGCCGACACCCCCCAGACCCTGGCCGAGCTCCACCTGCGGGCCAGCGGCAGCCCCGCCGGCCAGGCCATCGGGCTCTACAAGCAGCTGGGTGACCGGGCCCTGTACATCGGCGGGTACTTCCACGACTCCCTGGACCGCAAGACCGTCGGGGTCGGCTACTACGCGGACATGGGAGAGGCGGCCTATGCCCGGCTCGCCGGCCTGTGCCGCGTCGGGTGGGCCGAGCAGGGGCCCCTGTCCCAGCTCTTCTGCGACATGGCCCAGGCCTTCCGCGACTGCCTGGGGGTGCTGCGCAGCATCGCTGGCCGGGACCGCGGCGACGACCTGGAGGACCTGGTGGCCCTCGCCCAGCGCTGGCTGCAGACCGGCGACGAGGCGGCGGAGCGCCTCTTGCTCGCGCGCGGCGCCCTCCCCACCCTCTCGACGTCCGAGAACTGATGGATTAGAGACGCCCGGCTCAACCCCGGGAGGCCGTGTGGCCCGCATCACCGTCGAAGACTGCCTCGAGCAGGTCCCCAACCGCTTCACCCTGGTGCTGGTGGCCGCCGAGCGGGCCAAGCAGCTGCTCAAGGGCACCTCCTCGCTGATCGAGGACGACCGGGAGAACAAGGAGATCGTCACCAGCCTGCGCGAGATCGCGGCTGGCGTCGTGGCTCCCGACCTGGCCGACTTCGACGAGAACATGCTCAAGTACACCCTGCAGCCGATCAAGGCCGCCGGGGACGAGCTGCCCCCCGAGGCCGGCGATCCCCTGCCCCCCGAGGCCGGCGA
>CAYFPX010000176.1:6363-6955 GCA_964344945.1 uncultured Enterobacterales bacterium
CGTTCCGCCCGGACCGGAGACGAACCATGCCCAAGATCACCGACGAGTCCCTCTTCGACGTGCGCGTCGTCGAGCGCAACATCGCCGCCGGCCGCATCACGCGGAAGGACTACGAGAAGTACCTCAAGGGCCTCCCCGACGAGGGCGAGGAAGGCGAGGAGACCGAGACGCGCATGACCGCGCCGGCACCCGCCGAGGCCTGATGCCCCGCCGCCTGGAGGCCCCGACCGGGACCCACCTGACCTGCAAGGGCTGGGTCCAGGAAGCGGCCTACCGCATGCTGCTCAACAACCTGGACCCGACCGTGGCCGAGCGTCCGGACGACCTCGTGGTCTACGGGGGCACGGGCAAGGCCGCTCGCAGCTGGCCAGCGCTGGAGGCCATCCTGCGCAGCCTGCAGACCCTGGAGAGCGACGAGACACTGCTGGTCCAGTCCGGCAAGCCGGTCGGGGTGCTGCGCACCCACGCCGACGCCCCGCGCGTGCTCATCGCCAACAGCAACCTGGTGGGGAAGTGGGCCACCTGGGAGCACTTCCGCGAGCTCGAGCGCGCCGGCCTGATGATGTACGGCCAGATGACCGCGGGCTCGTGG
>CAYFPX010000176.1:6965-14304 GCA_964344945.1 uncultured Enterobacterales bacterium
CAGGGCATCCTCCAGGGCACCTACGAGACCTTCGTGGCCGCCGGCCAGCAGCACTTCGGCGGCGACCTCACCGGCCGGCTCGTCCTCTCGGCCGGTCTGGGTGGCATGGGCGGCGCCCAGCCCCTCGCCGCGACCATGGCCGGCGCGGTCTTCCTGGGCTTCGACGTCGACGAAGAACGCATCCAGAAGCGCCTGGTGACCGGCTACCTCGACGAGCTCGTGCCGGACCTCGACACCGCCCTGGAGCGAGTGGCCGCCTGCCAGGCGGCGGGTGAGGCCCGCTCCTTCGGCGTCGTGGGCAACGCCGCCGACGCCTACCCCGAGCTGGTCCGCCGGGGCATCGTGCCCGACCTGGTCACGGACCAGACCTCGGCCCACGACCCGCTCAACGGCTACGTCCCGGCCGGCCTCGACCTGGACCAGGCCCAGGCCCTGCGCGAGTCCGACCCAGCCGCCTACATCGACCGCGCCCACGCCTCCATGGCCGCCCACGTCCAGGCCATGCTCGACCTGCAGGCCGCCGGCAGCCACGTCTTCGACTACGGCAACAACCTGCGGGCCGGCGCGGTCGAGGGCGGCTGCGAGCGGGCCTTCGACTTCCCCGGGTTCGTGCCGGCCTACATCCGGCCCCTGTTCTGCGAGGGCAAGGGCCCGTTCCGCTGGGTCGCCCTCTCCGGTGACCCCGAGGACATCTACACCACCGACGCGGCCTTGATGGACCTCTTCCCCGAGGACCAGGCCCTGCACCGCTGGCTGGAGAAGGCCCGCGAGCAGGTCCACTTCCAGGGGCTGCCCGCCCGCATCTGCTGGCTCGGCTACGGCGAGCGCGACAAGGCCGGCCAGCTCTTCAACGACCTGGTGCGCACGGGCAAGGTGAAGGCCCCCATCGTCATCGGTCGGGACCACCTGGACTGCGGCTCCGTGGCGTCGCCGAACCGGGAGACCGAGGGCATGCTCGACGGCTCCGACGCCGTGGCCGACTGGCCCATCCTCAACGCCCTGGTCAACGCCGTGAACGGCGCCAGCTGGGTGAGCTTCCACCACGGCGGCGGGGTCGGCATGGGCTACAGCCTGCACGCCGGCCAGGTCATCGTGGCCGACGGCACGGAAGCCGCGGCGAAGCGCATCCAGCGGGTCTTGACCAGCGACCCCGGCATGGGCGTCATCCGTCACGCCGACGCGGGCTACGACCTGGCGGTCGACGTCGCCAAGGAGCGCGGGGTCCGGATCCCCGGCATCACCGAGTGAGTCGCCCCCTCAGCGCTCCTCGATGATCTCCAGCACATAGCGCATCTTGCGCTTGCCACCGGCGGCGTGGACCAGCCGGCGGATCGCGTCGGCGTGCACGCCCTTGCGACCGATCACCTTGCCGACGTCCTGGGGGGCCACCTCGAGCTCCAGGACGCAGCTGTGCGTGCCCTGGACCTCCCGGCACAGCACCTGGTCCGGGTAGTCCACGATGGCCCGGACGATCTCTTCCACAAGCTCCCGGACCTCGAGGACCCGGCGCTCTTCGCTCGCGACTGCATCTGCCATTGTTCGTGCCACAGCTGACGATCCGCCCCCCGGTCCCCTGTCTGGGGATGCAGCGAGGAGGATCCTGCTTCGAAATTGTCAGGCGAGATCTCGCCAGAGTCAAATTGTCCGGCTCCAAGGGCCCGTGGACAGTGGGCTTTCGCCGAACCTGATGGGCGGACGGAACCCGGGGGCGACATCCGGTGACGAATGGGGGAGCGCCCCGTGCGTATCTGTGGAAGCAGTGCTCCCTGACCGGTGGGAATGGTCCGTCCGGGTGGGGGGTCTGCGGCATGCGAGGAGCAAGTGATGGGAACCGTCAAGGTCATGCCCCACCCCGACCCCAGCCGCTGGGACGATGGGGACCTGAAGCGCCTGAGCCAGGAGAACCGCCGGCTCGCAGTGGAGCTGGTCGTTCGCAAGTACCGCTCCAAGCTCTACTATCACGCCCTCTGCATCGTCCGTGACCCCCAGGAGGCCTACGACGCCGTCCAGGAGGTCTTCATCAAGGCCCTGCGCGAGCCCCGGTTCTTCACGCCTGACTTCCAGATGAAGGCGTGGCTCTTCCGGGTCACCTCCAACCTGTGCTTCAACATCGTGCGGGACAAGAAGCGCCGAGGCGGGCTGCTCAACACCCGCCAGGAGGAGGCCGCACCTCAGCAGGCTCCCCAGAGCGCGTCGGAGCACGTGCTCGAGGGCCAGGTCCGCGACGAGATGCTCGCCGCGCTCGAGAACCTGACCCCCGCCCACCGGGAGATCCTGCTGCTGCGGTACTACAACGACCTGTCCTACAACGAGATCGCCGAGGTGCTCCAGGTCAAGCTGGGCACCGTCATGTCGCGTCTGTCCCGCGCCCGCACCCGCCTCGCCGGGGTGCTGGGTCCGGACCATCCGCTCGTCGCCGAAGGCGTCTGAGCGGGTCTGAGGAGCACGGATTCCAGTGAACCCGACGGATTCCCGCTATAGGATCGGCCTCGGTCTGCCGTACACCGAGGAGTCCATGGGCTGTCGGCGCACCCGATCACGCATCGTGGCCTGGCTCGACCAGGAGCTGCCAACGATCGAGGCCCATCGGATCGAGGACCACCTCGCCGAGTGCGCCGCCTGCCAGTCCCACGCGAGCTTGCTCCAGGCCACCCAGCCGGTGCCGACCACCCGGCCCGACCAGCTGAACGAGGAGCCCCGCCTCGACGACCTGCTCGAAGGCGTGCTCACCCGCTACGACCAGCTCGACGCACAGGGCCTGGCCTTCCACCGGCAGCGCTGGTGGCCGACCGAGGTGCGGCTCGGCGCCGTGCACGTGGTCGCCTACGCCGCGGTGTTGCTGACAGCCATCGGCTGGGCGTGGGTGAGCCACCTCGAGGCCCAGGCCGCCGTCGCGGCGAAGGACCGCGCCCTCCAGGACCTGGCGCAGCGACACCCGGCAGGCACCGCCAGCGAGGCCGAGGCCACCCCTGTCGCACCGGTGCTGCAGCCAACGCCCCTGTGGACCACCGCCGGCACCCTGGAGCGCCCCGATCTGGGCCGCTCCGCCACCACCCCGACCTTCCGCACGGTCGCCACGACCCCGTATCGGGGCACGTTCTAGGGCACCGGATGACCGGCCCCAGCGCCTGGGCCCTCGGCTGGCTCCTGGCGACCTCCGCCCTGGCGGGCTCTGATCCGGACGCCCTGCACCAGTCGCCGGTCCTGGAAGACCAGGCTCAGGCCGAGGCCGCCGCTGCACTGCAGGAGGCGCTCTCGGTCATCGCCCAGGGCTACGTGGACCCGGTGGATCTGGACGCGCTCTACCGGGCCGCGGTCGACGGCATGCTCGGCCACCTCGATCGACGCCAGGGCTTCGCTGCCAACGCCAGCTACGGGCCCGACGAGCCCGACCCCTACGACGAGCTCGCCCGGGGGGTCTACCAGGGCATCGGGGTGGAGCTGCTCGCGGTGCCCGGCCACAGCCTCCTGGTGCTCGACGTCTACGAGCAGGGGCCCGCCCACGAGGCCGGGCTGCGAGCCGGCGAGGCGATCATCGCCATGGGTGGGGTCGCCTTCTACGGGCGCACACCGCCCGAGATGTACGAGACGGCCGCGAGCCTGTCCGGCAAGACCGTCAACCTCGAGGTCCTCGACGCGGCCGGCCACTCCCGGACCCTGTCGGTCACTCCCGGCAGCTTCCACGTGCCCGCCGTGCGCGTGGTGACGGGCGGCCCGACCGCGGTCATCCGCGTCGCGCACTTCGGTCATGGCACGGCCGAGGCCCTGGGCCGGACCCTGGCGGAGCTGGACACGGACTCGGTCGTGCTGGACCTGCGGGACAACCCCGGCGGCCTGCTGGAAGAGGCGGTGGCCGCGGCGGACCACTTCCTGGAGCGGGACTCGGTGATCGGCCTGGTGCGCCGTCGAGACCACGAGGAGCGCCCGTTGATGGCCCGGGCGGCCCCCAGCTACCACGGCCAGGTGGCCCTGCTGGTGAACGCTGGCACGGCGAGCGTCGCGGAGCTCTTCAGCGCCGCGCTCCAGGAGCAGGGCCGTGCCGTGCTGGTGGGGACCCCAACCGCCGGGCAGGGCAGCAGCGCCATGGTGCACCAGCTCTCGACCGGGCTCCGCGTGCGCCTGCTCGACGCGACCTATCGGAGCCCAGCCGGTCGATCCTGGGCAGGCACCGGGCTGTGGCCCGACGTGCTGGTGGACGTGGTGCCGATGGTGACCACCTCTCCCCTGGCCCCACCACCCGACCCACAGCTCGAGGCAGCCGCCAGTGTGGTCGGGCCGCGTTGACCCTGCCGGGGCCGGGGAAGTACCATCGGCGTTGACCCTCCGGGGCGGAGGCTCTCGAGGCCGGATTGAGCAGCGACACGACGCACACCAGCCAGGCCCTGAGCCGTCAGCTGAGCGACGGGGCGACCGGTCGCCTGACGACCCGCGAGGCGAGCGGCAGCGTGATCGACGTCTACCTGATGAACGGGGACGTGCTCGCCGCCCACGCGGAGGACGACCAGGACCAGATCCTGCGTCGCCTCGGAGTGCTCGGTGCCCTGAACGAGGCCCAGTCCGAGGCCCTACGCCAGGGCGACGCGGAGATCCCCATCGAGGACCGGCTCTACGAGGTCGTCGAGGAGGAACAGCTCCTGGAGGTGCTGTTCGGGCGCTTCAAGGACAACCTGACCCGCTTCCTGGCGTGTGGGGGCCAGAGCGCCTTCTCCGCGATGGAGGCCATCTTCGTCACGAACCTCCAGTTCAGCCACGACACCGCCGCCCTCGTCAGCGAGTCCCACGAGGTCCTCGATCGGACCGCCGGCCTGACCGCCAACCCGCCGCACCTGGTCCAGGTCACCCCGGGCAGCGAAGGCGCGGGCCTCAACAGCGAGCAGCAGCTGCTGACCCTGGTGGGCCTGGACGGCTGCACCCTCGGTCACCTGCTGACCGCCTCTCCCTTCGAGCCCTTCGAGACCCTGGATCTCATCGCCGACATGATCCAGCGTGGGGCCGTGAACGCCAGCGTGGAGCTGTCGGACAGCGACATCGAGGAGATCTCGGTGCTCAGCGAGGTCGACGCCGGGGTCGATGAAGTCGAACCCCTGGAGACCGTCCACCACGAGCCCGTGGTCGACCACGAGGACGACGCTCCCGTGGTCCCCGTGCCGGGCGTGCAGTACCACGACGCGCCCGACGACGCGCTCGTCGACGACGAGCTGGCGATGTTCGCGGACTACGACCAGGACCGGGGCGGACTGGGCGACGGCCAGTTCACCGGCGAGGTCCGGGATCGGGTCGATCTGTCCGACGTGCTGGTGCCCCAGGGCAACATGCTCGAGGCCTTCCAGAACCAGGAAGACGAGGGCCCCCTGGAGATGGGCGAAGCCGACGGCTCCGAGCTCGAGGGCCCGGTCGCCAAGGTCCAGATGAACTTCACCGGGCCCCGGCTCACCAACCAGGAGGCCCTGCGCAAGCTCGAGGTGGTCAACGGGGTGTTGGGACAGCTCTCCACCGCCTTCGACACCGCGAGCGGCTCGGGCTCCGGGCAGGCCCAGGTCCAGCTGCTGCTCGACGGCAGCCCGGCTGGCTTCTCCCTCCTCTACTACCAGGTCGAGTCCCGCCGAGACGGCACGATCAACCCCAACAGCATCCTGCACAACCTCCGGCGCCGACCCGCCGCGGAACACCGCCGCTTGCTCAACACCGGGCTGCTCGACCTGATCGAGCGGGCGCTCTCAGCCGCGTGCGAGTCCCTGGACGACGACTCCCTCGACAGCGTGCTGGAGAGGATCGCCGGCTACCAGCAGGCCATCGGGCTCTGACGGTGCGGGGCCTGGCGACGGCCCTCCTGCTCGCTGCTGCGGCCGCCCTGGCGGCCCCCGAGCTGCCGCGAGACCACACCGGGCGCACCGACCCGGCCGCGGCCGAGATCGCCGCCTCGGTCCGCCACCTGCCGCTGCCGGAGCGCCTGAAGGCCATCACCGAGCCCTGGCTCGGGGTGCCCTACCAGGAGGGCCCCCTCGGCGAGGCCGGCGGCTTCGACGCAGACCCCGTGACTCGGGTCGATGCCTTCGACTGCCTGACCTTCATCGAGGAGGCCCTGGCGCTCGCTCTCGCCAACGACGCGGTGGATGTGGCCCGGGTCCGCCGTGGTCTCCGCTACATCGACGGCGGCCCGCCGACCTATGAGAACCGCCGGCACTTCATGCTGGCGGAGTGGATCCCGGGCAACGTCGCCGACGGCTGGGTCCGCGACGCGACGGGGGACTTCCCGGAGGCCCGGGAGCTGACCCACACCGTGACGCCGGAGACCTGGGCGGGCTGGAGCCGGCGCAAGCTCTTCACCTTGCCGGATGCCCGCCTCCCGGTCGGCTCCAGGACCTTCCCCCACCTGCCCCTGGACGCGCTGATCGCGGACCCCACACTGGTCGAGCGCATCCCGCCGGGCTCGATCGTCTTCACCCTGCGGGTGGTGGCGCCACACCTGCCGATCGCCATCACCCACGTCGGCCTCACGGTGCCCGCCGAGGTCCCGACCGTGCGGCACGCCACCAAGATCGGGTCCCCGATGGTCAAGGATCACCGCCTCTCCTGGTACGTCGAGAACCTGACGGTGTACAAGAACTGGCCCGCCGCAGGGCTCATCATCCTGGAGCCCCTGGAATACGGCCCGCGCCGGGAGCGCTGATCCGGAGTATGTTGGCCGTCATGGGCATGACGCCGCTCGCCTTGCTGACCACCCTCGCCTGCTTCGGGCTGGACTCCTACGAAGACCCCGTCGACAAGGCCGGTGACAGTGGCCACGTGTTCCCCCCGGGTGAGGGCGGCGAAGCCGAGGACTCCGGGTGGCACGAGCTGCAGGACACCGCCGGGCCTGACAACACCGCCCCGGTGGCCGACGGCGGGGGCGACCTGAGCGCGATGGTCGGCGACGTCATCGACCTGGACGGTAGCGGCTCCTACGACCCCGACGGCGACACCCTGGACTACACCTGGTACCTGGTGAGCACCCCTCCGGGCTCCAGCGCGCAGCTGATCAACGAGGACCGGTCCGAAGCCGGCATGTACGTAGACGCCGAGGGCAGCTACGAGATCCAGCTCTCGGTCACCGACGGCTACGCCTTCGACCACGACACGGTCGTGGTCACAGCCGAGCAGGCCAATGGCCTGCCTGTCGCGGACGCCGGCCCCGACCAGTCCGTCACCGAGGGCACCCAGGTCACCCTCGATGCCACGGCTTCCTACGACCCGGACGGCGACCGCATCACCTACGCCTGGCGACTGGTGAGTCGACCGGGCACCTCCCTGGCCTCGCTCAGTGACCCCACCAGCCCCATTCCGCGCTTCACGGCCGACG
>CAYFPX010000176.1:14314-18454 GCA_964344945.1 uncultured Enterobacterales bacterium
TGAATTTGAGCTGGTCGTCAACGACGGCGTCGACGACTCGGCACCGGACGGCGTCAGGGTCCTGGCGAGCTCGAGCGGCTCCAGCGGCGGCGGGAGCTCCGGTGGCGGGTCCAGCGGTTGCAGCTGTGCGGACCTGAACGCCGAGGTCACCCACCGACACCCTCTGGCGCGGCTGCTCCCGACCGCCGTCGGCTTCCTGCCGGCGCTGGTGATCTTCGGTGTGCGCCGCCGGGACTGATCGGCGCTGTCACCGGGTGTTCTTGAAGCTGGACCGAGCTGGGCGCCGCTATCGCGATTCCGGGTATCTAGCGTCGCTTGCGGCGCGCCGCGGACGAGGGAGCGGGCTGTAGCCCGCGACTGAGAACGGGAAGTGCCTGGGAGTGCGAGAGCAAGTCCAGCGACGGGAGGACTCGAAGACACCCAGTCAGAGCCCGAACAGGGCCTTCAGCGCCGCCGCCTGGGGGTGGTCCGGTCTGCGGGCCAGCCAGGCCGCCACACCGGGCGCGACCAGCACCGCCGCGTCCTTGCCGTAGGTGCGCACCCGCTCGGCGAGCCAGTCCGTGCAGTCCTCGCCCTCGGCCAGGCGCAGGATCGCGGCGGGCAGGACCTCCTGGGCGAAGTGCTGCTTGTGCTCCAGCGTCACCAGGTCGGACACCGACATGGCCCAGCGAGGCAGGTGCAGGCCGACCCGGTCGAGCAACGCGAGCACGAAGTCCTCCCCGAGCTGCCGGGCCTCGGCCTCGAGTCCCGGCATGGCCTCGGAGGGCTCGACACCCGGCTCACCGCAGAGCTCGACGTAGACCTTGCTCTTCGGTTCGGTGCCGCTCGGGCGAAGGATGACGCGGGCGTCCGGGCCCAGCTCGAAGACAAGGACGTCGCGGCTCGCCGCATCGGTGCCGGACTTCAGCCGGCCGAAGGGCCCGCGGGGGTCCCTGCGGTCGTGGAAGGCCGTCACCCGGCGGTCGCCCACCGTGCGCAGCGGGGTCTCCCGCAGCGACGCCTGGATGGCCTGGATGCGGGACCGGCCCTCGGCGCCGCGCATGATCAGTGAGCGCAGGGTGTTGGTCACGGTCCCGACCTCGCGCCAGCAGTCCTCGAGCAGGTCCACCAGGGTGCGGCCCTGGGACCTCTGCCAGGCGGCGGCCTCGGCGAGCAGGAGCGCGGCGCCCGCGGCGTCCTTGTCCCGCACGGCGTGGGTGACCAGGACACCGTGGCTCTCCTCGACCCCAGCGGCGAAGTCTTCGAGAGAGCCCTCGACGTTGTAGAAGTGGCCGACCCGCTCCAGGCGGCGCAGGCCGTCGCCGATGTACTTGAAGCCGACGAGCAGGTGGCCGACGACCTTGGCGCCGTGGTGGCGAGCGACCCGGGCGACCAGGGAGCTGGTCACCTCGGTCTTGATCACGATCGGCGCCCGGCCGGTGCGGGAGCGGCGGAAGCCCAGCAGGTAGCGCACGACCAGGGTGCCCAGCTCGTTGCCGGTCATGACCCGCCAGTCGCTCCCCCGGCGCACGACCAGGCCCAGCCGGTCGGCGTCTGGGTCGCAGGACATGACGAGGTCGGCGCCCAGCTCGGCGGCGAGCGCGACGGCGCGGTCCATCGACTGGGGCACCTCGGGGTTCGGCACGCCGAAGGGCACCTCGGGGAAGGCGCCGTCGTGGGGGGACTGGGTGGGCTCGAGGGTGACCTGGAAGCCGGCGCGCTCGAGCACTTCGGCGACCGTGGTGTCGCCGGTGCCGTGCAGGGGCGTGAAGACCACGTGGCAGTCCCGGCGCTCCGGGCGCAGGGAGACCGCGACGTTGGCGTCGAGGTAGGCCTGGTGGACGTCGGGGGTGAGCTCCTGGACCCAGCCCTGGGCGAGGGCGTCGGTGTAGGGGAGCTGCTGGACCTCGGTGACAGCGTCGACCCGGTCCGCCAGCTCCTCGTCCCACGGGGGCACGGCCTGGCCACCGGCGCCGTCGTAGATCTTGGCGCCGTTGTCGTCGGGCGGGTTGTGGCTGGCGGAGACGTTGAGCCCGCCGTCGGCGCCCAGGTAGCGGATCGCGAAGGACAGCTCCGGCGTGGACACGTAGGTCGCGCTGCTCCGAGGCAGGATGTGGGACCGCACACCGTTGGCGGCGTAGACCCCAGCGGCGATCTCGGCGAAGTCCCGACTGGTCAGGCCCATCAGCGGGTTCGGCAGCTCGGGGTCGTAGCGCCCGCGGGCGTCCCGGTAGCAGCGCACGTCGTAGGCGATGACCACCGACAGCGGCCTGTCCGGGTCATCGGCCTGGTCCCGCAAGAAGCCGGCGTGGCCCTGGATGGACGTGGCGAGGGTCCAGGCGTTGTAGCGGTTGGTGCCGATGCCCACCGGCCCGCGCCGCCCCCCGGTGCCGAAGGGCAGCACCTGGTAGAAGCTGTCCAGCAACAGATCCCAGTCGCCACGAGCGACGACGGCCTGCAGCTGGGGCAGGGTGTCGGCGACCTGTGGGTTCGTGACCCACCGCTCGAGGTTCTCCAGCGCAGCTTCGACGAAGGACGCTTCGACGTTCAGCCCGGCGAAGCCCGCCCGGGCTGCATCCAGCAACTTGCTCATGAAGTGGGTCAGCTCCCGCCGAACTTGTGGTTCAGGAACGAGGTCGTGACGGCGTGGTCGGCGAGGGTCTCGCGGAGCACGGCGCCTTCGATGGTCCAGGAGTCGTAGGTGCCCGTCGCGGTCTGCACGACGGCCATCTCCCACTCGGTGACGCCCCAGTTGAAGGACGGGCCTTCGTAGGGCAGCTCGACCAGCCCCGACTGGGCGGGCAGGTAGTAGTCCCGCTCGGTGCCGTCCTTGCTGGTGATGTAGAAGTGCACCAGCTGGGCGTCCGGGTCGCTGCTGAACTCCAGCTCGCGGGCGCCCCCGTCGAAGGCGTCCAGGCTGGGAGGCACGTGGAAGTCGCCGATGGTGGCGAGGCCATCCACCACGGGGGCTGCGCTCAGCACCCGGGCACCACCGCTGCCAGGGCCGCCGAGCTCCAGGTAGGCGAGGACCTGGGCCGCGCTGCCGTCCCAGCCGAAGAAGGTGCCGGGGGCCCGGGAGGTGTAGGCGGTCCCCGGGAAGCCGCGCCCGAAGCCCACCACGGTGGGGCCTTCGGCGCTGTCGCCGTCCAGCGCGAGCAGCATGGCGGTCTCGCTGCCGTCGAAGCCGTCGGGCCAGGCGGGGAGCTCGACCTCGACGGTCTCGCTGAGGGAGGAGGCGGGGGTGACGTCGAGCGCCAGGGGGGTGTCGGCCGCGGCCGAGAGACCGCCGTCGTAGCCGTAGACGAAGCCGTCGACGTTCTCCAGCAGGAAGTCCAGGGCCGAGGAGAGATCGCTCAGCCCGGCGACCGCGTCGGCCAGGGGCACCGGGCCGGCCATGGACCAGATGCCCGCGGGGCCGGACCAGACCGGGGAGACCCAGGTCTCGACCTCGTCCATGATGGTGATGTTGCCGGGCATCGCGACGTCGAGGCCGTAGAGGGTGACGTCGCGATCGGGCGCGATGAGCTCGTCGGGCCGCCAGAAGAGCGGGCCCCAGGACATGGTGGCCCCGGCGAGGCCGAGCACGATGTAGCCGGCGGCCTTCTCGTCGTCGGTCAGGGGCGGCACACCGCTGAAGTCATAGTCACCGCCGACCTCGGCGTCGGCCACGGCGGCGGCGCCCTTGGCGCGGAGCGGCACGACCAGCTCGCGGCCGACCACCTGCATGATCGTGGCCGGGATGCGATCGCCTTCGTCCGACCAGCAGGTGATCCAGACCGGCTCGCCAGCGGGCACCCGGAGCGAGCCTGTGCCGGTGAGCTCGTCGACCAGGACGGTGCTGCCGTCGTAGCGGATCTTGCCGGTGGTGATGGGGGTGCCGTCCTCGCTCCGGACCAGGCTCACCTTGAGGGCGTTGACCTCCTGGACGGTGATCGCCGCGACGGCGCTGAGCCCCTCCCAGGTCGCCGTGAGGGTGACGGCACCCGGCGCGAGGGCCGTGGCGACGCCATCGGCGGTGACGGTCAGCAGGGACTCGTCGGAGGAGATCCAGGTCGGGGTGACGTCGGAGGGGACCTCGTCGAGGGTGTAGACGGCCCGGGTGGACCACTCCGCCCCGGGGTCGACCACGAACTCGCGGGGGTAGAGGTCGAGGGAGCCAGG